>NZ_BJNW01000006.1 GCF_006539885.1 Kocuria varians | reverse complement strand
CCCCCCCCCCCCCCCCCCCCCCCGCCGGTCCACGGCACTCGGTACGGTTGCCGTGGCGCGCGCCCCGCAGGTCTTCTTCGTTCGGTACAGTATCGCCGGACACGGAACTGACGGCGTCGAGGACTCGGGAGACGGACGGATGGCCTTTCGGATCTTCCCTGCGGACGAGCGCGTGACGGACCTGCTGGTCCAGATGTCCCAGTGCGCCCTCACCGCCGTGGAGCAGCTCGCAGAGCACCTCGGGCAGATCGACAAGGTGTGGGAGCTTCCCCTCACGGACCTCCTGGACACCGAGGACCGCTGCACCAACCTCTACTTCTCGCTCATGACCACCACGCGCTCCTCCTACGTGGTGCCCGTCCCCCGTGAGGACGTCTACGTCCTGGGGCAATGGCTGCTGCGGGCCGTGCAGTGCCTCGTGGCGTGCGCGGAGTTCCACCGGCAGTACAAGCTGGAGCGTCCCGGCGCCCAGGCGACCGAGCAGCTGGCCGTTATCCAGCACATGGCGCAGCTCACGCTGAAGGCCATGGGCCGCCTCGCGAGCCTCGAGGAGCTCGACGACTACTGGTTCGAGATGATCCGCCTCACCCGCCAGGCGGAGCGCACCCAGCGCAACTACCGCGCGAACCTGCTGGACGAGTTCAAGGCCGGGCAGGCCATCCGCCGCATGGACACCGCGCAGCAGCTCTTCGACGCCGCCCAGGCGCTCGGCCAGGTGGCCGCCGAGGTGGGCCGGATCCTCGTCGCGGAGTCCTGAGCGCCATGGTCGAGGTGCTCGCCGTCCTGGGGATCGTCCTCACCCTGGTCTTCACGGTGGTCAACGGCTTCCACGACGCCTCCAACGCCGTGGCCCTTCCCGTCCGCTTCAACGCGCTCACCCCGCGGGTGGCCCTGTGGATGGGGGCGGTCTTCAACCTCATGGGCGCGCTGCTGGTGGGGCTCGTGCTGGACCGGATGATCACGTTCGAGATCCCCGTGCCGCTCGACGCCGTGGGGGTCGTGGCGCTGCTGTGCTCCCTGGTCACGGCGATCGGCTGGGACCTGGCCACGTGGTGGTGGCGCATGCCGTCCTCATCCACCGCGGCGCTGGGCGGGGCCCTCGTGGGTGCGCTGCTCGGAGCGCGGGCCGTGGGGCTGCACGCAGGGCCGCTCGCCGTGGGCCCGTACCTCTCGTGGCAGGTGCTGGCCCCCATGGTCGTCGCGCCCGTGGTGGCCTTCGGCGTCGCGTTCCTGCTCGTGGTGCCACTCGTGCACCTGGTGCAGCACGAGACACCGGGGCGCGTGAACTTCCGCTCGGGGGTGGTGCAGGCCACGGGTGCCGCCGCGATCCACTTCGGCCACGGCATCCAGCACACACGCCGCACCCTGTGGATCCTGATGCTGCTGATGCTCGTGCTCGGCGCGGGCTTCTCCCGGGGCGCCATCCCGGTGTGGCTCACGCTGCTCGTGGGGCTGTGCCTCGCGTTCGGCACGCTGCTGGGCGGGTGGCGGATCGCCTACACGCTGTCCTCGCGCGTGGTCACGCTGGACCCCCTGCGCGGCGCGATCGCGCAGACCGTCTCCGGCGCGCTGCTGTTCGTGGGGGGCTTCCTCTCCCCCATCCCGCTGTCCACGTCCCAGACGAGCACCGCCGCCGTCCTGGGCGCCGGTTCCGCGCAGCGCTTCCGCACCGTCTACCACCGCACGGTGGTGCGGCTGCTGACCGTCTGGGTGGTCACCGCGCCGCTGTGCGGCCTGGTCTCCGCGATGCTTTTCCTCGCACTCTCGCCGCTCGTCCCCGGCACCTCGTGAGGCGCCGCTCGACACCCGGGTGACGACGACGCCGCGCGGCGGCCACGCGGCGTCGTCGTCGCGTTGTCGTGGCGTCTCCGGAGATCAGCCGAAGCGGCCCGAGACGTAGTCCTCCGTCTCCTGCTTCTGCGGGGTGTTGAAGATCTCCGAGGTGGGCGCGTACTCGATCAGCCGCCCGGGCTTGCCGGTGCCCTCGATGTTGAAGAACGCTGTCTTGTCCGAGACACGGGAGGCCTGCTGCATGTTGTGGGTCACAATCACCACGGTGTAGTCGGACTTGATGTCGTTGATGAGGTCCTCGATGGCCAGTGTGGAGATCGGGTCCAGCGCGGAGCACGGCTCGTCCATGAGGATCACATCCGGCTTCACGGCGATCGCGCGCGCGATGCACAGCCGCTGCTGCTGGCCGCCGGAGAGGCCGGAGCCGGGCTTGCCCAGGCGGTCCTTGACCTCGTTCCAGAGGTTGGCGCCGCGCAGGGAGCTCTCCACGAGCTCGTCCGCCTCCGCGCTGGAGATCCGCTTGTTGTTCAGCTTCACGCCCGCCAGCACGTTGTCCCGGATGGACATGGTGGGGAACGGGTTGGGGCGCTGGAAGACCATGCCCACCATGGAGCGCACGGTCACCGGGTCCACGCCCTTGCCGTAGAGGTCGTCCCCGTCCAGCAGCACCTTGCCCTGCGCGTACGCACCCGGGATCACCTCGTGCATGCGGTTGAGGGTGCGCAGGAACGTGGACTTGCCGCAGCCGGACGGGCCGATGAACGCGGTCACGGAGCGCGGCTCGATGTTCATGCTGACGTCCTGCACGGCCAGAAAGTCGCCGTAGTAGACGTTGAGGTGTTCGACGTCGATGCGTTTCGACATGGTGTCTGTCCTTCGGTCAGGTGGATCGGTCGGTGCGCGGCGCCGCGGCGCTCAGCGACCGGCGGTCTTGGGGGCGAACGCCCGGGCGATCAGGCGCGCGACGAGGTTGAGCAGCATCACGATCAGGATCAGGATCAGCGCGGCGGCCCACGCGCGCTGCAGGGACGGATCGGGGTTCGTGGGCGAGGTCGGGTTCATGATCTGGTAGTAGATGAACGTGGGCAGCGTGGTCATCCAGCCGGAGAACGAGTTCCAGTTGATGGCCGTGGCGAACCCGGCGGTGACGAGCAGCGGGGCGGTCTCGCCGATCACACGGGCGATCGCGAGCGTCACGCCGGAGGCGATGCCCGAGATCGCGGTGGGGATGACCACCTTGAGGATGGTCCGCCACTTGCGCACGCCCAGCGCGTAGGAGGCCTCGCGCAGCTCGTTGGGCACGATCCGCAGCATCTCCTCGGTGTTCTTGACCACCGTGGGGATCATCAGCACGGTCAGGGCCACCGCGGCCACGAAGCCGGTGCGCGTGGAGGGCCCGAAGACCATCCCGAACAGGGCGGCGGCGAAGAGGCCGGCCACGATGGAGGGGATGCCGGTCATGACGTCCACGAAGAACGTGATGGCCTTGCCGAGCCACCCGCCGCTCGCGTATTCCACGAGGTAGACGGCGGTCAGCAGGCCGATCGGCACGGACATCAGCGTGGCCCAGAACGTGATGGACACCGTGCCCACGATCGCGTGGTAGGCCCCGCCCACCACGTGCCCGGAGCCGTCCGCCGTGTTGTCCTGCAGGCCGGTGACCCCGTTCATGGAGGTCAGCAGCATATTGGAGGTCAGCCCCGGGACACCGTTGACGAGCACCGTCCAGATCACGGAGACCAGCGGGACCACCGCGAGCACGAACGCGGCGTAGACCAGGAAGGTCATCAGCGAGTCGGTGCCGGCGCGCCGACCCTCGACGGCACCCACCGCCAGGGGCCCCACGACCAGGAAGATCACCGCGGCGAACAGGGCCCACAGGGCGATCCCGAAGCCCACGAGGGCCGCGAGCGCCGCACCGGCCACGACGGCGACCACGCCCACCACGGGCACGAGCCACCGGGGCCGCTGGCCGCGGGTGAGCTTGGAGCGGCGCACCGGGGAGACCCCGGGACCGCGCTGGGAGGTCTGCATGGAGGTGGACATCAGTTGGCCCCCGAGAATTCCTTGTAGCGGGCGATGATGGCGCGGGCGATCATGTTGACCACCAGGGTGATGAGGAAGAGCACGAGGCCGGCGGCAATCAGCTCGGAGAGCCGCAGCCCGTAGGCCTCCGGGAAGTTCAGGGCGATCTCCGCGGCGATGGTCTGGTTGCCGGAGCGGATCAGGGAACCGATCATCGGGCCGGAGGAGAGGACGAGGGCCACGGCCATGGTCTCCCCCAGGGCCCGGCCGAGCGCCAGCATGATCGAGGAGATGATGCCCGGGCGCGCGAACGGCAGCACGGACATCCGGATCATCTCCCAGCGGGTGGCGCCCAGGGCCAGTGCGGCCTCCTCGTGCAGCTTGGGCGTCTGGGTGAAGATCTCGCGGGACATCGAGGTGATGATCGGCAGGATCATGATGGCGAGCACGATGCCCGCGGTGAGCATGGTCTTGCCCGTCTGGGACGCGGGCCCCGCGAAGAACGGGATGAACCCCGCGTGGTCGCTGAGCCACGTGTACAGCGGCACGAGGGCCGGTGCCAGCACCGTGGCGCCCCACGCGCCGTAGATCACGGAGGGGATCGCGGCGAGCAGGTCGATCACGTACCCGACCGGCTTGGAGATCTTCGCCGGGGCGTAGTGGGAGACGTAGAGCGCCACCAGGATGCCCACGGGCGTGGCGATCAGCAGGGCGATCACCGAGGCGATCAGGGTGCCCACGACGAGCGGGCCGATGTAGCTGAGGAAGCCCTTGCCGCCGGTGACCTCCGCCGCCGGGGCGGCGAAGGTGGGCAGCGCCTGCAGCAGCAAGAAGAGGGCCACCGCCGCCAGGACGGCGAAGATCAGGATGCCGGCCCCGAGGCTGAGCGCTGAGAAGACGGCGTCACCGGCACGCCCGCCCGCGGACGACGCGGTCCCGGGTCTGCGTGCACTGAGCGTGGTGGACATGTACAGTCCCTTCGATCAAGGTGTGGTGCGTGCTGGGCGAAGGCCGCGGACCAGCCTAGGGGATCGCGCGGCGTCGGCCGCTCTGCGCGGCAGCGGCGTCGGCGCGCTCCTCGGGCGCCGACGCCGCTGCCGCGCGTTCGCGGGCCGTGTCAGCCCTTCGCGGTGATGGACTCCACGGCGGCCTTGGCCTGGTCCCGCAGGGACTGGGACAGGGGCGCGGAACCGGCGGAGTCCGCGGCGGCCTTCTGGCCCTCCTCGGAGACCACGTAGCTCTCGAAGGCCCTGACCAGGTCCGCGGTCTCCTTGGACGCGTACTGCGAGCACACCACGTGGTAGGAGATCAGCACGAGCGGGTAGGCCCCGGCCTCCGTGGTGGCACGGTCGATGTCGATCGCCATGTCGTGCTTGCCGCGACCCTCGACCTGCTGAGAGGCCTCCACGGCCTTGGCGGCGGCGTCCGCGGAGTGCGTGACGTACTTCTCGCCCACCTTGATCGCGGCGGTGCCCAGGTCACCCACGGCAGAGGAGTCGGCGTAGGTCACGGCACCCACGGTGCTCTTCGTCGTGGAGACCACCCCGGAGGTGCCCTTGTTGTTCTCCGCCGCGTACTTGGCGGGCCACGCCTGCGCGGGCTTGTCGGTCCAGACCTTGGGGGCCGCCTTCGCCAGGTAGTCGGTGAAGTTCTCGGTGGTGCCGGAGTCGTCGCTGCGGTGCACCACGGTCACGGCGGTGTCCGGCAGGTCCGCGTCCGGGTTCTGCTTCTTGATCTCGTCCGCGTTCCACTTCTTGATCTCGCCGGTGAAGATCTTGGCGATCGTGGGGGCGTCCAGGTTCAGGGACTTCACGCCCGGAAGGTTGAACGCCACGGAGATGGGAGAGACGTACACGGGCAGGTCCATGGCCCCGCCGTCCCCGCACTGCTTCTTGGCCTGCGAGGCCTCGTCGTCCGTGAGGTAGGCGTCCGAGCCCGCGAAGTTCGCACCGCCGGCCAGGAACGCCTTGCGCCCGGCGCCGGAGCCGTCCGGGGAGTACTGCACGGTGGCCCCGTTGTTGGCCGACTGGAAACCGCTCTGCCAGGCGGTCATGGCCGCCTGCTGGGACGAGGCGCCGATGCCCGTCAGCGTGCCCTTGGCCTCGCTGCTCTCCCCCGCACCGCCCCCGGCGTTGCCTGTGGGGTTGTCCGAACCGCACGCCGTGAGGGCGAGGGCACCAATGGCGAGGACCGCGGCCGAGCGGCCGACATGCGAAAGCTTCACAGAATTTCCTTCCAAAGCGTGTACCGGTGGAACGGGTGAGAGGCGGCCGACGGGACGTCGGCCTGCACCACCGCAGCGCTCACAGTGCGCCCACGGCTCACCGTAGGCATCCGACGTTGCCAGCGTCGGCCACGAAGGTGAACGGGCGGTGAACAGCTGGCGGGGGACCGGAGTGGGGGACGACGCCGCCCCTCGGCGGCGTCGTCGTGCCTCCCGTGCGCCGCGGACCCGCGGCCCGACGGGACCGCTCCCCCTGGGCCGCGGGCACGGCCACCGCGGGCGCTCGCACCCGACGTCCCTCGGCCCGGAAGCCTAGGATGGCCTCATGGCGTCCCCGGAAGCAGCTGGCCCCCGCTCCCGGCTCCGCCGTGTCGCAGCGCTTGCGCGCCGCCGTGTCCGCACGGGCTGGGCGCGGATGTCCGCCGGTTTCTTCCAGGCGGTCCAGATGACGGTCGCCGCCGTGAGCGCCTACGTGATCGCGGAGCGGCTGCTGGGCCACCACGGCCCCATCTTCGCCGCCACCGCGGCCCTGGTCTCCCTGGGCTACGCCAAGGGCGGCGTGCGCTACCGGCGCGTGCTGGAGGTGTCCCTGGGCTGCACCCTGGGGATCGTGATGGGCGACCTCCTGATCACCGTGCTGGGCCCCGGGGAGTGGCAGGCCGCCGTCGTGCTGCTCGTGTCCCTGCTGCTCGCCAGGTTCCTCGACAACGGCGTCATCTTCACCACCCAGATGGGCCTGCAGTCCGTGCTCGTGGTGCTGCTCCCGCCCTCCCAGGACGGCGTGTTCGGCCGCTCCCTCGACGCCGTGGTGGGTTGCCTCTGCGCGCTCGTCCTCGCGTACATCGTGCCGCAGGACCCCCGCCGCGAACCCCGGCAGGACCTCGGCAAGCTGATCGGGGAGTTCACGCAGATGCTCACCGACTGCTCGCACGCCGTCGCGGACTCGGACGCCACCCTCGCGTGGCACGCCCTCGTGCGGGGGCGCCAGACCCAGCCCCTCGTGGACTCGGTGCGCACGGGCCTGAAGGGCTCGCGCGAGATCACGCACGCGTCCCCGCTGTACCGGCGGCACCGGCACGAGATCGACGAGCTCAGCGAGAGCATCCGCTACCTGGACCTCGCGGTGCGCAACTCGCGGGTCTTCGCGCGTCGTCTGGCCGCCGTGCTCAACCGCGTGACGCTCGCGGACGAGGCCATCGCCTCCCTCTCCGAGGCGCTCGCGGACGTCTCCGACGCCGTCCTCAGCCTCGGCCACGCCCTCGCGGTCAGCCACGAGCCCACCCGGGAGAGCTACCTGCGCCAGACCCGCAACGAGCTGATCTCCGTGGCGCAGCGGCTGGAGCCCGGGGCCATGGGCATCCGCACCATGGAGGGCGAGGCGCTCGTGCTGCTGCTGCGGCCCATGGTCGTGGACCTGCTGGAGGCCGCCGGTGTCTCCCACGAGAACGCGGCCAAGCAGCTGCCGCCGCTCGGCGCGCAGTGAGAGGGGGGCACGCATCCCACGGGCGGCGCTTATGCGCGTCGGACGGTCACCCTACGGTGGCCCCATGAGCACCAGGACCCGCAAGCCCTCCGTGACCTACCGCTGCACGGAGTGCGGCTGGACCACCGCCAAGTGGGTGGGGCGCTGCGGCGAGTGCCAGGCGTGGGGCACCGTGCAGGAGATGGGCGCGGACCAGGAGCACGGCCGCACGCGCGCCGCGCCCACCGTGGCCGTTCCCGCGCGCCCCATCTCGCAGGTGGACTCCTCCGTCGCGCGCTTCACCCCCACCCAGGTCCCGGAGCTGGACCGGGTGCTCGGTGGCGGGCTCGTGCCCGGCGCCGTGATCCTGCTCGCCGGCGAGCCCGGGGTGGGCAAGTCCACGCTGCTGCTCGACGCCGCAGCGAAGGTCGCCGGCGGCGCGGACGCCCCCCGCACGGTGCTGTACGTGACCGGCGAGGAGTCCGCCGCCCAGGTGAAGCTGCGCGCGGAGCGCATCAACGCCCTGTCGGAGACCCTCTACCTCGCGGCGGAGTCGGACCTCTCCGCCGCTCTGGCGCAGGTGGAGGCGCTGTCCCCGGACCTGCTCGTGGTGGACTCCGTGCAGACACTGGCGAGCTCGGAGATCGAGGGATCCGCCGGCGGGGTGAGCCAGGTGCGGGAGGTCGCCGCGAGCCTGATCCACGCCGCGAAGACCCGGAACATGACCACGCTGCTCGTGGGGCACGTGACCAAGGAGGGCTCCATCGCGGGGCCGCGGCTGCTCGAGCACCTGGTGGACGTGGTGTGCCAGTTCGAGGGGGACAAGCACTCGCGGATCCGGCTGCTGCGCGCGGTCAAGAACCGTTTCGGCCCCACGGACGAGGTGGGCTGCTTCGACCTCGAGGAGAACGGCATCCGCTCGGTCTCGGACCCATCCGGGCTGTTCGTCTCCCGCACCCCGGTGCCGGTGGCCGGAACGTGCCTGAGCGTGACCGTGGAGGGCCGCCGGCCCCTGCTCGCGGAGGTCCAGGCCCTGCTCGACAAGTCCAGCACCGCCCAGCCGCGCCGCGCCACCGCCGGGCTGGACAACTCCCGCGTGGCCATGCTGCTGGCCGTGCTGCAGCGCCGGGCGGGCGTGGCCCTGGCGAGCATGGACTGCTACGTCTCCACGGTGGGCGGCGTGCGGCTCACGGAGCCCGCCACGGACCTCGCCGTGTGCATGGCCCTGGCCTCCGCCGCGCAGGACCGACCCCTCCCCCAGCGGCTCGTGTGCTTCGGGGAGATCGGTCTGGCCGGCGAGGTCCGGCCCGTGCCGGAGATCAACCGCCGCATCCAGGAGGTCGCCCGGCTGGGCTTCACGCACGCGGTGGTCCCCGCCTCCCCCAACGGGCCCGGGAAGATCCCGCCGGGCTTCTCGGTGCGCGAGGTCACCACCGTCAACCAGGCCATGGAGCTGCTCTTCCCGCCCCGCGGGGACTGAGCACGGGCGGGGGCGGACCACCAGCGCGGGTACTGGCCCGGCACGGGGGACGGACCACGGACGCGGGCATGGGCACGGGTACGGGACAGCCCTGGGACCTGCCCGTGACGTGCGGGTGATCACCGTGCTGACCATAGAATGGGGCCGTGGTGAAGACACGTGAGACCGCCCTGCGGAAGACCCTCGCCAGGGTGGCGCCCGGTACCGAGCTGCGGACCGGGCTGGAGCGCATCCTGCGGGGGCGCACCGGGGCACTGATCGTCCTGGGTTTCGAGCGCTCCGTGGAGGCGCTGTGCTCCGGCGGCTTCGACATCGACACCGACTTCACCCCCACCAAGCTGCGGGAGCTCGCCAAGATGGACGGCGCGATCGTGTGCGACCGGGACGCCTCCCGCATCCTCAAGGCTGGGGTGCAGCTCATGCCGGACGCACGGATCGCCACGCAGGAGTCCGGCACCCGGCACCGCTCCGCGGAGCGCACCGCCCGGCAGACCGGGCTGCCCGTGATCGCCGTGAGCCAGTCCATGAGCGTGATCACCATCTACGTGGACGACTACCGCTACGTGATCGAGGGCTCCCAGGCCATCATGGCGCGCGCCAACCAGGCCCTGCAGACCCTGGAGCACTACAGCAACCGACTGGAGCAGGTGCTGGGCAGCCTCTCCGCGCTGGAGATCGAGGCCGCGGTGACCGCCCGGGACGTCGCCCTGACCCTGCAGCGCATGGAAATGGTGCGGCGGATCTCGGAGGAGATCGGCTGGTACGTGCTCGAGCTCGGCGAGGACGGCCGGCTCATCTCCCTGCAGCTCGAGGAGCTCACGGCGGGCACCGGGCCCGGGCCCGACGTCGTGCTGCGCGACTACCTCCCGGACACCACCTCCCAGGAGGAGTTCGACGCCGCCCTGGAGCGGTTGGCGCAGCTGTCCTCCGCGGAGCTGATCGACCTGCAGAAGGTCTCGACCGCCGCCGGGCTCACCACGGCGCAGGGAACGCTGGAGACCGAACTGCACCCGCACGGCTACCGGCTCCTGGCGGGCATCAAGTCCATGCCGCGGGCGGTCGCCAACCGCCTGGTCGCCCAGTTCGACGGCCTGCAGTCCCTCATGGCCGCGAACCTGGAGGACCTGATGTCCGTGGAGGGCATCGGCGGGCAGCGCGCCCGCACGGTCCGTGAGTCGCTGTCCCGCATGGCGGAGACGAGCCTGCTCGACCGCTTCATGTGAGGCTGCCGCCCGGAGCCCTTCCCCCCCCCGGGGGAGGCGCGTGCCGCCGAGCGGTGCCGCCTCACCGGCCCCCGTACCGGTCCTCCGCATCACTCCCCCGCACCGGCAGCATCACGGGACGTCGCGGCCGGGCCGAGCGCCCGGGCCGACTACTGCAGGACGAACGCGACCTTCTCGCTGCTCGTGTCCCCCAGCGAGGCCGTGAGGTTGTAGTAGCCCGCGAGTGCCTCGGCCTGGCCCGCCGGACACCCGTCCGCCGTGCGGACGCGGTTCCAGGTGAGGCGGGCGCTCTCCTTCTGCCCGGCGTTGAGCGTGACGTTCTTGTCCTCGGTCTTCGCGGCGCAGTTGCGGGAGTCGAAGACCGTGTCCGCGCCGGAGGTCACCACGAACGCCATCTGCTTGCTCCCGGCGTCGACCGTGCACGGGGCGTCCCCGGTGTTCTCCAGCGTCATGACGAGCACGGGCTGCTCCTTGGCGGCGTAGGTCTCCTTGTCCGTGGAGGCCGTGACCGACAGGTTTGTGCCGCACGCCTTGGGCGCGCTGCTCGCGCTCGGGGAGGACGACGACGCCGCCGCGCTGCCCGACGCCGCCGGGGTGGGCCGGGGCGTGAATCCGGCGAACTTCTGGTCCGGGTCCGAGGTCGCCTGGGCGGTCGCGGTGGCTACCGGGGCCGTCTCCTCCGCGTCCGAGCCCGAGGAGGTCACGGCCCGCACGCCCATGACCACGGCCGAGACGACCACCAGCACGAGGACCACCAGCACGGCCAGGGCGACCAGGCGGCGTCGGCGGTAGACGTGCTCCGGCAGACGGGCCTCCGGCGCGTCGTCCTCGGAGGGGTGCGTGCTGCGGTCGTGCCGCTCGGAACCGTGGGAAGCCATGGTCTCCACGTTACCGTGGGGAGTTATGAACCCGAGTGCCGAGACCCCCGTGGGAGAGCGTCGTCGTGGGCTCCAGCGGGCCGTGGTGGACTGGTACCGGCGGGAGTCCCGGGAGCTGCCGTGGCGCGCTCCGGAGCGGACCCCGTGGCAGGTGCTCGTCAGCGAGATCATGCTGCAGCAGACACCCGTGGCGCGTGTGCTGCCCGTGTGGCGGCGCTGGCTGGAGCGCTGGCCCGAGCCGTCGGACCTCGCGGACGCCTCCCCCGCGGACGTGGTCCGGGCGTGGGGCCGGCTCGGCTACCCGCGGCGCGCGCTGCGCCTGCACGCCGCCGCGCAGAGCATCCGCGACGAGCACGGGGGGCGCGTCCCGGACGACCACGCCGCACTGCTGGCTCTGCCCGGGATCGGCGCATACACGGCCGCCGCGGTCGCGGTCTTCGCGTTCGGCCAACGACACACCGTGGTTGACACCAACATCCGGCGGGTCGAGGCGCGGCTCGTCTCCGGCCGGGCACTGCCCTCCCGCTCCCTGACCGCGGCGGAGACCCGGCTGGCGGAGGAGCTGCTGCCGGACGACGTCGCCGAGTCCGTCGCGTGGAACCAGGCGGTCATGGAGCTGGGCGCGCTCGTCTGCACCGCCCGTTCCCCGCGCTGCGACGAGTGCCCGGTGCAGGACGAGTGCGCATGGGTTGCCGCCGGGCGCCCGCCGGCCGAGAAGACTCCCCGGGGTCAGGCCTGGAAGGGCACGGACCGTCAGGTGCGCGGCGCCATCATGGCCGTGCTGCGCGCGGCCGAGGAGCCCGTGCCCCGGCCCCTGCTGCTCGCGGACGTGGTGAGCGCCGAGCAGCTCGCGGCGCAGCACCCGAGCCCGCCGGACGTGGTCGTGGAGCACCTGACGAAGCTGTGGCACCTGCCGGCACCTGCGGAGCAGCGCGAGCGGGCCCTGGCCGGGCTGCTCGCGGACGGGCTCGCCGCCCAGGACGACGGCGCCGTCAGCCTTCCGGCGTGACCGAACGGATCATGCGGGTGTTGCCCAGCGTGTTGGGCTTCACCCGGGCGAGGTCCAGGTACTCCGCCACGCCCTCGTCGTGCGAGCGCAGCAGCTCCGTGAAGACCTCCGGGGGGATCGTCTCCTGGTTGGCCATCACCTCGAAGCCGTGCGCCGCGAAGAACGGCACCTCGAACGTGAGGCAGAAGACCCGGCTCACCCCCAGGCGCGAGGCCCGCGCGAGCAGCTCCTCGAGCATCCGACCGCCCACCCCGTGACCCCGGGCCGCCGGGGAGGTCGCGAGCGTGCGCACCTCCGCGAGGTCCTCCCACATCACGTGTAGCGCACCGCAGCCCACCAGGGTCCCCTCGGCATCCTGCGCGACCACGAACTCCTGGATGTTCTCGTAGTACGTGACGGTGTCCTTGGTGATCAGGATGCGCTCGGCCGCCATGGGCGCCACGAGCTCCTTGATCCCGTGCACGTCCGAGGTCCGTGCGGGGCGGATGTGGATCTCTGTCATGCACCCGACTGTACGCGGCGGACGGCCCCGCCCAACCCGCGGCGGGGACCTGCGGCCCCCGCGGTGGCACGCCGCGGCACCTGCGGCGGCGAGCCCCGGGCGCCCACGGTGGGGAGCTCCGGCACGAACGAGAGCGGGCGGCGTCGTGAACCGCTGCGGTCCACGACGCCGCCCGCTCGGGTCGGCGCGGAGGGCGCCCTGCTCGGTGCCCTCCTCAAGGGTCAGGCCTGGGCCTGCGCCGCCCCGCCCCCGGTGTCGCCACCGGAGTGGGGAGCCCGCGGGACGTCCTTGCCCGACTGGCTGTCGTCCCCGTCCGTGAGGCTCGGCGTGTTCTCGATCTCCGCCAGCTCCTCGTCCGAGAGCTCGGACATGGGCGTGGAGGAGAACGTGAAGGTGGCCTGGTCACCCTCGCCCTCGACACCCACCGTGATCTTCTCCCCGGACGCGATCTCGCCGAAGAGGATCCGCTCGGAGAGCTGGTCCTCGATCTCGCGCTGCATGGTGCGGCGCAGCGGTCGAGCACCCATGGCGGGGTCGTAGCCGCGCTTGGCCACGAGCTTCTTGGCGTCGTCCGTGAGCGTGATCGACATGTCCTGCTCGCGCAGCCGCTGCTGCAGCCGGGCCACGAACAGGTCGACGATCTGCACGATCTCCTTCTCGCTCAGCTGCGGGAACACGATGGTCTCGTCCACGCGGTTGAGGAACTCCGGCCGGAAGTGCTCCTTGAGCTCCTCCTGCACCTTCGCCTGCATGCGGTCGTAGGAGGTCGCCGCGTCCCCGCTGGCCTGGAAGCCCACGGGAACCGTGCGGGAGATGTCCCGGGTGCCCAGGTTGGTGGTCATGATGATCACCGTGTTCTTGAAGTCCACCACGCGGCCCTGCGAGTCGGTCAGGCGACCGTCCTCGAGGATCTGCAGCAGGGAGTTGAACAGGTCCTGGTGCGCCTTCTCGACCTCGTCGAAGAGCACCACGGAGAACGGCTTGCGGCGCACCTTCTCGGTGAGCTGGCCGCCCTCCTCGTAGCCCACGTACCCCGGAGGGGCACCGAAGAGCCGCGAGACCGTGTGCTTCTCCTGGTACTCGGACATGTCCAGCGTGATGAGGGCGTCCTCGTCACCGAACAGGAACTCCGCGAGCGCCTTGGCGAGCTCGGTCTTGCCCACGCCGGTGGGGCCCGCGAAGATGAACGAGCCACCGGGACGGCGGGGGTCCTTCAGACCCGCACGGGTGCGGCGGATCGAGCGGGACAGGGCCTTGATGGCCTCGTCCTGGCCGATGACGCGCTTGTGCAGCTCGTCCTCCATGTGCAGCAGCCGCCCGGACTCCTCCTCGGAGAGCTTGTACACCGGAACGCCGGTGGACGCCGAGAGCACGTCCGAGATGACCTCCGGGGTGACCTCGGAGATCTGCTCGTCCCCCTCGCGCCAGGCCTTGTCCTTCTCGTCCCGCTCCGCGATGAGCTTCTGCTCGGTGTCGCGCAGCGCGGCGGCCTTCTCGTAGTCCTGGCCGTCGATCGCGGCTTCCTTGCCCTGCTTGGTCTCCGCGATCTTCTCGTCCAGGGCCTTGATCTCCGGCGGGGCCGTCATGCGCTTGATGCGCAGGCGGGCACCGGCCTCGTCGATCAGGTCGATCGCCTTGTCCGGCAGGAACCGGTCCGAGACGTAGCGCGCGGACATGCTCACGGCGGCCTCGAGGGCGTCGTCAGAGATGGACACGCGGTGGTGCGCCTCGTACTTGTCCCGCAGACCCTTGAGGATCTCCACGGCGTGGGCCTCGGAAGGCTCGTCCACCTGAATGGGCTGGAAGCGACGCTCCAGGGCGGCGTCCTTCTCGATGTGCTTGCGGTACTCGTCCAGCGTGGTGGCGCCGATGGTCTGCAGCTCGCCGCGGGCCAGCATGGGCTTGAGGATGGAGGCGGCGTCGATCGCGCCCTCGGCGGCACCCGCACCCACCAGGGTGTGGATCTCGTCGATGAACAGGATGATGTCACCGCGCGTGCGGATCTCCTTGAGCACCTTCTTCAGCCGCTCCTCGAAGTCACCGCGGTAGCGGGAGCCCGCCACCAGGGAGCCGAGGTCCAGCGTGTAGAGCTGCTTGTCCTTTAGCGTCTCGGGGACGTCCCCGCGCACGATGGCCTGCGCGAGGCCCTCGACCACGGCGGTCTTGCCCACGCCGGGCTCGCCGATCAGCACCGGGTTGTTCTTGGTGCGCCGGGAGAGCACCTGCATCACGCGCTCCATCTCGCGGTAGCGCCCGATCACCGGGTCCAGCTGGGACTCGCGCGCGGCCGCGGTGAGGTTGCGGCCGAACTGGTCCAGCACGGCGGACCCGGCGGGGGTCCCCTCCGCGCGGCCACCGGTGCCGACGCCGGCGGCCTCCTTCTCGCCGCCGCCGTTGCCGGACTGGTAGCCGGAGATGAGCTCGAGCACGGTGGCCCGGACCTTCGCGGGGTCCGCGCCGAGCTTGACGAGCACCTGGGAGGCCACGCCCTCGCCGGCGCGGATGATCCCGAGCAGGATGTGCTCGGTGCCGATGTAGTTGTGCCCCAGCTGCAGCGCCTCGCGCAGCGAGTGCTCCAGCACCTTCTTGGCGCGGGGCGTGAACGGGATGTGGCCGGAGGGCGCCTGCTGGCCCGGGCCGATGATGTCCTGGACCTGCTCGCGCGCGGCGCTCAACGTGATGCCCATGGACTCGAGGGCCTTGGCGGCAACGCCCTCTCCTTCATGGATCAGGCCGAGCAGCAGGTGCTCGGTCCCGATGTAGTTGTGGTTGAGCATCCTGGCCTCTTCCTGGGCCAGCACGACGACCCTGCGGGCACGGTCGGTGAAGCGTTCGAACATGGATACTCCTTCATTGATCTCTGCCAACGATGCTAGGCATCCGATCCGCCGTACCGGGCACTGTTCGCCACTGGCGCACGGTATCCAGCCCTCAGCAAAATTCCGGGATCCCCCGCGCCCCCAGCACACCCGGCACGGCCACCGGACAGCTCGCACAGACGACTCACGCGAACACGGAAACGGCCGGAACGCGTCCCTTTGGACGCCTTCCGGCCGTTCTCCTGAAAGGTGCGGTGCGCTCAGGAGCCGCGCTCCCCCGCCACCGCGGCCGCTCCCCGCGGGGACCGGCCGTGCGGATCAGTTGCCGTTGGCGGCGTAGTACTTGTCCTGGATGTCCTGGTGGATCCGGCCGCGGTCCGAGACGGGCAGACCCTGCTCCTTGGCCCACGCGCGGATCTTCGGGGTCTCCGGGTTGCCGGAACGGCTGGGACGGGTGGTCGCGGCAGCGCTGCGCCCGGTCTTGGCGGTGGCGCGGCGGCCGGCGGTCACGTAGGGACGCAGGGCGTCACGCAGCTTGGTGGCGTTCTCCGAGCTGAGGTCGATCTCGTACTGACCGCCGTCCAGACCGAAACGCACGGTTTCGCTGGCCTCGCCGCCGTCGATGTCGTCCTCAAGAATGATTTTCACGGTCTGAGCCATGGTCTTCTCCTCCAGATGCCCCGCGGGCCGAATAGATCTTTTGTTCGCTCTCGTGAACAGGTGCTGTGGGGTGAAACACGGCAATTCGCGTGCTCCGCGGGAATCCCCCGCTCGTGCTGCATGCGCTGCATGACATTCACGACAATGCGGGCCTACCGGTCCGCAGATTCCCACGAACACGCTGCCGCCGAATCACGTGCACCATCATTGCACGCAATTCGAATATTGTCATCACGGCCTATTCGGTGCGTTTGGGATCTTCCGAAGAATCACGGATAGGAATGCTGTTGCGCAGTTCCAGTCCACGCGGCGGCCGCGAGTTCTCCTCCGGGTGGCCGAACGGGACGTCGTCGCCGTCGCGCTCGCGCACCGCCCGGTACCAGCGCTCGGCGTCCTCCTGGGCCTCCGCCTGGGCCGCGCGCTCGGTGCGGTCCCCACGGAACAGCCAGCGCATGATGAAGTAGAACACCGCTCCGACGCCCAGCGAGGGCAGAAATACCGCCACGTAATCCATGTGGGTGATCATCCTCCGTGGGACTGTGCGATTGCTGAGGGCGGGTGCGGGACGCCGCGATTCACTCGGGCTTCATGAGCGGGAAGAGAATGGTCTCCCGGATACCGAGGTTCGTGAAGAGCATGATGAGCCGGTCCAGCCCGAGTCCCAGTCCGCCCATGGGCGGGGCGCCGTGCTCCAGTGCGCGCAGGAAGTCCTCGTCCAGCTGCATGGCTTCTTCGTCCCCGGCGGCGGCGAGCAGGGATTGTTCCACGAGGCGTTCACGCTGCACCACGGGATCGATCAATTCCGAGAATGCGGTGCCGCGCTCCATTCCGCCGATGATCAGGTCCCACGCCTCGATCACGCCGGGCTCCGAGCGGTGCGGGCGGGCGAGCGGCTGGGCGGCCGGCGGGTAGTCGCACACGAACGTGGGCTGCAGCAGGGTGGGCTCGATGATCTCCTCGAACAACTCCATCACGAGCTTCTGCGCGTCCCACGCCGGGTCCACGGGGATCTCGCGCTCCGCAGCGAGTGCGCGCAGCTCCTCCGCCGGGGTTTCGGGCGTGATCGTGCGGCCCACGGCCTCGGAGAGGCCCGGGTACACGGAGAGCCACGTCCACTCGCCGAACAGCTCGATGCGCCCCTGGGGGGTGTCGATGTGCTCGACACCGAGCTCGCGGGCGCACTCCTGGATGATCTCCTGGATCAGCGTGGCCATCGTGAACTGGTCCCCGTAGGCCTGGTACGCCTCCAGGGTGGTGAACTCGGGGCTGTGGGAGGAGTCCACGCCCTCGTTGCGGAACACGCGCCCGATCTCGTAGACGTTCTCGACGCCACCCACCACGGCCCGCTTGAGGTAGAGCTCGGTGGCGATGCGCAGGGTCATGTCCTGGTCGAACGCGTTGAGGTGGGTCTCGAACGGCCGCGCGGAGGCGCCGCCGTGGATCAGCTGGAGCATGGGGGTCTCGATTTCCACGTAGGCGTTGCGCTCCATGACCCGGCGCACGGTGCGCATGATCGCGGCACGCAGCAGCACGACGTCGCGCGCCTGCTGGCGCACGATGAGATCCAGGTAGCGCTGGCGCACCCGGGTCTCCTCGTTGAGCTCCTTGTGCATGGTGGGAAGGGGCCGCAGGGCCTTGGACGCCATGGTCCAGGAGCCCGCCATGACGGAGAGCTCGCCGCGGCGGGAGCTGATCACGCGACCGGTGACGGCCACGAAGTCGCCCAGGTCCACGAGCGCCTTCCACTGCGCGAGGGACTCGTCCCCCACGTTGGCCTTGGAGAGCATGACCTGCAGGCGGGTGCCGTCCCCTTCCTGGAGGGTTCCGAAGCACAGCTTGCCCGTGTTGCGCACGTGCACCACGCGCCCGGCCACCGTGACGGTGTGCTCGGTCTCCTCACCAGCCTCCAGGTGACCGAACTCCTCGCGCACCTCGGCCAGCGTGGTGGTGCGGCCCACACCCACCGGGTAGGGGGCCATCCCGGCCTCCTCGGCCGCGCGGCGCTTCGAGGCGCGCACCAGCATCTGGTCGTTGAGCTCGTGGGCGCTCAGCTCGTCGTCGGAGCCGGCGGACGCTGCGGGAACGGTGGATTCAGGCTGTTCGGTCACAGTGGACCAGGATACCGGTCAGGCGGGGATGCGCATGTTGTCGATCAGCCGGGTGGGCCCCACCCACGCGGCCACGAGCGCCAGTGCCCCCGGGCGCGGTTCCTGGACCGTCAGCGTGGCCGGGTCCACGGTCACGAGGTAGTCGAGCGAGACGTCGGGCTCCGCGTCCACACGGCGTCGCGCCTGCTCGAGCGTGAGCTCGCCCGCCGCGAGCGCCACCAGGGTCGAGTGCAGCACGAGGGCGTGCTCGGCCTGCTCCGCGGAGAGGTACTGGTTGCGGGAGGACAGGGCCAGCCCGCGCTCGGAGCGCACGATGGGCACCGGGCGGATCTCCACGCGGTGATCGAAATCACGGACCATGCGCTGCATCAGCAGCAGCTGCTGAGCGTCCTTTTCCCCGAAGTACGCGCGGAACGGGGTGGCCGGGCCGGGGGCCACGATGGTGAACAGCTTGTTCACCACGGTCAAGGCACCGTCGAAGTGCCCCGGTCGGGTGGCGCCCTCCAGCATCGCGCCGGCCGCCCCGGAGGTCACGGAGACCACGGGGGTGCCGTCCGGGTACATCTCTTCCACGGAGGGCGCGAACACGAGGTCGACTCCCTCCTCCGCGAGCAGGGCGACGTCGTCGTCGAGCCGCCGGGGGTAGCTCTCGAAGTCCTCGCCGGGGCCGAACTGCAGCGGGTTCACGAACACCGAGACGACCGCGAGGTCGTTCTCCGCGCGCGTGCGCCGTGCGATCTCCAGGTGGCCGCGGTGCAGGGCGCCCATGGTGGGCAGCAGGCCCACGCTCGCGGCGCCGGCGGCCACCCGCGCGGCGACCTCCTCGCGCAGCTGTGCCACGGTGGTGCACACCAGGGGTGCGTTCATGCTCGGTCCTCGTTCTCGAGCGCGGCGATCACCGCGCGGTAGGTGGTCTCGTCGATCCGTCCGGAGGCGACGGCGCGGCGCGCGGTCTGGTGGGCCAGGGCCCGGTAGCCCGCCAGTAGCTGCTCCCCCGGGCCCGGAACGGCCGTGCCGGCATCCCGGTCGGAGTCGCCGGGCCGGGAACCGGCGTCCGCGGGGGCGCCGTCCCCGGCGAGCTCCCGCAGCGCCGCGACGTGCGCGACCACGGTGGAGACGTCCCCGCGGGCCACGGGACCCGTGAGGGCGTTCTCCCCCGAGGCCAGGGCATTGTCCACGGTGGCCCGCACGAGCGGCCCCAGCACACGGTCGGGGTGCTCCACACCGATCTCCCCGAGCACCTGCATGGACTCCCCGAGAATGGTCATCACGTGGTTGGAGCCGTGGGCGAGCGCGGCGTGGTAGAGCGGGCGGTCCGCCTCCGCGATCACCACGGGCTCGGCACCCATTTCCACCACGAGCGCCTGCGCGATGGGGAGCACGGGTGCCGCGGCGGTGACCCCGAAGCTGCAGTCCACGAGCCTCTGCAGGTCCAGGCTGAGCCCGGTGAAGGTCATGGCGGGGTGCACGGCCAGGCCGATGCCCCCGGCGGCGCGGACGGGTTCCAGGACCTCCGTGCCGTAGCGCCCGGAGGTGTGGACCACGAGCTGGCCGGGCTGCCACGCGCCGATGGCCGCGAGCCCGCTCACGAGTCCCGGCAGCTGGTCGTCCGGGACGGCCAGCAGGACGAGCTCGCTGCGCTCCACGATGGTGGGGACGTCCAGCACGGGAACCTCCGGCAGCAGGGCGGCCGCGCGCTCCCGGCTCTCCGGCGAGGACGCGTGCACCCCCACGACCGCGTGCCCCGCGGCGCGCAGGGCGGCACCGAGCACGGCACCGACCTTTCCCGCGCTGATGACGCCCACCCCGAGACGACCGGGGCGCTGACTGGACTGGGACACGGGGAACTCCTCGGGAGGGACGGCGGCACGCACAGGGTAGCGCACGCCCCTCACACGTCGGGCGTGCCGCCCCCCCGGGCGTCGTTCGCCCGGCCGTCCTCGGCGGCGACGTCGCCGTGCCGCCCGCCGGAGCGCTCCCGCGCCGCCCGGGCGAGCTCGGACTGGTGCCACTGCAGCTCGCGGGCCTGGGCGACGTCCAGGTGGTGCACCGAGGTGACCACGGAGCCCGCGGTCACATGCACGGCGAAACCGCTCAAGCCCAGTCGGCGCTCCAGCGGCCCCTGCCTCAGGGCGGAGGACTGCGTCTTGTGGTGCGGGACCACGCTCGTCCGGCGGGTGAGCCGGCCGCGGCGCAGCACCAGGCAGGAGTCGTCCAGCGCGAAGCCGGTGCGCCGCCACGTGAGCGGGTCCAGCCAGCGGGCACGGCGGGGGCTCGTGGTGAACCGGCCCTCGCCGCCGATCCCGCGCAGTCCCTCCGTGACGAGCTCCACGGGTGCGTCCTGCACCGGCAGCACGAGCTCCAGGATCTCCCGCACCTGCTCCGCCGTGCCCACCGGGAGCACCAGGGAGCCGAGCCCCGCGGCGTCGTCGGCACCGCCCTTGCCCGCAGTGGTCACGGTCACGCGGTGGCCGTCGAAGAAGCGCCAGAGCAGCGGGCGGGTGACCTGCAGGGCCTGCACGCGGCCCGTGGGGATGGTTGAGGAGCGCTCGTTGAACAAGCCCGCGCGGGTGCGGGCGCCGCTGGGCACCTCGCTGAGGGTGAAGCCCCAGCTCTTCTCGGTGCGCGAGTACAGCCCGGAGACGACGGCCAGCAGCATCGGCAGGAACGAGGGCACCACCACGACCAGCGCGTCCGGGTAGACGCGCCACGCGACCACGGCGGCCACGACCATGACGGCCAGGACCACCGCGGGCGGCGAGCACACGAGACTCAGCACCACCCGCAGCGTGGGCACGGTGAAGACACGGCGCAGCTCGTCCTGCTCCCCGAGCAGCCCGTGGCGGCGGGCCACGCGCACGTCCACGCGGTCGCGGTCGGTGCCGCGGGGATCGGTACCGTCCCGGCCGGTGGCCTCGCGGTCGGTGTCCGAGGACGACGACGCCGCGGCGCGAGTTCCCTGCGCCTGGTGAGCGGGAAGGGCCCAGGGGGCGACGGCTCGGCCGGTTCCGTCCCCGCGGTTCTCGACGGGGAGCCCTTCCGGTGGCACGGTGGCGGACCCGGTGACCGGGAACGGTTCACTGTCCTCCCCCGCGGCCCGGGGCATCGGCCCTGCGGCTGCCCCGGTTGTCGTCCCGGGCGACGACGCCGCGGCCCCGGCGGCCGCGCGGGCCCTCCCGGCGGCGTCGTCGGCGGCCTCGTGCGCCGCGACGAGCAGCTGCTCCCGCAGCTGACGCGCGTGGTCGCGGCCCAGGTAGGACAGTTCGAGGACGCTGGACCCGCCGTCCGCGACGTCGAACTTCAGGGATGCGAGACCCAGGATGCGGGGCAGGAACCGGCGCTCGATGTCGATGCCCTGGACGCGGTCCAGGCGTGCCTGACGCTGGGTGCGGAAGAGCCAGCCGCTGCGGAAGCGCACGTGCTGATCCGTGATCTGGTAGCGGGTGAACCACCACGAGAGCAGCCCGAGCCCGATCAGCAGGCCCAGCACACCGCACAGCACCGCGATCAGCAGGCCCGCGCCGACCACCTGGAGGGCGCCGTCCACGTCCACCTCCACGGGCTCGCCCTTGATGAGCGCGGAGACGACGTCCTCCACGAACGTGTGGCCGATCCCCCACGCGAGGGCCACGAGCAGCAGCCAGCTGCGCACGAACGGGGTCAGGGGGTGGACGCGGTGCCACGCGTCCGGGGCGTCGGGGGTCGGCGCGGGCGGGGCCGTGCCGTCACGCGTCCCGCGCGGGAGCACCGTCCCGTCCTGCCGGGCCGTCACAGGCCCACCATGTGGGCTTCACCGCGCTCCGTGAGCTGCTCCCGCAACCGGTCCGCCTCCGCGCGGGGCAGCCCGGGCAGCACGGCGTCGGTTCCGGCGGACGCGGTGTGCAGCGTCACCGAGGCGAGGCCGAAGGCGTTGAGCACGGGTCCGGTGCTAATCTCCACGTACTGCATGCGCCCGTAGGGCACCACGGTCACGGTGCGGAAGAGCAGTCCCTTGCGCAGCCACAGCTCGGTGGGAGCCTCCGCGTAGCCGATGGCCCGCACGCGCCGCGGGATCAGCACCAGCTTCACGAGGCCCCACAGCACCACGACGGCCGGGGGCAGCCACAGCCACCACGGCACGTCCCCGTCCCACAGGCGCAGCAGCACCAGGAGCACCGGGATCGAGGCGATCGCGGTCCACACCACCGTGGAGACCACCTGGTTGAGCAGCCGCACCGTCACGTACCGCGGTGCGACGCGCTGCCACGACAGCTGGGCCGGAGCGAGGTCCTGGGGATCATTCGTGGCGGGCATAGCCTCCCTCTCCAGTGGCGTACGGGTCACGCCGTCCAGGGTAGGGGGTCTCCTCCTCCGCGTCCGGGTCATCCGGTGGCAGCCGGCACGATTTCTCCACGATCCAGCCCAGGACCATGAGGACCACTCCCGCGGCCACCTGGGCCACGCACTGCCACAGCGGCTGCTGCGTGGAGCGCACGGCGAGCAGCGCCACCTGGTCCACGAGCAGCCCCGCGTGCCAGCCCGTGCACAGGGCTCCGTAGTACGCGATGGCCTGCGCCGCCGCGGCGGTCCCCACGGCCCACACGGGGTCGTACGGCTTGCGCCGGGCCGGGTCCGTACGGCGCGCCGCGCCCTTCTCCGGGTCCCGGTACACGCGCAGCCGCAGCCCCAGGTAGCCGACGACGACGCCCGCGCCCAGTTCCGCGACCAGGCTCACCCACGGCAGGATCAGCAGCGACTGCTGCGCGCCGCTCACCACGTGGTTGATGCTCCAGCCCACCGCGGCGGTCACGGCGGCGACCACCACGAGGGTCCACGGGTTCAGGTAGCGCACGGGGGTTCTCCTTCCGGTCCGGGGTGGTCGGTCTGCACCTGCGCGACGGAGCCGTCCGTCCCGGGTGCACGGTCCTCCGAGGGGCGCTCGGACAGCGTCAGGTCCGTGACCCGCAGGTCCTCCCGGTCCGCGGCGGCGTCGGCGAGTTCGCGCACGGAACGGCCCTCGAGCGTGGCCGCCGGGTCCATGAGAGCCCACGGCTCGAGCACGAAGGCACGCCGCGCCGCGCGCGGGTGGGGCAGCAGCAGGCGGGGGTCCTCGCTGCGCACGCCCTCGAAGCACACGACGTCCAGGTCCAGGGTGCGCGGACCCCAGCGCACCTCGCGGGTGCGGCCGTGGGTGTTCTCGATGTCCTGGCACACGGTGAGCACCTCGTCCGGGGAGAGCCCGGTCTCCAGCTCCACGACCGCGTTGAGGTAGTCCGGGGAGTCCGCGGGCCCGCCCACGGAGCGCGTCTCCACCACGGGCGAGCACGCGCGGACCCGGGTGCGGGGTGCTGCGTCCAGCGCGGCCACAGCATCCCGCAGCGCGGCCGCCCGGTCACCCAGGTTCGCCCCCAGCGCGACGACGCACCGTGCCGTCATCGGCCCTCGTCCCCCGCGAGCGCGGCCCGGGAGCGGAAGATGCTCACCGCGACGTCCGAGAACGTGACGTCGATGGGCGCCTTGGGCTTGTGGACCGTCACGTCCAGCGCCGTCACCGGCGCGAAGCGGTCAAGAAGGCTGCGCGCGATCTCCTCCGCGAGCGCCTCGATCAGCTGGAAGCGGGTTCCGATGATGATCTCGCGCACGAGCTCCGCCACCTCCCCGTAGTTCACCGTGCGGGTGAGGTCGTCCGTGGCACCGGCGGCGGCGAGGTCCACGTAGAGCACGAGGTCCACGAAGAACGGCTGACCGCTGCGGCGCTCCTTCTCGAAGACACCGTGGTAGCCCACGGCGCCCAGGCCGGTCAGCGTGATGCGGTCGCAGTGGTTCGGGACGGGCACGATCTTGTTCATGACGGGTTGACTCCGTGATCCCGGGGGCGCAGGACGGGTGGGGTGACGCCGAGCCACGCGTGCGCGGTTGCCACCGCGTCCACCGTGCCCGCGACGTCGTGGACGCGCACCGCCCAGGCTCCCCCGAACGCGGACAGTGCGCTGATGGCGGCCGTGGCACCGTCGCGGCCCGTGACCGGGCGGGGCTCCCCGTCCTCGGCCAGCAGGGCGCCCAGGAACCGCTTGCGGGAGGCCGCCACGAGAACCCTGTGGCCGAGTTCCCGCAGCCGCGGCAGGGCGCGCAGCAGCTCCCAGTCCTGACCGCCGGCCTTGGCGAAGCCCAGGCCCGGGTCCACGATCAGCCGCTCCGGGCGGACCCCGGCGGTGAGCAGACGCTCGCGCACCGCGGTCAGTTCCGCGAGGACGTCCGCCACGGTGTCGTCGTAGTGGGTCAGGGAGGTCATGGTCGCGGGCGTGCCGCGCGAGTGCATGAGCACGTACGGGGCGCCGGTGCGGGCGGCGAGCGCCACCATCTCCGGGCTCACGTTCGTCCCGGAGACGTCGTTGACCATGTGCGCCCCGGCGGCCAGGGCGGCCTCGGCGGTCTCCGCGTGGAAGGTGTCCACACTGACGACGACGCCGCGGCGGCTCAGCTCCCGGATCACCGGCAGCACGCGGCGCTGCTCCTCTGCGGGCGCCACGGGTGTGCTGTGCGGGCGGGTGGACTCCCCACCCACGTCCACGATGTCCGCCCCCTCGCGCGCCAGGCGCAGCCCGTGCTCGATGGCCGCGGCCTCGGTGTCGTGGCGGCCGCCGTCGCTGAACGAGTCCGGGGTGACGTTGAGGACGCCCATCACCAGGGTGCGCCCGGTGGGCAGGCCGTCGAAGGACCCCCAGCCCAGGGCGTCGGCCGCTGCAGGGCGGGAGTCTGCGGGGCCGCCGGTCATCGCCGGTGCCCCGCGGCGATCAGGTTCATGGCCTCCGCGCGGGTCGCGGGGTCGCGCAGCTGTCCGCGCACCGCGGAGGTCACGGTCTGCGCACCCGGTTTGCGGACGCCCCGCATGGACATGCACAGGTGCTCGCACTCCACCACCACGATCGCCCCGGCCGGTGCCAGGTGCGCCACGAGGGCCTCGACCACCTGGGTGGTGAGCCGCTCCTGGACCTGCGGCCGCTTGGCGTAGAGGTCCACGAGGCGGGCGAGCTTCGACAGCCCGGTGACCTTGCCCTCGGGCCCGGGGATGTAGCCCACGTGGGCAACCCCGTGGAAGGGCACCAGGTGGTGCTCGCACGTGGAGAAGAACGGGATGTCCTTCACGAGCACCATCTCCGAGTGCCCGATGTCGAAGGACGTGGCGAGCAGCCGCGACGGATCCTGGTGCAGCCCCGCGAAGACCTCCGCGTACGCGCGGGCCACCCGCTGAGGAGTGTCCCGCAGACCGCTGCGGTCCGGGTCCTCCCCCACGGCGAGCAGGATCTCGCGCACGGCCGCGGCGATCCGCGGCTGGTCCACCTCGTGCGAGAGCTCAGCGTTCTCCGCGTACTCCGCGTAGGAGCCCGAGACCGGCTCCGCGGTGCGCGCGGACACCGGTTCCGGGCTGCCGTACTGGTCCTGCGGGGACATTCAGCGGCTCTCCCGCCGGACACCGCCCGGTTCCTGACCAGGGTCCTCGCCCTGGGCCCCGCCCTCGCCACCGGGCTGCGGGTCCTGGTGCTCGGGCACCTCCAGGGGGTGCTCCGGCTTGGCCGCGACCGCCTGGTCCTGGGGCGCCATGGTGCTGGGATCCTGCAGGTGCTTGCGCCGGGCCTCCTCACGCTCCGCGGAGGTCACGACCGGCGGGATGTCGGAGATCTGCCGCTCGTCGGCGGACTGCCACACCGGACGCAGGTCCCGCTGGGAGACGTCCTTGAAGATCTCGCGGATCTGCGCCTCGTTCAGCGTCTCCTTCTCGAGCAGCTCCAGCGCGAGCCGGTCCAGTACCGCGCGGTTCTCGAGCAGGATCTGGTGCGCCTCGGTGTGGGCCTGCTCCAGCAGCACCCGCACCTCGTCGTCCACCACGGCCAGCGTGTGGTCCGAGTACTCCTTGCAGCCGGAGCCCATCTCACGGCCCACGAACGGGTCCGAGTTGTCCCCGCCGATCTTCACGGAGCCGATCTTGGAGCTCATGCCGTACTGCGTGACCATCTTGCGGGCCGTGTCCGTGGCCTTCTGGATGTCGTTGGACGCACCCGTGGAGGGGTCGTGGAAGACGATCTCCTCCGCGGCGCGCCCGCCCATGGCGTAGGCCATCTGGTCCAGCAGCTCGTTGCGGGTGGTCGAGTACTTGTCGTCCGTGGGCATGACCATGGTGTAGCCCAGGGCACGACCGCGCGGCAGGATGGTGATCTTGGTGACCGGGTCCGTGTTGCGCAGGGCCGCGGCGACGAGCGCGTGGCCGCCCTCGTGGTACGCGGTGACCTTGCGCTCGAGCTCCTTCATGACGCGCGAGCGCTTCTGCGGCCCGGCGATCACGCGGTCGATCGCCTCGTCCACCGCCCGGTCGTCGATCAGCTGCGCGTGGGAGCGGGCGGTCAGCAGGGCGGCCTCGTTCATCACGTTGGCGAGCTCAGCACCCGTGAAGCCGGGGGTGCGCTTGGCCACGGACGCGAGGTCCACGTTCTCGGCCAGGGGCTTGTTCTTGGCGTGCACGCGCAGGATCTGCTCGCGGCCCTTCATGTCCGGGGCGTCCACGCCGATCTGCCGGTCGAAGCGGCCCGGGCGCAGCAGCGCGGGGTCCAGGACGTCCGGGCGGTTGGTGGCCGCGATCAGGATCACGTTGGTGTTGGCGTCGAAGCCGTCCATCTCCACGAGGAGCTGGTTCAGGGTCTGCTCGCGCTCGTCGTTGCCGCCGCCCATGCCGGCGCCGCGCTGGCGGCCCACGGCGTCGATCTCGTCCACGAAGATGATGGCCGGGGCGTTCTCCTTGGCCTGCTGGAAGAGGTCGCGCACGCGGGAGGCGCCCACGCCCACGAACATCTCCACGAAGTCCGAGCCGGAGATCGAGTAGAACGGCACGCCGGCCTCGCCCGCCACGGCCTTGGCCAGCAGGGTCTTGCCGGTGCCGGGAGGGCCGTAGAGCAGCACGCCCTTGGGGACCTTCGCGCCCACTGCGGTGAAGCGGTCGTGCTCCACCAGGAACTGCTTGATCTCGTCCAGCTCCTGGACGGCCTCGTCCGCACCCGCGACGTCCGCGAACGTGACCTCGGAGTTCTCCTTGTTGAACATCTTGGCCTTGGAGCGGCCGAACTTCATGGCCTGCCCACCGGTCTGCATGCGGGAGAAGACGAACCAGAAGATGCCCAGGATGATCAGGAACGGCAGCATGAAGCGCACGAGGGAGAGGAACCAGTTGTTCTCCACCGGCTGGTCCGTGAACCCGCTGAGGTGGGCGTCGTCCATGCTCTTGACGACCTCCTCCGCGCGCGGCTGCACGTAGAAGAACTCGACGTTCTTGCCGAGGTTCTGGTCGTCCTTGGTGAAGTCGTCCTTGAGGGAGAGCTCGACCTTCTGCTCACCGTCGTAGATCTTGGCCTCGTTGACCTTGCCGTCGTGCAGCAGCTCGAGGCCCACGTTGGTGTCCACGCGGGAGGAGGTGGGGCTGAACATCATGGCACCCACGGGCACCAGGACCACGATGGCGAGCAGGATCCAGAAGAACGGACCCTTGAAGAAACTGGTGGGTTTTTTTGCCGTGGCCAAGCCGATGATCCTCCCGTGGACGTGACACCTTGCCTCACGGCCCGCTCCCCTGCGGGTGGCCCTCCGGGCGGAGGGCCGGGGATCCGGCGGCCGTGGCGCGTATGGCACAATCTATCGTTTCGTGCGGCGCCTGTTCGCCTCGAGTGCGCGCCGTTTCTTTCTCAGCGCACACGGTCGGGTCACGCTACCGCGCCCGCCCCGGCGTTCACTGGGAGATCCGGGCGCACCGCCCGGCCCGCGCGCGGCGTCGTCGTCAGTGGCGTCGTCGTCGTTTCCGAGCGGGACGCCGACGCGCTCACGAGTAGACGTGCGGCGCGAGCGTGGCGATGCAGTCCAGCGTGCGGTACTGCTCCGCGAAGTCCAGGCCGTAGCCCACCACGAACTCGTTGGGGATGTCCCAGCCCATGTAGCGGACGTCGATGCTCGTCTTCATGGCCTCGGGCTTGCGCAGCAGGGTGCAGATCTCCACGGAGTTCGGGCCGCGGGACTCCAGGTTGGTGCGCAGCCACGAGAGCGTGAGACCGGAGTCGATGATGTCCTCCACGATCAGCACGTCCTTGCCGTGCAGGTCCGTGTCCAGGTCCTTGAGGATGCGCACCACGCCGGAGGACTTGGTGCCGGAGCCGTAGGAGGACACCGCCATCCAGTCCATGGGGTACTGCCCCTCGAGCTCGCGCATGAGGTCCGCCATGACCATCACCGCACCCTTGAGCACGCCCACGAGCAGGACCTCACGGCCCTCGTAGTCGCGGTCGATCTGCTGCGCGAGGTCGTGGACCTTCTGCGCGATCTGCTCCTTGGTGAACAGGATGCTGCTGAGGTCGTCGCTGACGTGTTCCGGCTTCACTGGGCACTCCCCGGGTTGTTCTGGGTGGGCGTGGTCTCGTGGGTGACGGTCCTGGACCCGCCCCGCAACTCCAGGCACCCCCGCGCGTGTGCCGCGTCCGGGCGGTGCCGCCACGCAGCCACCTTACCCGCCATCTGGACGGGTCCGGCGGCGCCGTGGCCGAGCGCGAAGTCCTCGAGGGCGGTGAGGCGCTCGAAGCTCGAGGTCTCGCCGCCGGCCAGCACGCAGGCGCGCGCGAGCACGCGGCGTCGCAGGGCCGGCGGGGTGCCCTGCACGGCCGCGGAGTCCAGCACCACGGACGACGACGCCGCGGCCGCGGCACTGCGGGTCGGCCCGGGTTCTCCCGGGGTCACCAGGGCGGCGTGAAGCGCGAGCTCCGCCTGCTCGTCCAGGTAGTCGGCGTCCGCCCCGAGCACGGACGCGGTGCGGGCCAGGGCCTTGGCCACACCCGGTCCGAGCTGCGCGTCCAGGTAGGGCAGCACCTCGTGACGGATGCGCGAGCGCGTGAGGCTGGTGTCCCGGTTGGTGGGATCCCACCACGGGTCCAGGCCCTCCGCCGCGCAGACCGTCTCCGTCTCCGCGCGCGTGAGCCACAGGAAGGGGCGCAGGTACGTCACGCCATCCAGCACGTGGTGCTCGGACATCCCGGCGAGCGAGCGTGTGCCCGAACCCCGGGTGAGGCCGAGCAGCACGGTCTCCGCCTGGTCGTCGCGCGTGTGGCCCAGGAGGACGGCCGCCGCACCGGTGTCCTGCACGGCCCGGGCGAAGGCGCCGTAGCGGGCGAGCCGGGCCGCCATCTCGGGCCCGTGGCGCTCACGGGAGACGCTCACGCGCTCCACGAGCACGGGATCCGCACCCATCGCTCGCAGCGTGGCGGCGGTCTCCCGTGCGACGTCCGCCGAGCCCTCCTGGAGCTGGTGGTCCACGACCACCGCCCCCACGCGCAGCGTCCCCCGACGCTGCAGGTGCAGGGTGGCCGCGGCGAGCGCGAGCGAGTCCGCCCCGCCGCTGCACCCCACCAGGACGAGGGGCGGCTCCCCGGCCGTCCCCTCAAGAGTGGAGACGGTCCGGCCGACCGCGCGCCGCGCACGCGCGACCACGGGATGCAGCCGACCGGAGCGTCCGTGCTGCACGGCTCAGCCCTGTGCGGGCTTGGCGCGCTGGGCGGTCTCCTCCGCCATCGCCAGCACCTTGGAGAGCACGGGGGTGTTCTCCCCGAGCATCACCAGGGCACGTTCCAGTTCCCCCACCGGAACCACGGTGGCCAGCGCGGACACGGCATCCGTGTCCGTGGCGATCCCCGTGCGGATCTGGGAGGTGGACAGCACCGGTTGCGACGCCTCCACCCTTGTCAGGACGGCTTCCCGGTCCGAGGCGCCCGCGCTGTCCTCGAGCATGACCAGGCGTTCGTAGACCGCCGGATTTCCGATTTTGATGCGTCTGCCGCTGATGAGTTGGGAGAGCATGGGCGCCGACAGACCCAGGACCTGGGCGAGTCGACGCTGAGTAATACCGTAGGCCCCCACCACGGCGCCAAAACGCTCTGACAACGGCTGACCGTACAGCCGGATCTGTTGTTCTATGTTTTCAGAGCTCACGGGGGTCATCTTGACACACCCTTCTGGATGATTCCCCGTGAGGGTCCTCTCAGGCGAGCACGCGGTCCATCCAGGCCTGGGGGTCGTGGATCTCCGCCTCCGTGGGGAGCGTCTCGGGAGAGCTCCACACCGTGTTGAAACGGTCCATGCCCGCACGCTCCACGATGTGCTCCACGAACTTCTGGCCGTTGCTGTACTGGCGCATCTTGGCGTCCATGCCCAGCACGGAGCGGATGAAGCGGTCCACCACCCCGTGGTTCGCGGAGCGGTTGTCGAAGCGGCGCCGAATGGTCTTCACCGAGGGGACGATGCTCGCGTCCACGGCGTCCATCACGGCGTTCGCGTGGCCCTCCAGCAGGGACATCACCGCCGTGACGTGGGAGACGGTGCGCCGCTCGTCCGGGGTGAGCAGGTGGGTCATGGGTCCGAGCCCGGCATCCGGGCGGGTGCCCTCCGAGCGGCCCCTGACGGAGGCGGCCATGGCACGGATGCGGTCCCACGCGGAGGCGTCCAGCGCGCCGAGCCGTGTGATCTGGGACAGCATGTGGTCTCGCAGCCACGGGGCGGCGGCGAACTGCACACGGTGGGTCTGCTCGTGCAGGCACACCCACAGCCGGAAGTCCTCCGGCGCCACGTTGAGCTCCTTCTCCGCCCACAGCACGTTGGGCGCCACGAACATCAGGCGCCCGCCGGGGTGCGAGCGTGCCGCGGCCTCGGAGACGAGCCCCGCGTACGGGTCGTACTGGCCGAGCACCTTCGCGGAGAGGAAGCCCACGAGCGCGCCCATCTCCGCGGCGGTGGCCGTGGGGGCGATGCCGCGCAGGGCGGCGTCGAACTTCTCCGGGTCCTTGGCGCGCAGCCGGTCGAAGACGGGCTGCATGAGCACGGAGAACGTCTGGGTGTTCGCCTTCGCCCAGCCCGCGCGGTCCACCACGAGGATCGTGGAGTCGCGCAGGTTCTCCGCGGCGTCCAGGCGGGTGATGGTGTGCACGTGGTGCACGGACTCGTGCGCGAAGTAGCGCAGGGATTCCACGGCCTTGGAGATCTCGCGCGGTGCCGGCGTGGGCCCCGGCGGGGTCGTCTTGGCGGCGATCTGGGCGGCGGCGTCCCAGTCCACGAGCGAACGCTGCGTCAGTTCTCGACTCATGCGCTCACTCAACCACACGGCTCCGACCGGCACGGGTGCCGCACCTGGAAACTCTCCGCATGCCCGTGCGGGGCACTCGGCCCCTGCGCCCGCGGAACGCGCTCCGCCCGGTTCAGGGCACGGCCCGGGAGACGTCCGTCCCGCGGGTTCCCTGCCGGGCACGGTTCGTCTCAGGCGGAGCGGGCCAGTGCCGCAACCGTGCGGTCCACGCGGTCCTTGGCCTCCGCCGTGTGGCCCTTCACGCCGTTGAGAACCACCGAGTAGACGAGCACGTGCCCGTCCTCGCGCTGCACGTACCCGGTCAGGGCGATGACGTCCAGCAGAGTGCCGGTCTTGGCACGGGCGACGCCGCGGGCCGCTCCCTCCTCCGCGTCGTCGAAGCGCTCGGCGAGCGTGCCGGTGCCGCCGGCCACGGGCAGGCCGCGGCCGTAGGGCCCGAAGCGGGGCTCGGAGACGAGGGTCCGGACGGTCTGCGCGAGGGTCGTGGCGGTGACGCGGTCCCCCGCGGCCATGCCGCTCGCATCCAGGACGCGCAGCCCGGCGGCATCGATCCCGTGCTCCGCCAGCGTGGCCGGGAGCAGGTCCCGCACGCCGTCCACGCTCGCCTCCCGCCCGGAACGGGCCGCCGCGACGCGGGCCAGGGTCTCCGCCAGGGAGTTGTCCGAGTGCTCCAGCATGTAGGCGCTCTGCTCGTGGACGGGCGCGGACTCCACGCGGGCGAGCTCGGCCGCTCCCTCGGGAGCCCGCGAGGCCGCCCGCACGGTGACCTCGGCGCCGTCGAGCGCGGTGCCCAGCCGCTGGGCGAACTCCGCGACCACAGCACCGGCGGGGTCCTTCGGGCGGCGGCCCGAGCCACCGGGATCGCTGCCGTCCGCGGCGGGCACGCGGTGCGAGTACAGGGCGATGGGAGCCACCCGGGTGATCTCCCCGCTCTCGAGGTCCTCCGGATCCCAGGCCGGGTTCGTGTCCGCGCCGGTGAACAGGCTCGTGTCCACGGCCACGCTCACCGGCCCGGGCACGGCCTGTGGTGAGCGCTCGCGCAGGGCCCGGGCGGTGCGCTGCGCGAGGGTCCCCAGACCGGCGTGGCCGTCGACCGCCTCCGGGTCCCCCTCCCCCCGTGCGAGCAGGGTGTCCCCTCCTGCCACGAGCGTCAGTTCCCCGCTGCCCTCTCCCGCGACCACGCGGGTGGCGAGGCGCTCGTACGGGTCCACGTGCTCGGCGATGCTCAGCGCGCTCAGCAGCTTCTGGTTGGAGGCCGGGGCCATGGGCCGCTCGGCGGACTCCCCGGCGAGCACGAAGTCCGAGCCCACCTCCGTGACGGCCGCCGCGGCGGTGCCCGGAGCGCCGTCGAGCCCGGAGTGCAGGGCACCGGCCACGGCCTCCGCAGCCACTGCCCCTGACGACGACGCTGCGGCAGCGGGCGTCTCCTCCGACACGCTGCTCCGCGGGGCCGCCAGGGCGGGGCCGACCTCCGCCACGATGCCGGGAACCACCAGCGCCAGGGCGATCCCAAGGGCCAGCGCCAGCACGGCGCAGACCAGCGGCCAGCCCGGGCGGCGCGGTGAGGAGGAGGTGGACGGGGACATGGTTCCATCCTGGTGAACCGGTCCGACATGCACAACGCGCGCACCGGGGAGCGCGGCACCGGGGCCGTGCGGTGAGGCACCGGGACGGACGCGGCCGGTATCGTGGGGGCATCTGCTCGGACGCGCGCCGTCGGGCGACGCCGCGTGCGCCGCCCCGGGGGCAGCCTCAGCACGGCGCGCACCCCTACGAACCAAGGAGTTTCACCATGGAGCTGGACGTCACCATCGAGATCCCGCGCGGCTCTCGCGTCAAGTACGAGATCGACCACGAGACCGGCCGGATCCGCCTGGACCGCGTGCTCTTCACCTCCATGCAGTACCCCACCCACTACGGCTACTTCGAGGACACGCTGGGCGAGGACGGCGATCCCCTGGACGCCATGGTGATCCTGGACGTGGACATCATGCCCGGCGTGATCGTGGAGGCGCGGCCCATCGCCGTCTTCAACATGACCGACGAGGCCGGCGGGGACGCCAAGGTGCTGTGCGTGTCCACGGACAAGCGCTACGACCACCTCCAGGGCCTCGAGGACGTCAACGAGTTCCTGCAGAAGGAGATCCAGCACTTCTTCGAGCGCTACAAGGACCTCGAGCCCAACAAGTGGGTCAAGGGCGAGGGCTGGGAGCGCAAGGAGACCGCCGAGCGCCTGATCGTCGAGGCGCAGGAGCGCTTCCGCCAGTCCCAGTACGACTCCGCCGCGGAGGCCGAGCAGGACGACTGAGTCCCTCCCGCCGCAGCCACGAGATCCCCGCCCCCGGAGCGCACGCCCCGGCGGCGGGGATCCGTCGTCCGGGACGGTCTCTTATGCCTGTCACCGGGACGTGATGGGATTGGCCCCAGCCCGCAGAACGGGCGGTGAAACCGTCACCGCCCACCCGTTCGCCCCGGAGGTGGTGCCCGTGTTCGACGCGCAGTCCAGCGACGCGCAGCGCGTGTACGTCTTCCACGGCACGGACTCCACCCAGGTGCTCGGCCCCGGGCCCCTGATGGCACGGGTGCGCGCACTGCTCACCGCGGCCGGGACCTCACCGGCACCCGAACCGCCCCTGCACCCGGACATCGCTCCCCGGCCATTCACGTCGGAATCCCTCCAGGACCCGCGCGCGGACCGCGTGGAGAGCTGGGAGCGTCAGCGCAGCACCGTTTCGGAGGTCTCCGTGGAGGCCGGGGCGCAACTGTTCTGGGACCGCGTGAACGCAGGGAGCTGGGCCACGTGGCGTGAGCAGTGGCCGGATTCCCCGGACGGCACGCTCTACCCGCCCAGCGCGCCGGACTGGCTCGTGAGCGCACCGCGCTGGGAGCTGGACCCGCTCGCGCCCGCGCTCGGCCCGGCGGCCTCCGGCGGCTGGGTCCGCAGCCCCTCGCAGGCGTGGGGCGAGCCGAAACCCCTGGCCGCCCCGGCACGGGCCGCACGCTCGGACGGCTCACCGCGGCACGCGATCGGCCTGTTCCAGCTCACCGACCTCGAGTCCTTCTGGGTCTTCGCCCCGGAGGAGGACGTTGCGGACCTCGTGGCACGCTGCGAAGCCCTGGCCGAGGACCACCCCGCCTTCTCGTGGCTCACCGGCTACTTCGACGCCCGGGACGTCGCCGGTTCCCTGCGGCTGCCCGTGGAGTGCCTGCCCCTGCTGGAGGTGGACCTCACGGCCGCCGGTTTCCCCGTGGACACGTGGTGGTGAGGCACCCTCGGACCGATCGTTCTCAGGTCGAGCGCCCTCGGGCCGGGCAGTCTCAGGTGGAGCGCTCTCAGGCCGGGAGGGCGCTGCTCTCACACAGCCGCAGCAGGGTGGCCGCGGCAGGCCGGGCCCGCCACTCCTCGTGCCACAGGGAACGCACCACGGCCTTGGACACGGCCTGCGGCGTGATGCCCAGCTGCTGCGCCACGGTCTTCTGCTGACCCCTGGCCCCGGGGACCATGAGGTCCACCACGCGCCACTCGGCCTCGCTGCGCACGCTCACGATGTGCCCCACCAGCCGCAGCACCGCTTCCGCCTGCGCAGCGGCCTCCGGGTCCGCGGCGCTGACGCGCACGGCCACGCGCTCGGAGCTGCGGGTGTGCTGGGCGGCGTCGTGCCCGAAACCCATGCCCGGCCCCTCGGCCGTGACGGCCACCCGGCCGTCCTCCTGGTCCACGCGGGTGAGGAACACGTCCCCCACCCCGATCCCCACGGCGTAGCGGTCGTTGCGCAGCGCGGTCATGGTTGCGGTCACCGCGGCGTCGGCGTCCTCGGTGAGCCCGCGCACCAGTCCGGCACCCGCGGGCTGGAAGGGAGCGCGCACGGGGAGGCCGCTCAACTGCCGACACACCTCGCGGTCCGTGGCGGGATCCGGGCGGGATGCGTCCGCCACGCGCTGGGTCAGGGTCAGGACGAACACGGTCCCAGTATCGCAGTTCGATGTGATTTCACGGGCCGTGTCCCGCGAGGGGTCCCCGCGCGGTTCAGAGCAGGGTGCGCAGAATCGCCGCCGCGCCGTCCTCGTAGACGCCGGCCGTGACCTCGTCCGCAACGTCCGCGACCTCGTCCGGTGCCTGCCCCATGGCCACGCCGCGCGCGGCCCACTGCAGCATCTCGACGTCGTTGCGCCCGTCCCCCATGGCAATCGTGTGCGCGGGGTCCACGCCCAAGTGGCGGCGGATCTGCTCCAGCGCGCTGGCCTTGGAGACGCCGTTCGCGGCCACGTCCAGCCACGAGGACCAGCCCACCGAGTAGGCCACGCCGTGCAGACCGGCCTGGTCGATGGCGTCCGCGAAGTCCTCGGGAGCGTCCGTGGCGCTGTAGACCACCAGGCGCACGGCCGGGATCTCCGCGAGCTCGTGCAGGTCCACCCCCACGGCCTCGATGCCGAAGGAGGCGTCCTGGAAGCGCTCGGTCGAGTAGAAGCGGCCGTCCGCGCCCTCCAGGGCGAACTTGGCGGCGGGCAGGGTCGAGGACAGCGCGTCGAGCGCGTGCGCCGGATCGAAGCTCACGCGGTCCGTGACATCGTAGTGCTCCGGCAGCTCGGGGTCCAGGCGCAGGGTCACGCCACCGTTGGAGCACACGGCGAACCCGGAGTCGATGTGGCCCTGGCGGATCACGGGCAGGGTCGCGCCCATGGAACGGCCGGTGGAGATCACCACGTGGTGCCCTGCAGCCACCACGGCGCGCAGGGCGTCCTTCACGCCGCGGGACATCCGGCCGTCGTGGTCCACGAGGGTGCCGTCCACGTCCAGGGCGACGAGGTAGCGCGCCCCTGGCTCCAGCGTCCAGCCGCTCGTGCGCGGGGTCTGGAGCGCCAGGGGTGCCATGGCGGCCGCGGCATTCTGCGCACGGTCATCGGTCTGCCGGTCGTCGGTGCCGGTGGGGGTCTCTGTCATGAGAGTCATGGTGTCATACGAGCACGGCCAGGTGATCGGCTGCGGACCGGGCGGTGAAGTGCAGGTGAAGACCCGCAGGGAACGACGACGCCGCCCACGCACCGTGCGAGCCCACGGCGGGCGGGCGGCGTCGGCCGGGGAAAAAGCGTCAGACGACGGGGCGCAGGACTTCCTGGCCGCGCAGGTACGGCCGCAGGATCTCGGGGACGGTCACGGAGCCGTCCGCCTGCTGGTGGGTCTCGAGCAGCGCGACGAGCCAGCGGGTCGTGGCGAGCGTGCCGTTGAGGGTGGCCACGGCGCGCGTGCCGCCCTTCCTGACCTTGCCGTTGGCGTCCGTGGTCTCGGGCAGCCGCTCGCGGATGTTGAGACGGCGCGCCTGGTAGGTGGTGCAGTTGGAGGTGGAGGTCAGCTCGCGGTACTTGCCCTGGGTGGGGATCCACGCCTCGCAGTCGAACTTGCGGGCGGCAGAGGTGCCGAGGTCCCCGGCGGCGGTGTCGATCACCCGGTAGCTCAGGCCGCACGCCTGGAGCATCTGCTCCTCCCACGCGAGCAGCCGCTCGTGCTCCGCGGCGGCGTCCTCCGGGTGGCAGTACACGAACATCTCCAGTTTGTTGAACTGGTGCACGCGGATGATGCCGCGGGTGTCCTTGCCCGCGGAACCGGCCTCGCGGCGGTAGCACGAGGACCACCCGGCGTAGCGCAGCGGACCGTCCGAGAGGTCCAGGATCTCGTCCGCGTGGTAGCCCGCCAGCGCCACCTCGGACGTGCCCACCAGGTAGAGCTCGTCCTTGGCCACACGGTAGATCTCGTCGTCGTGCTCCACGTCGAAGCCCGTGCCGTTCATGATCGCCGGGCGCACCAGGTTGGGCGTGGTCATGGGAATGAAGCCGTTGTCCAGGGCGAGGTCCTGCGCCGCCATGAGCAGCGCGGTCTCCAGCCGGGCGACGTCCCGCTTGAGGAAGTAGAAGCGGGAGCCGGAGACCTTGGCGCCGCGCTCCATGTCGATGCCGTCCAGCAGCTCGCCGAGCTCCAGGTGGTCGCGGGGCTCGAAGCCCTCCGCGGCGAAGTCCCGGGGGGTGCCCTCGGTGCGCAGCAGCACGAAATCGTCCTCGCCGCCGGCGGGGATGCCGTCCACGATCAGGTTGGGGAACTGGGCGACGAGCTGCTGCTGCACGGTCTGTGCGTCGTCCGCCGCGGCCTGGGCCGTCTTGACGTCCGCCGCGAGCTGCTTGACCTGCGCGAGCAGCTGCTGCTTCTCCTCGCCCTGCGCCTTGGCGACCTTCTTGCCGAACGCGTTCTGCTCCGCGCGCAGGGACTCGAAGTCCGTGATTGCGCTGCGGCGCCGGGAGTCCGCCTCCAGGATGCGGTCCACGAGCCCGGCGTCCGCCCCGCGGGCGGTCTGGGAGGCTCGGTAGGTGTCGGGGTCGGCGCGCAGTTCGTTGATGTCGATCACCCGTCCAGGGTATCCAACCGGGCGGTGTCCCGGGGAACGGGGAGGCCGGACCCGTAGACTTGCCGCTGTCGACAACCAGCGTGAACCGATCCCCGGAAGGGACTCAGTGCCGGACAACAAGTGGCAGCCCCAGCGAGTGGCCATGGTGGTCAACCCGATCAAGGCCCAGGCGGGAGTGGCCCGGGATGCGCTGATCGTGGCGTGCCGCAAGGCCGGCTGGGCAGACCCGGTGATCTACGAGACTGAGATCGACGACCCCGGATTCTCCATGGCGCGGCGCGCTGTGGAGTCCGGTGCCGACGTCGTGCTGGCCGCGGGCGGGGACGGCACCATTCGCGCGGTGGGCGAGTCTCTGGTGGGCGGGGAGATTCCCCTGGGTCTCGTGCCGCTCGGCACCGGCAACCTGCTGGCCCGGAACCTGCACGCGGACCTTACGGACCCGCACCACTCCGTGGACGTGGCGCTGTTCGGCTCGCAGAAGGCGATCGACTCCATCACCATGCACCTGGAGACCGAGGACGGGCGCACGGAGGACCACCGCTACCTGGTCATGGGCGGCGCGGGCTTCGACGCCCAGATCATAGCGGACACCAAGGATGACCTCAAGAACCTCGTGGGGTGGGCCGCCTACGGCGAGGCCGGGATGCGCCATCTGTTCAGCCACCCACGGTGGGCGCGCTTCAGCGTGGACGGCGGCCCGTGGGAGTCCCGCCTGGTGCGTTCCGTCATGGTGTGCAACTGCGGCGAGCTCACCGCCGGGCTGATCCTGGTGCCGAAGGCCAAGCTGGACGACGGCTACCTGGACCTCGTGGTGATGTCCCCGCGCTCGGTCCTTGGCTGGCTGGGAATGGTGGCCAAGGTGGCCTTCCGCCACCGCCACGACCTGCCGGTGATCGACTTCTACAGCGGCAAGTCCGTGCGCGTGGAGTTCCACGAGCCCATCGAGTGCGAGGTGGACGGGGACCTGCTCGGCAGCATCACCGCCCTGGAGTCCATCGTGGACCACCGCTCCCTGCGAGTCCGCGTGCCACCCTCCCAGGCAGACTGACCCAGCCCGGCTGACAGGAGGGCCCGGTTCTCCTGGGAGAGCCGGGTCCTCCTGTCAGGGGCTCGCGGGCACCGCCCGGGGACCGCGGCCGGAACGGGACGCGACGACGCGGCCGTCGTCACCCCCGCCGGGGGGCAAGGTCAGAAGGCCCCGGCCACCGCGAACAGCAGGGCCGCGAGCGCGAAGCCGAGCACGCCGATGATGGTCTCGAGCACCGTCCAGGTCTTGAACGTGGTGCGCACGTCCATCTCCAGGAAGCGGCCCACGAGCCAGAACCCGGAGTCGTTGACGTGGGAGAGCATCACGGAGCCGGCTGCCACGGCCACGACCATGGCGGCGAGCTGGATGCCGTTGAAGTCGCCGGCGAGCACCGCCGGGGAGACCAGGCCGGCCGCGGTGGTCAGTGCGACGGTCGCCGAGCCCTGGGCCACGCGCATCACGGCGGCGATCAGGAAGCCGGCCAGGATCACGGGGATGCCGAGGTCCGAGAGCACGTCCTCGAGGGCGGCACCGATCCCGGAGGTGCGCAGCACGCCACCGAACATCCCGCCGGCGCCGGTGATGAGGATGACCGAGCACACGGGACCCAGTGCGGAGTCGAACGTCTTCTCGATCGCGGTGCCGCTGAGCCCACGGGCCCGGCCGATGCACAGCGCGGCCACGATCAGTGTGATGGCCAGCGCGACGGGGGTCTCGCCGAGGGAGCGCAGCAGCTGGAACCATGTCTGGGATGCGGTCTCCTGGGACACCGCCCCGGATTTCGCGAGGGTTCCCAGACCGGTGTTGAGGAAGATCAGCACCATGGGCAGCAGCAGCATGGCCACCACGGTGCCCACCTTCGGCGGGTTCCGCACGTCCTCGGCCTCACCCAAAATCGTGGGCACGGGCAGGGAGATCCGGCGTCCGACCACCTTGCCGAAAAGGTAGGAGGACACGTACCACGCGGGGATCGCACAGATCAGGCCCACCAGGATGATGTAGCCCACGTTGGCCTCGAAGAACGTGGCCGCGGTGACGGGCCCCGGGTGCGGTGGCAGGAACACGTGCATCACGGAGAACGCGCCCACGGCGGGCAGCGCGTAGGTCAGCACGCTGCCTCCCAGGCGGCGGGCCACCGAGAAGACCACGGGAAGCATGACCACCAGGCCTGCGTCGAAGAAGATCGGGAAGCCGAACAGCAGGGAGGCCACGCCGAGCGCGAGCGGTGCGCGCTTCTCGCCGAAGGCCCGGATCAGCCGGTCCGCGAGCACCTGCGCGCCGCCGGAGGTTTCCAGCAGGCGCCCGAGCATCGCGCCGAGGCCCACGAGCAGCGCAACGCTCGCGAGCGTCTTGCCGAAGCCGTCAAGCATCACGGGGACCACCTGGTCCGTGGGGATCCCGGTGGCGAAGGCCGTGAGGGCCGAGATGATGATCAGTGCCAGGAACGCGTGCACGCGCAGCTTGATGATGAGCACCAGCAGCACGGCAATGGCCGCCGCTGCGATGAGCAGGAGGGGGCCTGCGGTGAGCGTCTGGCTCCAGCCCTCGATGTCCATGGACGTCACTGTCCTTTCAGGTTGTCGACCCACGAGCGGGCTTGGATGAACGCGGCGTCACTGTGGTGCTTCGCCACGCGGACCTCGCGCCTGTCCGCGCGGGGGTAGGAGCCGAGGAAACGGGTGCGGGGACAGATCCGGCGCACGCCCATGAGGGCGTCTGCGACGCGGTCGTCCTGGATGTGGCCGTCGATGTCCACAGAGAAGAAGTAGTCGCCCAGGTGGGTCTTGGTGGGGCGGGACTCGATACGGGTGAGGTTCACGCCGCGGGTGGCGAACTGCTCGAGGATCTCCAGCAGCGCCCCGGGGCGGTCCTCCCACAGGGGGACCACGAGCGAGCTCTTGTCCGCGCCGGTGGGGGCGGGCATGGTGGCGTCCGGGCGGGCCACGAGCACGAAGCGGGTCACGGCCTTCTCGTTGTCGCTGATGTCCTCCGCGAGCACCTGCAGCTCCGGGTGCCGCTGCACGACCACCGGCGAGCACACCCCGGCGTCGTATCCCAGGCCCTGGGTGCTGACCCCGCCGCGGCCGTCGAGCATGGCCACCGCGGAGGCCGCCGTGGACGGCGCCGGGACGTACGTGACGCCTGGCAGGTTCGTCTCGGCCCAGCCACGGATCTGCGCCCACGCGTGCGTGTGGGTCGAGACGGTGCGGACGTCTTGCAGCCTCACGCCGTCCGGTGCCACGAGCACGAAGCGGATGGGCACGAGGATCTCCTGCAAGATCCGCAGCTCGGCGCCGAAGGAGACGTCGTCGAGGGTGGCGCTCACCCCGCCCTCCACCGAGTTCTCGAGGGGCACGACGGCGGCGTCCACCGTCTCCTCGCGCACTGCGGCGAGTGCGGCCGGCACCGAGTTCATGGGGATGCACTCGGCGTCCGGCGCCCCCGGAACCTGCATCAGTGCGGCTTCGGTGAAGGTGCCCTCAGGACCGAGGAACGCGTAGCGACGGGCGCGTGGCCCCGGGTCCGAGGGACCCGGGGCCACACCGGAGACCGCCGCGTTCACAGAACGCGCGCCGTTTCCCCGGTCTCGGACACGATGGGTCTGCCTGCGTCCGCCCACGCACCCATGCCGCCCAGCACGTTCACGGGGTCGTAGCCGTACTGCGCGAGGTACGCCGTGGCGCGCAGTGACCGACCGCCGGAGCGGCAGATCACGTAGACGTCCACGTCCAGCGGCACCTCGTCGGTACGCTCGGCGAGCTGCGAGAGCGGCAGGTGCTGGGCGCCCTCGATGTGCCCGGCATCCCACTCGTCCTGCTCGCGCACGTCCAGCACGGGTGCGCCCGCGGGGATCTCGTCCACGCTCGCGGACGGCAGGTTGTTGATGTTGTCCATGTGCTCCTCCAGCCTCGGTCCCGCCGCTTTTCGCGGCGCCCCGGATTTACCAGTGCTCCACCCTAGCGGCAGGGCAACCGATTCCGGCGGGTCCGGGGGCCGTGGCGCGGCTCACGTCCACGGTCCGGGGGACGACGGTGCTCAGCGCGTGCCGGGGCCCCGCCCCTCGCCCTCGGCGGCACCGTTCCCCACGGCGTCGTGGTGCCCTGCCTCGTCGTCGTGCTCCTCGTTCGAGGGTGTGAGGTCAGGCAGGCCGTTGCGGCGCACGTGGCGTCGGGAGATCTCGTAGCCGATGTTCGTGGCCACCAGGATCAGCACACCGGCCAGGAGGCTGTAGTACCAGTGGGGGTTGCTGAAGTCGAACATGATGTAGAGGGAGAGCACCGTGAGGAACACCAGGCACACGTAGTTGGTCACGGGCGCACCGGGCATCTTGAAGTGAACGGGCGCGACCTGCCCGCGGGCGACCTGGCGCCGGTAGCCCAGGTGGGAGACGAAGATGGAGATCCAACCGAAGAGCACGAAGATTGAGCAGGCGCTGAGCACCACGGAGTTGATGGCCTTGGGCATGGACTTCTCCGGGTCCTTGGCCTCGCCCGCGGACACGCCCACGATCTCGATCGCGGAGAAGGAGAAGACCACGCCGGTCATCACGACCACCAGCACGAGCACTCCCCGTGTGGCGAAGCCGCCGCTCCACAGGTTGGTGACCGACGCCGCGGTGGGGGCGTGGAAGATGTCACCGGCGACCACCAGGATGAGGCCCGCCGCCAGGAAAAGCAGGATCGCGAGCACCTTGACCATGGCCGCCCACGTCTCGATGAACCCGTAGAGCTTCACGCTGAGCAGGTTGCAGCCCACGATCGTCATCGCCGCGACCAGGGACGGGATCCATCCCGGGATCTCTGGCCACCAGAACTGCACGTACACCGCGAGCGCGGCGATCTCGCCCACCCCGGCCACGGCGGAAAGCGCTACATAGATCCACCCCGTCATGAACGCGAAGCGGTCGCCCACGAACTCGCGCGCGTAGGAGACCCACGCGCCCGTGGTGGGGCGGTGGATCACGAGCTCCCCCAGGGCGCGCATGAGCAGGTACACCACGGCGGAGACCACAAGGTAGGAGACGACCAGCGCGGGGCCCGCCGCCGCGAGGCGCCCGCCGATGCCCAGGAACAGGCCCACGCCGATGGCACCACCGATGCCGATCATCTGGATCTGGAAGTGGCCCAGGGACTTCTTGTACCCCTGGTCCCCCCTCTCGTGGAAAACGGGCATGGGGCCGGTGGCCGGGGCCTGTGGATCGAAGGGCATGGTGTTCTCCTGCTGTGCGAGGTGGGGCACATCCGTGCGAGAGGCCAGTGGCCCGTCCACACCCCGGGGCGGGGGTAGTCGCCGCGCGGGGGCGACCCCGGTTTGCGTCAGCCCCTCCCGGACGCGGGCCGGGGGCCGCGCGTGGTCACCGGTCACGGTCGGTCGCTGCCGGGTCACGGCCCGTCATGGCCCGTGACGTCGCGTGACACGGGGCACACCCGCGCGAGACGATGGGCGGACTCGCCCGCTCGCCCGAGCACGACGTCGTGCCCGGAACCCGGTGCGCGGACCACGCACACGACCCCGAGGACGGCACCACCATGGCACTCGACGTGATCTTCACGAACGGCTCCATCCACACGCAGGACCCCGGGCACCCCCTGGTGCACGCGCTGGGGGTGCACGGCGGCAGGATCGTGAGCGTGGACGAGCAGCTGCCCCGTGAGGCCTTCGACCGAGTGGTGAACCTGCGCGGCGCCACGGTGGTCCCGGGCTTCCACGACGCGCACTGCCACCTGAGTCTGCTCGGCGAGGCGCTCGTGCAGGTGGACGTGAGCCCGCGAGCTGCGCCCACCATGGCGGAGCTGCTGGAGCGGATCGGCGCGGCCGCGCGAGACTCCGAGCCGGGCGAGTGGGTCATGGGCCAGGGCTACGACCAGAACTACCTGGACGGCCACCACCCGCTGGCTGTGGAGCTGGACGCCGTGGCCCCGCTGAACCCTGTGTGGCTGTGGCACAACTCGCGCCACATGGCGGTAGCGAACTCGGCCGCCTTCGCGGTGGCCGGCTACCCGGGGCGCGCCGGCTTCACCGTCCCGGAGGGCGGCCGCGTCCCGCTGGACGACGACGGCTCGGCACAGGGCCTGCTCGAGGAGACCGCCCGCGCGCTGGTCTCGGACCACCTCCCGGCCAAGACCACGCGCGTGGTGGCCGAGCAGATCGGGGCCGCGGGCGACGTCGCCGTGGCCGCGGGAATCACGTCCATCACCGAACCGGGGCTCGGGGCCCCCGCGCACCTGGGCCAGTCCCCCACGGACATCGCCGCCTACCAGCTCGCCCGGGACGAGGGGCTGCTGCGCGTGCGCGCCACGCTGATGCCCTACCTCACCACGCTGCACCCGATCGACCCGACCGGGTGCACGGTGGCCCAGCCCTACCCCCTGGAGGGCCAGGGCTTCGGACTGGACCTCGGCATCCGCTCCGGACTGGGGGACGAGTGGCTGCGCATCGGCGCCGTCAAGGTGCTCTCGGACGGCTCGCTGATCGGGCGCTCCGCGCTGATGACCGAGGGCTACGTGCCGGAGGAGGGGCAGGACGCCGAGAACGTGGGCTACCTGCAGTTCCCCCGGGAGTGGCTGGAGCAGCGGCTGGTCGCCGCCCACGAGAACGGCTGGCAGCTCGCCGTGCACGCGATCGGCGACGGCGCCGTGGACGTGGTCCTCGACATCCTCGAGGAGGCGCAGCGCCGCTTCCCGCGCGAGGACGCCCGGCACCGCATCGAGCACTTCGGCGTGGCCAGCGACGAGCAGGTGGCCCGGGCGGCGTCGCTCGGAGTGGTCCCGGTGCCGCAGGGGCGCTTCGTCAACGAGCTCGGGGACGGCATGGCCCGCGCCCTCGGCGAGCGCCGCACCCGGTTCTGCTACCGCATGAAGTCCCTCGTGGACGCCGGGATGGTCGTGCCCGCCTCCACGGACGCGCCCATCGTGGACTACCCGCCGCTGAGCAACATCCACGACATGGTCAACCGGCTCACCGCGTCCGGCGCACCCTTCGTGCCCGAGGAGCGCATCTCGGTGGACGAGGCCGTGCACGCCTACACGGTCGCCAGCGCCCAGGCCTCGCACCAGGAGGACGAGAAGGGCTCGCTGACCCCCGGCAAGCTCGCGGACTTCGTGGTGCTCTCCGAGGACATCTACACGGTGGACCCCACGACCATCCGGGACATCGGGATCACCGCCACGGTGATCGGCGGCGAGGTGGTCCACGGCCGCGTGTGACCGCGCCGCCCGGCGGGTAGGCTCGCGGGATCAGCGCCACGTGTGGCCCGGGTCACCCCCGGGCCGGTCAGACAGGAGACCTCATGACCGAGCAGTCCGCCGGCCACCTCATCGTCCGCTCCCTGGAGGCCCACGGGGTGGAACGGGTCTTCACCGTCCCCGGGGAGAGCTACCTGGACGTGCTGGACGGGCTCTACGACTCGGACGTGCAGAACGTGGTGTGCCGCCAGGAGGGCGGTGTGACCTACATGGCGGAGGCGTACGGCAAGCTCACGGGCCGACCGGGCGTGGCCATGGTGACCCGGGGGCCGGGCGCTTCCAACGCGTTCGTGGGCGTGCACCTGGCCTGGCAGGACTCCACTCCCCTGGTGCTCTTCGTGGGCCTGGTGCCCGTGGCGCACCGTGAGCGGGAGGCGTTCCAGGAGTTCGACCCGCACCAGTGGTTCGGCACGCAGGCCAAGCGCGTCATGGTCCTGGACGACCCGGACCGGGCCTCCGAGTACGTGGCGCAGGCGTTCTTCGCGGCCCGCTCCGGCCGCCCCGGCCCCGTGGTGGTGGGCCTGCCGGAGGACGTCATCACGCGGCTCACAGAGGCGCCCGTGGTGGCGCCGATCCCGGTGACGGACGGCGCCGTGGGCGCGGAGGACCTCGAGGACCTGCGCGCTGCGCTGGAGGGGGCGTCCCGCCCCGCGATCCTCGTGGGCGGCCCGCGCTGGACGCCGGCGGCGGCCGAACAGGTCACCGCCTTCGCCGAGCGCCACGGGATCCCCGTGGTCTCGGACTGGCGCGCGGCGGACCGCGTGCCGGGCACCTCCCCCGTCAACGCGGGCGAGACCGGCTACGGCCGCAGCAGGGGGACCGTGGACGTCCTGGAGAACGCGGACGTGCTGCTGGTGATCGGCGGGACTCTCTCGGACATCCCCACGGACGGTTTCACGGTGCGCCAGGACCCCGCCGCCGTGAACTGGCTCGTGAACATCGACCCCTCGCTGCGCCAGCACTCCGGGGCGGTGACCCGGCAGGTGCTCGCCTCTCCCGTGGCGTTCGGCCGCGCCCTGGCGCAGCTGGAGCTCGGGGCGCACCCGGACTGGTCAGCGTGGCTGGAGGCGCCCGTGGCCGCCCGCCGCAAGCGCTTCGAGATCCCGGCCACCGCGGGGAACAACGTCGCCGGCACCGCGGACATGGAGCTCGTGATGAAGGCTCTGATCCCCCACCTGCCCGCGGACACGGCCGTGGTCTACGGCTCCGGCAACCACACCGCGTGGGCGAACACGTACCTGCCCACCGGCCCGTTCCCCTCGCAGCTCTCGGTGCGCAACGGCACCATGGGCTACTCGGTGCCCGGCGCGGTCTCCGTGTCCCTGCAGCAGCCGGAACGCTTCGTGCTCTCGGTCTCCGGGGACGGCGAGTTCCTCATGAACTCCCAGGAGCTCGCGACCGCCCGGCAGTACGGTGCTCACCCGCTGATCCTCGTGGTGGACAACGGCCAGTACGGCACCATCCGCGCCCACCAGGAGAACCACTACCCGGGCAGGGTCTCCGGCACGCAGCTGTCCAACCCGGACTTCGCGACCGTGGCCCGCGGCTACGGGGCCTTCGGGGCGCGGCTCGAGCGCAACGAGGACATCGAGTCCGTGCTCGCCGAGGCCGTCCGCGCGGTCACCGAGGACCGCATTCCGGCCGTGGTGCACGTGGTCGCGGACCCCGCGAAGCTGCTGCCGGGCATGTAGCCGTCCTCGCAACGGAAGTGACCCGCGGCCCGCCGGCCCGCCGCCGCGGCGTCGTAGGGTGGTGCGTGACGATCTGCGGCTGCCGGGGCCCCACCGTGCCCGGCGCACCACGAGGAGTTCCGCCATGCACCGCCTGTTCCACAACGCCACGGTCCACGCCATGAACCCGGCCACCGGCTGGACCCCGCAGGGGCGGTGGCACTCCCACGAGATGCCCCACCCCAACACGATCCTCACCTCCGAGGACCGGATCGTGGCGGTCGGCGACTACCGGGAGCTGCGGGACCTCGCGCCGCTCGGCACGGAGCGCACCGACCTGGGCGGGACATATGTCCTGCCGGGCATGGGTGACGGGCACATCCACTCCGCCATGTACTCGCGCTCGCTGATCGAGCCGGACATGCGCCACTGCACCACCCTGGACGAGGCCATGGCCGTGCTGCGGCCCTTCGTGGAGCAGGCCCGGGCGGATCCCACCGTGACCTGGATCTTCGGCGGGCAGTGGAACATCAACGCGTGGACCACCCCCGAGCGCCCTGACCGCCGCGTGCTGGACTCGGTGGCCCCGGACATCCCCGTGGCCCTGAGCTCCCTGGACCTGCACACCCTGTGGCTGAACTCCCGCGCGCTGCAGGAGCTCGGCCTGGACCGCACCGTGAAGGACCCGGACGGCGGGGAGTTCGAGCGGGACGAGCACGGCGAGCTGACCGGAGTGCTTAAAGAGGCCGCGGCCATCCCCATCCGGGACGGGCTCATGCAGTCGGACGTCTCCGGGAGCATCGACTCCTACCTGCCGCTCGGCCAGCGCGAGCTGCTCAAGCGCGGCATCACCTCCATCCACGACATCGACGGCGTGGACTGCCTCAACGCCTACCGCAAGCTGCACGAGCGCGGGGACCTGGACATCCGCGTGCACAAGATCCTGCGGCAGGAGCAGATCCAGGACTTCATCCAGCGCGGGATCCGCACGCACTCCGGGGACGAGTGGATCTCCATGGGCCCTCTCAAGCTCTTCGCGGACGGCGCCCTGGGCTCCCACACGTGCCACATGTCCCAGGCGTGGCCGGGCACCCACGACCACGGCATGGCGGTCATGGAGCCCGAGGAGCTGGAGCACTGGATCCGCACGGCGGCCTCGGCCGGGATCGCCGCGGCGGTGCACGCCATCGGGGACCAGGCCGCCACCGAGGCGCTGGACGCGATCGCCCGCAGCCAGTCCATGGCCCGCGCGTTCGGACTGCGGCACCGGATCGAGCACGCCCAGTACCTCAAGCCCGGCGACGTCCCCCGGCTGCGGGAGCTCGGGGTCACCGCCTCCATGCAGCCCATGCACTGCACCACGGACATCCCCCTCAACGGGTTCCTGGAGGACCGCGACCTCGTGGCCTACGGGTGGAACACCCTGCGCGAGGCGGACGTGGAGACCGTCTTCGGCTCGGACGCCCCGGTGGAGGACCCCAACCCGTTCCACGGCATCCACGCCGCGATCACCCGCACCCGGGACGGTCTCCCCGTGGGCGGGTGGCAGCCGCACGAGACGGTCCCCCGGGCGGACGCGGTGCGCTGCTACACGCACGCCGTGGCCCGCGCCTCCTACGAGGAGAACCTCAAGGGCTGCCTGGCCCCCGGGATGCTCGCGGACTTCGTGAGCGTGGACCGGGACGTCTTCGCCGAGGACGCGGAGGCCGTGCGGGACACCGTGGTGGAGGCCACCGTGGTGGGCGCCCAGATCCGCTACCAGCGCGAGGACTGACGCCGCCGCGGGGGCGGCGTCCTGTCCGGGCACGACGCCGCCCCCGTACCTCGGGAGGTGCGGGGGCGGCGGTCACGGCGCGGCGAGCGCGGTGGCTACTTCTTCTTGGCCGTGTGGATCAGCTTCTTGTTGGCGAACTCCTCGATGCCGAACGGGCCCAGCTCGCGGCCCACACCGGAGCGCTTGACGCCGCCGAAGGGCAGGTCAGGGGCCGTGGTGGCCGGGGAGTTGACGAAGACCATGCCGGAGTCCACGCGCTGCGCGATCTCCGTGGCGGCGTCCTCGTCCGCGCCGAACACGGCACCGCCCAGGCCGAAGGACGAGGAGTTGGCGAGCTCCACGGCCTCGTCCGCGTCCTTGACCTTGTAGACCACGGCCACGGGGCCGAAGATCTCCTCCGCGTAGGCGCGCATCTCCGGGGTGACGTCCGCGAGCACGGTGGGCTCCATCCAGGCGCCGGGCTGATCGAGCTTCTTGCCGCCCGCCAGGACGGTGGCACCCTTGTCCACGGCGTCCTGGACCTGCTCCATGATCTCGTCACGGGCGCCCACGGAGCTCAGCGGCCCCACGTAGGTCTTCTCGTTCGTGGGATCGCCCGGGGCGAGGCCACGGACGGCCTGCGCGAAGTTCTCCAGGAAGGAGTCGTAGGCCTCCTCCAGCACGATGAAGCGCTTGGAGTTGGTGCACGCCTGGCCGCTGTTGCCCATGCGACCGGCCACCGCGTTCTTGACGGTGCGCTCCAGGTTCTGGTCGTCCAGCACGATGAACGGGTCCGAGCCGCCCAGCTCCAGCACGACCTTCTTGAGGTTCTTGCCGGCGGTGGCCGCCACGGAGGCGCCCGCGCGCTCGGAGCCGGTCAGGGAGACGCCCTGCACGGCGGGGTCCGGGATCACGATCTCCGCGATCTGGTCGCTCGAGGCGAAGAGGTTGATGTAGACGTCCTCAGGGAAGCCCGCGTCCCGGAAGAGCTGCTCCTGCACGAGCGCGGACTGCGGCACGCTGCCGGCGTGCTTGAGCAGGATCGTGTTGCCCAGCATCACGTTCGGGGCCGCGAAACGGGCCACCTGGTAGTACGGGAAGTTCCACGGCATGATCCCGAGCAGCACGCCCGTGGAGTCCAGGACCACGCGTGCCTCGCCCCCGGTGGACGGGGTGAGGGCACGGCCCTTCATGAACTCCTCCGCGTTGTCCGCGTAGTAGTCGTAGATCGAGGCCACGAGCTGCACCTCGCCGACGGCCTGCTTGGCGGGCTTGCCCATCTCCAGCGTGATCAGCGCGGCCAGCTCGTCCTGCCGCTCGCGGTAGAGCTCGGCCATCCTGTGCATCAGCGCGGCGCGCTCGGTCACGGGCACGTTGCGCCAGCTCTTGTACTCCTGGGCGGAGCGGGCCACGGCGTCGCGCACCTCCTGGTCCGAGGCGGTCTCGAATTCCTTGACGGTTTCACCCGTTGCCGGGTTGATCGTTGCGTAAGCCATGCCTTCAGGATAAGGCGCGTCACACGCGGCCGGCAGAGGGGTTCGCCCTCGGCGAGAGGGACGGCCGCCCGGGCTCCCGCCCCGCGGCGGTTCCGACGACGCCGCCCCGCCGCCTCGGGGCTGCCGGGCGCGCGAGCCGCGCGGCGGCGTCGTCGCCCCCTCGGGGCCGCGCGTGCACGGAAGTCACGGAGCGACCGAGACCTGTGTGCGCCGTGCCCACGGGCATACGATGGACCAAAACCACTGTGCTCTCGATGCACGAGACTGCACGCCGTCACTGCGGTGTGCAGTCCCAGAAAGGAACAGGAGTGAGCATCAAAGACAAGGTGTCGGAGGTCCTCGAGGCGACCCCCAAGGGTCTGCTGATCAACGGCGAGTGGCGGGACGCCTCGGACGGCGGCACGTTCGACGTCGAGAACCCGGCGACCGGCGAGGTGCTCGCCACGCTTGCCTCGGCGACCGAGGACGACTCCCGCGCGGCCATGGACGCCGCCGCGGACGCCCAGGAGTCGTGGGCCCGCACGAGCACCCGCGAGCGCTCGGACATCCTGCGCCGCGCCTTCGACCTCGTGCAGGAGCACAAGGACGACCTCGCCCTGCTGATGACGCTCGAGATGGGCAAGCCCTTCAAGGAGGCCCAGGGAGAGGTTGTCTACGGCGGCGAGTTCCTGCGCTGGTTCTCGGAGGAGGCCGTGCGCCACTACGGCCGCTACGCGAGCACCCCCGAGGGCAACCTCAAGATGATCGTGACCCACAAGCCCGTGGGCCCGTGCCTGCTGATCACCCCGTGGAATTTCCCGCTGGCCATGGCCACGCGCAAGGTCGCGCCCGCCGTGGCCGCCGGGTGCACCATGATCCTCAAGCCCGCGCGCCTGACCCCGCTGACCTCACAGTTCTTCGCGAAGCTCCTGGTCGAGGCCGGGCTGCCCGCGGGCGTGCTCAACGTGGTCTCCTCCGCGTCCGCGTCCAACGTGTCCGGGCCCATCATGGAGGACCCGCGCCTGCGCAAGGTTTCCTTCACGGGCTCCACCCCGGTGGGCAAGCAGCTCATGAAGACCGCCACGGACCACGTGCTGCGCACCTCCATGGAGCTGGGCGGCAACGGGCCGTTCATCGTCTTCGAGGACGCGGACCTGGACAAGGCCGTGGACGGCGCGATGGCCGCGAAGATGCGCAACATGGGCGAGGCCTGCACCGCGGCCAACCGCTTCCTGGTGCACGAGTCCGTGGCTGAGGAGTTCTCGCAGAAGTTCGCCGCAAAGCTCGCCGCGCTCAAGCCCGGCAACGGCCTGGACGAGGACTCGACCGTGGGCCCCCTGGTGGAGAAGAAGGCCCGCGACAGCGTGGCCGAGTTCGTGCAGGACGCCCTGGACAAGGGTGCCCGCGCGGTGGTGGGCGGCAAGGCCGTGGACGGCCCCGGCTACTTCTTCGAGCCCACCCTGCTCACCGGCGTGACCGAGGAGTGCCGCGTGTTCACCGAGGAGATCTTCGGTCCCGTGGCTCCCGTCATCACGTTCACGGACGAGGACGACGCCGTGCGCCTGGCCAACAAGACCGAGTACGGCCTGGCCTCTTACGTCTTCACGGAGGACATCTCCCGCGCGCTGCGCATCGGCGAACGCATCGAGTACGGCCTGCTGGGCCTGAACGTGGGCGTCATCTCCAACGCGGCCGCGCCGTTCGGCGGCGTGAAGGAGTCCGGCCTGGGCCGGGAGGGCGGCGCCGAGGGCATCGAGGAGTACACCACAATCCAGTACATGGGCCTGCCCTCTCCCTGGGCCTGATCCGCCCTCTCCGCACGAGCACCCTGCACGAAAGGAACACCCACATGGCAGACATCGAGTACCGGCTCCCTCAGAAGCGCGAGCTCAAGACCAGCATCCCCGGCCCCAAGTCCCAGGCGCTGACGGAACGCCGCAAGAAGGCCGTCTCGGCTGGCGTCGCCTCCTCCCTGCCCGTCTTCGCGGACGAGCTGGACGGCGGCGTGATCCGGGACGTGGACGGCAACCAGCTCGTGGACCTCGGCTCCGGCATCGCCGTGACCTCCGTGGGTGCCTCCGCACCCAAGGTGGTCTCGCGCGTGCAGGACGCCGTGGCCAAGTTCACGCACACGTGCTTCATGGTCACCCCGTACGAGGACTACGTGAGCGTGGGCGAGAAGATCGCCGAGCTGACCCCCGGCTCGTTCGAAAAGCGCACCGCGCTGTTCACCTCCGGCTCCGAAGCCGTGGAGAACGCCGTGAAGATCGCGCGGGTGCACACGAAGCGTCAGGCAGTGGTCGTCTTCGACCACGCCTACCACGGCCGCACGAACCTCACGATGGCCATGACCGCCAAGGTGATGCCCTACAAGCAGGGCTTCGGACCGTTCGCCAACGAGGTCTACCGCGTTCCCATGTCCTACCCGTTCCGGGCTCCGGAGGGCATGACGGGCGAGGAGGCCGCCCGCCGCGCGCTGGGCATCGTGGAGAAACAGGTGGGCGCGGAGAACGTGGCCGCCGTGGTCATTGAGCCCATACAGGGTGAGGGCGGCTTCATCGTCCCCGCCGAGGGCTTCCTGCCCGCGCTGTCCTCCTGGTGCCGGGACAACGGCGCCGTGTTCGTGGCGGACGAGGTGCAGGCCGGCGTGGCCCGCGCGGGCCGCTGGTTCGCGTCCGAGTACGAGGGCGTGGAGCCGGACCTGGTGACCTTCGCCAAGGGCATCGCCGGCGGCATGCCGCTGTCCGGCGTGGTGGGCCGTGCCGAGATCATGGACGCCGTGCACGGCGGTGGCCTGGGCGGCACCTACGGCGGCAACCCCGTGGCCTGCGCGGCCGCGCTGGGCGCCCTGGAGACCATCGAGGAGTGGGACCTCGTGGACCGCGCGCTCGAGATCGAGTCGATCATCAAGGAGGAGCTCGGCTCCCTCGCCGAGTCCTCCCCGATCGTGGGCGAGCTGCGCGGACGCGGCGCGATGATTGCGCTGGAGTTCGTGGAGCCCGGTTCCAAGGACCCGAACCCGGAGGCGGCCAAGCAGATCGCGGCCACCTGCCTCGAGAAGGGTGTAGCCATTCTGACCTGCGGCACCTACGGCAACATTGTGCGCCTGCTGCCCCCGCTGGTCATCGACTTCGACCTGTTGCGCGACGGCCTGCGCGTCTTCGCCAAGGCCATCGAGGATGCCGGCGCCTGATCCCGAGGATCTGACGCCACGCGTTCCACGAGGAGCGTCCCCAGCGGGCGGGCGGTGACCGGTTCTCCGGTTGCTGCCCGCCCGTTCGTCCTCCGCCCGCTCTTCCTCGGTTCCGACGACGACGCCGCGCCTTTGCTGCCTCGGCTCCGCAGCACGCAGTACGGGGATGTCGAGGCGCGGAGGCCGCGCACGAAACACCCCTGTCACACCGTCTGTGGTAGAACTCACCTGTCCCACCCGGAACCCGCCGCCCGCACTCAGCATCCGGCACCGGCCCGTTCCACCCTGCACCCGGCCCACGGCCGAAAGGAACTCTGATGAGCAACGACGGCGCACCGCACGGTGGCGCACCCTCCGGCAGCTCCACGGCCACTGCGGCCGGCGGAGACTCCCCCGAGATCACCCACAAGGCCCTGCGATCACGCCACGTCACCATGATCACGCTGGGCGGGATCATCGGCGCGAGCCTGTTCGTGGGCTCCGGCAACGTGATCCGCATGGTCGGACCGGCCGCAGTGCTGTCCTACCTGCTGGGCGGGCTGCTCGTGTTCCTGGCCATGCGGATGCTCGGCGAGATGGCCGCCGCCCGGCCGGCCGTGGGCTCCTTCATGGAGTACGCGCGCGTGGGCCTCGGGGAATGGGCCGGCTACTTCGTGGGATGGCTCTACTGGTACTTCTGGGTGGGTGTGATCGCGTTCGAGGCCGTGGTGGGTGGATCGCTGCTCGCGGGGTGGTTCCCAGCCATGCCCGTGTGGCTGGGCTCCGTGATCCTGCTGCTGATCTTCACGGGCACCAACCTGATCTCCGTGCGCTCGTTCGGGGAAGTGGAGTTCTGGCTCGCGAGCGTCAAGGTGGCGGTGATCGTCGCGTTCCTCGCCGTGGGAACCCTCTTCGCGTTCGGGCTGTGGCCCGGCGCCAGCTTCTCGATCCCCAACCTGTGGCAGCACGGCGGCTTCGCACCTGAGGGTGGCTGGGCCGTAGTCTCAGGCGTGGCCGTGGTGATCTTCTCCTACTTCGGCACGGAGATCGCCGTGATGGCCGCCGCGGAGTCAGAGGACCCCGCCAAGGGCATCCGCCAGGCCACCGTGACCGTGGTGTGGCGCATCCTGATCTTCTTCGTGGGCTCCATCCTGCTGATCGTGACCATCGTGCCGTGGAACCAGCTTCCGGACCCGGACGAGCAGGCACCGTTCGTGTACGTCTTCGACCTCTTCGGGGTGCCCGGCGCGGAGATGATCATGAGCATCGTCATCTTCACCGCAGTGTGCTCCGTGCTGAACTCCGGGCTGTATTCCGCAGCGCGCATGTTCTCCGCTCTCGCGGCGGAAGGACTGGCTCCGCGCATCGTGGCACGGAAGTCCAAGAACGGCGTTCCCGTGGTCGCCGTGATTGCCTCCACCCTGGGCGGCTATGCGGCGGTGTTCGTGAACTTCCTGGCCCCGGGGTCCGGGATCTTCGACTTCATCATGAACTCTGCGGGTCTCGTGGCTCTGTTTGTGTACGTGTTCGTGGCGATCACCCAGATGAAGCTGCGCTCGCGGATGAGCCCCGAGGAGCGCGCCAACCTCAAGCTGAAGATATGGCTGCACCCGTGGCTCGGCATCCTGGTGATCGTGGCCGTCGCGGGGATCGTGGTGGTCATGCTGGTCTCGGACGACGCGAGCCGCACCCAGGTGTGGACGAGCCTCGTGGCCGTCGGCGTGCTGGCCGTGTTCTGGCCGCTCGTGCGCCGCAACCTGCGACGCCGCCAGACACCCAGAGCCGCGGCTCCCGCCACGACGCCCACGGCCTGACCCACCACCGTCCACCGGCCGTGCACGAGAGGATCCCATGGAGCACTTCCCCACCCTGACCGAGACCGTGGCGGCGCTGCGCCGCGGTGAGACGACCAGCGAGGCGCTCACCTCGGACGCCCTGGACCGCATCGACGCGCTGAACGGGCATCTGGGGGCGTTCGTCCACGTGGCGCGGGATGCGGCACTGGCCAGCGCCCGCGCCGCGGACGAGAGGCTGTCCGCGGGCCAGCGCCCGGCCGACGCAGTCCGAGGCGGGACCGGCCGTGCCTCGGACGCCCCCGGTGGGTTGACCACCCTGCCCGCGCTGCTGGGGGTTCCCACCGCGCTCAAGGACGGGCACGACGTCGCCGGGATGCCCACCTCCTGGGGCAGCCTCGCATCGCGGGACGAGCACGGTGATCTGGCCCGCGCTCAGCGTTCCGACGAGCTCTCCGGGACGCTCGAGGCCGCCGGGGCCGTGATCCTGGGCAAGACGCAGGTGCCAGAGTTCCTGCTCAACAGCTATTCCGAGAACCGCATGTACCCGGCGGCACGCAACCCGTTCGCCCTGGACTGCTCCCCCGGTGGATCGTCCGGGGGTCAGGCCGCGGCGGTCGCGGCGGGGATCCTGCCGGGCGCGATCGGCTCGGACGGCGGTGGCTCCGTGCGCATCCCCGCCGCGGCGTGCGGTCTCATCGGGCTGAAGCCCAACCGCGGTCGGGTCCCCAGCAGCGACGCGCTCTCCAACGTGGGGCAGCTGGGCGTGAACGGGCCGATTGCCCGCACCGCTGAGGACGCCGCCCTGCTCATGGACGTGCTGTGCCGCACCCCCGGCCACGACCGGATCCCGCGGCCCGTGGCGGCAGCACCTGAGAACTCCTTCCGCGACGTCGTCCGCGCCGCCCACCGCGGAGACACGCTCTGGGGCGAGCGGCCCCTGCGGATCGGCGTGACCACGCAGTCCCCGTTCGACGGCACCTACGACGTGCAGGTCTCCCCCGAGGCGCGCACCGCCCTGGAGCGGGGCGTGCGGCAGCTCGAGGATCTCGGGCACACGGTGGAGGCCGTGGACCTCGGATTCGATCCCGCCTACCCCGAGGCTTTTTCCGCCCTGTGGACCACCGCCACGGGCCAGCTGCCCCTGGACGGCCGGGAGCACCTGCTCACCGGACTCGCGCGCACGTTCCGCGCCCGCTCCCTGCAGCGAGGGGCCGTGGAGCTCGCGGACGCCGTGGCCGTGCTGCGCGGCATCGAGGCGGACGTGATCCGGCGGTTCGCGGACCTGGACATGGTCCTGACGCCCGCGCTGGCCATGCCGCCCCGGCCCGTGGGGTGGTTCCACGAGGGGTACGACATCGCGGACCCCGCTGGGGCGGACCAGGACTACGAGCGTCAGTGCCAGTACACGCCGTGGACGTCCGTGGTGAACGTGGTGGGACTGCCTGCCATCACGTACCCCACCACGTGGGCCGTTCCCGCCACGGGCGACTACCCGGGCCCCGTGCCCATGGGCGTCCAGCTGATCGGCGGACCGTCCTCGGAGGCCCGGCTGCTCGCGCTCGTCGCCCAGCTGGACCCGGCGACGACGCCGCGCGCGCACCTCGTCGCCTGACCCGCCGTCTCGCCGCGCCCCCTCCCCCGGACCGCAGTGCCCGATTCCGCGGGACGGCCACGTGCCGCCGTCGAGTCCCCGTGACCGTGACGAAGGCATCCCACCCGCGCGGCGTCGCCATCCCTGGCAGGATCCGGCACGCACGGAACTGGATGTGCCGCCTGACGGGACGCGGATTCGGGACTAGGTTGGTGACATGACCAACCGTGCGGGCACCGTCGCCCAACCCAGTGACCTCGTGGACATCGACCAGCTCCTGGCCGCGTACTTCGACCGCGTACCGGACGCGGACGATCCTGACCAGCGCGTGGTGTTCGGCACCTCCGGGCACCGCGGGTCCTCACTGAAGACCTCGTTCAACGAGAACCACATTGCGGCGATCACCCAGGCGATCGTGGAGTACCGCACGGCGCAGGGCATCACCGGCCCCCTGTTCATGGGTAAGGACACGCACGCGCTGTCCGGACCCGCGCAGGACACCGCGCTGCAGGTGCTCGCGGCCAACGGCGTGCGCACCCTGCTGGACTCCCGGGACGGCTTCACGCCCACCCCGGCGCTGTCCCACGCAATCCTCACGTACAACGCCTCCGAGCACGAGGACCGCGCGGATGGCATCGTGATCACCCCGTCCCACAACCCGCCCACGGACGGCGGCTTCAAGTACAACCCCCCGCACGGCGGTCCCGCGGACACGGACGCCACCGAGTGGATCGCGAACCGCGCCAACGACCTCATCGCGGCGGGCCTCGATGGCGTGGAGCGGGTGCCCCTAAAGGAGGCCGCCGCCGCGGAGACCACCGGGACCTTCGACTTCCTGGACAGCTACGTGTCCGCGCTGCCGCAGATCATCGACCTCGACGCCATCCGGGAGTCCGGGCTGCACATCGGCGCGGACCCCATGGGTTCCGCCTCGGTCGCGTACTGGGAGGAGATCGGCCGGCGCTTCGGGCTGAACCTCGACGTCGTGAACCCCACCGTGGACCCGCAGTGGGCGTTCATGACCCTGGACTGGGACGAGAAGATCCGCATGGACTGCTCCTCCCCGTTCGCCATGGCATCCCTGATCGGTAACAGAGACCGCTACGACATCGCCACGGGCAACGACGCCGACAGCGACCGCCACGGCATCGTCACCCCGGACGCCGGGCTCATGAACCCCAACCACTACCTCGCCGTGGCCATCGACTACCTCTACCGCAACCGCGAGGGCTGGCGGGCGGACGCCGGGGTGGGCAAGACCCTGGTCTCCTCCTCGATCATCGACCGCGTGGCGAACTCCCTCGGACGCCGCCTGGACGAGGTGCCCGTGGGCTTCAAGTGGTTCGTGCCCGGCCTGCTGGACGGCTCCATCGGCTTCGGCGGCGAGGAATCCGCCGGCGCCTCGTTCCTGCGCAAGGACGGCTCCGTGTGGACCACGGACAAGGACGGCATCATCATGGCGCTGCTCGCGGCGGAGATCACCGCGCGCACCGGCAAGACGCCCTCCCAGCGCCACCGTGAGCTCACCGAGCAGTTCGGCGATCCCGTGTACCAGCGCATCGACGCACCGGCCACCCGGGAGCAGAAGGCGGCGCTGAAGCAGCTGTCCCCCGAGCAGGTCACCGCGGACACTCTCGCCGGTGAACCCATTACCGCCAAGCTCACCCGGGCCCCGGGCAACGACGCACCCCTCGGCGGGCTCAAGGTCACCACGGAGAACGCGTGGTTCGCCGCGCGCCCGTCCGGCACCGAGGACGTCTACAAGATCTACGCGGAGTCCTTCAAGGGCGAGGAGCACCTGAAGCAGGTCCAGCAGGAGGCCAAGGCGCTCGTGGACTCGGTCATCGGCTGAGCCGTCCGGGCCACGCCCTTGCTGGTGTGGCTCGCGGTGACCCAGGGGTCGTCGCGCGGTGCGGGAGCGTTCCCGCGCCGCGCGGCGGCCCCTTTGCGCTACGCCGTCGCCCGACGACGACGCCGCGGCGCCCGCCTGCCCGTTGCCCGTTGCCCGTGCGGCACCTGCCGCTCGCCCTGCCTGACGGCCACCTCCCCGCGCTGCCGTTTGTGCGTGTCTGAGCCCCGTGGTGTCCTGTTACCGGATCAAGAAGTCCGACCACTGAGCCCTCCGGCCGGTCGGCTGGCAACCGGTTGTTCGCACCCGGTGCCCCCGGAGGAAGATCTGCCGCGTGGCGACCGCCGCGCGGAAGACTGCGAAAGGGCACCGTCATGAGCTCGTCAGCTTTGACACCCACCCACCCCTGCACCCACGGTGGCGACAACCCCGCGTGCAGGAGCTACCACCCCGGGCACAACGTGCACTACATCCAGGCCCGGCTCGCCTCCGAGCACCGGGGCCGCTGGGTCCGGGTCCGGCTCGCCGCACCTCGCGGGAACACCGCGGTGGTCACCTTCCCGGACGGCACCTCGCGCACGTGGTGGTCCCACGATCCCGAGAGGTTGGACCTGTTCCACACCCTGAGCAGCGCCGGTGCGGCCGTGGCCTACGACCCTGGGGTCTCCCTCGCACTCGTGGAGAGCGGGGACGGCGCCCATCCGCTGCTGTACCCTGCGGACGTCACGGGCGAGCCGCCCGCCGCGCTCCATGCGGACTTCCTCGCGGAGTTCCCCGAGCGGTGATCCTGCCCACGGCCACAGGGGCCGGTGCGCCGCCCCCTGTGGCCGCCGAGGTGGCGGGGAAGCCCTGCTCACGGCTCCGGGTGCCGGTGTGCTGAGACCCCGGGGTCTTCTGTAGCGTGAACGGCCGGTGGGGTGTGCCGCGTGCGCACCCCACCGGCTGTTCACGGCGGTCGCACCGGACCGCCACCACCACGAAAGGACCCGCGTGACCCCCTCGTCCCACGACACGTCCAGCCCCCGAACCGTCGAGCCTGCGCAACGCACCTCCGGACCTGCCGCCGTCGACTCCGAGCCGTCGTCCCCGGCCCCGTCGGTGGCCCGGTCCCGCGCCGAGCGGCCCGTGGAGGTCCACGCCGGGCACCACGAGGTGGTCATCCGCGGCCGCTACGAGACGCTGTCGATCGCCAACGACATCCTGATCGGCCTGATCTTCCTGGCGGGATCGTTCCTGTTCTTCGGCGACGACTCCACGGTGTACGCGGGCACGTGGCTGTTCGTGGTGGGCAGCGTGCTCATGCTGATCCGCCCGTCCATCCGCATCACGCGCCACGTGCACCTGCAGCGGCTCGCCCCGGGCAGCTCCCCCGAGGCCGCACGGGACTTCTGAGCGGCGACCACCCGGCGTCGTCGTGCTCCGATCCTCAGCCCGTGGGCTCGGGCTGGTTCCACGCGCGGGCGTAGAAGCGCGGTGACAGGGAGGCCAGCAGCTCGCTGTAGTCGGCCGGATCGAGGCTCTGGGCCGCGCCCTCGGGAATGTCCTCGCGGCGCACCGAGACCCCCAGCCCGGCGCGGCCGTCGTGCGGGGGCAGTCCCGCGGCCTCGAGGAGCGTGGGGTACATGTCGAGCTGGTTGGAACCGGCCCGCAGCGTGGTGCCCGAGGTCTCGCCGGGGATCCAGATCCGGTTGAAGATCGAGCGGTCCGGGTTGTCGTCCAGCTGCTCGTGGAAGGCGTCCCCCGCGCTCATGTGCTTGAGGTGGTCGCCCATGATGACCACGGAGGTGTCCTGCAGGTACCCCCGGTCCTTCATGTGCTGCACGAAGCCCGCCACCTGGGCCATGGAGCACGCGAACACGGAGGTCACCTGGTTCTGGGTGTCCACAGAGCACGAGTCGTACACGTGCACGGGCTCGTGGGTGTCCAGTGTGAGCATGGAGAGGTTGAACGGCTGGCCGGTGCGCTGGGCCTCCGCTTGCAGACGATCCACCTCGTCCTTGGCGTGGGCCATGAGGCGCTCGTCGCTCAGGCCCCAGTCCCCGCGGAAGTTCTCCGCAGGCTCCCCCGCCGCGCGCCAGTCCTGCAGACCCTTGTCCTCGGTGTAGCCGTGCGTGCGCAGGAAAACGTCCTTGGCCGCGAAGGAGGAGTTGGCGCCACCCAGGAACACGTTCTTGTACCCGTGGTCCTGCAGGACGTCGCCCAGGCACGTGACGCCGCCCAGGTACTCGCCCATGCCGCCGCCGATGTCGTTCTCGCCGACGCCCGCCCCGGCGCCCTTGAGCGGGATGCCGCACTGCGTGGAGGCGAGACCGGCCATGGTCCAGCCACCGCCCTGGTACTGCTGGAAGTCGGAGACGCTGCTCCACCCCTGCTCGGACGTGGTGACGTCCTCCAGGGGCGCGAATGCGTTCTTCTCGAAGAGCTGGTCGTCCGCGAGCGTCTGCTCGCCGGACTCCAGGTAGATGACGACCACGTTGCGCCGCCCGGAGGCGTCCGTGACCGCCGGGTCCGCGTAGTACTCGCCGATGTCCGAGGAGGACTTCGCCGCCTTCACGTACTGCTTCAGCCCCACCGCGGACGCGAAGGTCGCCGAGCCGCCCAGCACCACCGCGGCCACCGCGAGCGCCGACGCCGAACGGGCCGTCACGCGGGCCCGGCGGGACAGCCGCGGGGCCGGGGAGCGACGTCGCCACAGGTGCAGGCCCACGGCCAGCGCCAGGGTGAGGACCACCGGCAGCACCCCGATCACCACGACCGCGACCCACACGATGGACCCGCCCCCGCCGTCCGTCTGCACGGACATCAGGTTCATCCGCATCTGCCCCACGGAGATGGGACCCCAGTAGTGGCGGATCACGCCGGCGGCCGCGAGCAGGACCAGCCCGGCCCAGATCAGCAGGTAGCTCGCACTCCTCGCGAGCAGCGCAAGGGCCCGCCGGATCGTGTGCACAGTCTGCCCGGACATGTCAGTACCTCGTGTTCCACATCAGAAGGGTGCTGGCCAGCACCGCGGACTCCGTCGACGTCTCAGGACGCGGGAGCGACGGTCCGTTCACCCGTTGTTCAAGGGTAGGACATTCCGCGGAAAGGTCGTGAGGCGGGGGCGGCGTGGTTCTTCCTGCCCTTCGCGAGGCGCGAGGTGGGGGCGGTGTGGGGGCGGTGTGGGGGCGAAACGGGTGAGGGTGGCGGCGTAGGCGCGGTGCCGGGTCGCGGGGCGATCACCTGTCCGCGCAGCGGTCCGGCTGCCGAGTCACACGCGCGGCCGAACCTAGATCAACCGCTGGCGTCAGGAGGTCTGCTGAGCGGGGCGGACCCGCACCGCCTCTGCGTGGAGGATCCCCAGGGTGATCTCGGGCTCGCCGTCGCGCTCCGCGTCCGCTGACTCCGGGAAGCTCACGCGCAGGGCCCCGGCCTCCGTGGGGTGGGCCCGCACGGACAGCGTGACTCCGGGGCGCACGCCCAGCTCCCCGAGGGCCCGCAGCCTCTCCGGGTCCTCGTCCGAGACACGGGTCACCCGCACGAGCGCGGGGCCGAGCACGTCCGCCAGCGGGATGGCGCTCGGGGCGTCGACCGCGCCATCCTTCGACGGGATCGCGTCCCCGTGCGGATCCGCGCGCGGGTGGCCGAGCTTCTCGTCCAGGCTGTCGATGAACCGGTCCGTGACGGCGTGCTCCAGCACCTCGGCCTCGTCGTGGACCTCGTCCCACGGGTAACCCAGTTCGGTGGCCAGGAACATCTCCAGGATGCGGTGGCGCCGCACCATATGCACCGCCACCTGGCGACCCTGCTCGGTGAGCTGCACGGCCCCGTACGACGGGCGGGTCACCAGTCCCTGCGCCGTGAGCTTCTTCAGCGCCTCCGACACCGTGGACGCCGCCAGCCCCATGCGCGCGGCCAGCACCGTGGTGGTCACGCGCTCCGGCTCCCACTCCCCCAGGCGCCAGATGGTCTTGAGGTAGTCCTGGGAGGCTGCGCTGAGCTCGGCGGGATACACGGGTTCAGGGTAGCCCCCGCCCCGACGACGACGCCGGGCGGCCGAGTTGGCTGCCGATCGTCAGACGGGTACGGGGGTGGGGATGACCGTCAGCTGCCTCGCGCGGCGGGACGCCGCGGGGCTCGTCAACCGCGCCGCCTCCAGCCCGCCCCGTCAGTCGTGCAGGTCGGACCGTGACTGCGCGGTCTCCGCCGCGGGGCTGGCCGTTGCGGCGTCCTCGGTAGTGGTGTCTCCGCCCACGGAGGTGAGGGCGGGGCCGGAAGTCGCGGTGGCGGCGTCGTCGTCCTCGGTGCCCTTGCGCAGCGCGACGTACTCGTCGCGGGGCTGCAGGCCCTGGCGCACCTCGTCGAGCGCGGGCTCCAGGAACGTGGTCCGATAGGTGGGGTCCGTGCCGATGCTCACGATGAAGTTCAGGGCGCTGAACGCCGCGAGCACCATGCACACCTGCACCAGCGGCTGCGAGACGGGCAGGCCGGAGAGCACGCCGCCGAACTCGGCCGGGGGGGCTGCCGATCCACTGCGTGGCCGTGACCTTGGAGACGGAGAGAACGCCGAAGATCACGTAGAACACGAAGACGACGACGCCCAACAGCGTGACCTGGATCAGGCTGATCATCACGCACATGGTGGTGATGTTGGCGCGTTCGAGGCGGCGCAGGTCTCGGCTCGTGCGGTCGTCCTAGCTGCGCACGATCTGGGAGATCTCGTCGCGCGCGTTGAGGGTGGCCAGGGCGATGCCCAGCAGGCCCATGACCCCCACGATCACCCACGTGCGCGCCATGGACAGCTGCGCCACGACCTGCCAGATCTCCGCGTTGAAGAACGAGAACAGCAGCGCGAGCATCAGGATGGGCAGCACCCGGCCGACCATGGACCCCAGGTGGTTCATCTCCCGCGCCGCACGCCGGGACGCCCACGCCGTCACCGCACCCACCCCCCAGTAGGTGGCGAGCAGGACCACGACCAGGACGACGACCACGTCCGACAGACCGACCCCAGCTCGGGCGAGGAGAACAGCGGCAGAACCAGCAGGGCCACGACCACGGCGATCCCGATGTCCGCCGCCACCTTCCGGTTCACGTGGCGCAGGAGCACCCGCAGCAGCCACCACCCCAGCGGGAAGCTCGCCATGATCAGCAGGCCGGAACCCGCCGTCACCAGCTCCTCCTCCGTCAGAGAGGTCAGCTCGCTGTCCATGATGTCGTCGGTGGATCGCCCGAACTGGATGAACCCCGCCAGCACGATGAACGCCGCGAACAGGGCCGGCGCGCTGCGGGGGAGAAGGCCCCCGGACCGGTCCTTCGGCCCCAGGACGAGGGGCAGACCCCGCTGCAGCAGATCCTGCCGGAGGGAGTCCAGGCGGGGCTTGCGGGTCCGTACGTGGTTGGGCATGGGTTCATCTTGACGGACAAACGGGGTGGGCACCACTTGCCGGGGTGCCGCGGGGACCTCGGTGGTGCAGGCGGCAGAGGTGGCGTGCGTACCGCGCGGGCCCTCACTCGTACGTGTAGAACCCCCGGCCGGTGTCGCGGCCCTTGTAGCCCTTGTCGATGTACTCGGTCTTGATGCGCTCGGCCACGCGGCGGGACTCGTCCGTCCCGGTGTTGAGGTTGATCTGGTAGAGCGTCTCCATGCCCACGACGTCCAGAATCTGGAAGGGGCCCAGCGGGGAGCCGGTGGCGGTCCGCCAGGTGCGGTCGATGTCCTCGACGCTGGCGACGTCGTTGACCCACAGGTGCGTGGCCGCGCCGAGCAGGGGGACGAGCAGGGTGTTGAGGATGTACCCGGGCTGCTCCTTCTCCACGTGGATGGGGACCATGCCGATCTGCTCCGCGAAGCCCAGCACGGCCTGCACGGCGGCGGGGTCGGTGCCGGCGTGGCCCATGACCTCGCCGGTGTTGTTGCGCCAGACCTCGTTGGCGAAGTGCAGCGCCAGGAACCGTTCGGGGTGCCCCGTGGACTGCGCGATGTCGCTGGGCAGCAGGGTGGACGAGTTGGTGCAGAAGATGGTCGACGACGGCGCCGCCGCCCCGATCTGCGCCCACACCTTCCGCTTGAGCTCCAGGTTCTCCGGAACGGCCTCGATCACGATGTCCGCGTTCGCGAGCGCCGCGGTGACGTCCGTGGTGCCGGTGATGCGCGCCGTCGTCGCCTCGAGCTGCTCCGGAGTGGCGGCCATGTCCCTCGCGTAGAACTCGGAGAGCTTCTGCCACTTCGCGGGCAGCCCGGCCACGATCTCGTCGCTGATGTCGTACACGGTGACGGTCTTGCCGAAGTACGCGGCCTGGAACGCGATCTGCGATCCGAGCACCCCGGACCCGATGACGGTGAGGTTCTGCAGCTCAGCCATGATGTTGTCTCCCACTCCCTCGTGAGTCGCACCCACGGGAGGTGTTCCCCCGCGGGCCCCGGAGCCACGGGCATGGCCCCTGCAACTCACCCTACTCGTCCGTAGCTTTCGCCCCGGGGCCGACGACGCCGCCCGTGCCGGGGCCGGGAGCTTGCCGGCACCCTGCCGAGGGACCGCGCGCCCACCCCACCCGCGATGCTGGTCCCCTCCCGTGCGCTCCACCGGCCGGACACTAGAATTCCGGGGGCGGCACCTCCGGCTCGCCCAGGACAAGGAGCACCCATGAGCACCCCGGTTTCCCCCGCACAGACCCCGCCGCCGGACGGGGAGCGGCACGGGCCGCGGGCCGAGAACCGGCCCCGCGGCGTCGTCGACCGGCTGGGCCTGAACTGGCGCCTGCACGGGGACGGCCGGCACGTGGCCCCCGGGGACGTGGTGACCCCGCGCGAGCGGCTCTCGTGGCCGCGGACCATCTCGATCGGCGCGCAGCACGTGGTGGCGATGTTCGGCGCCACGTTCCTGGTGCCCCTGCTCACGGGCTTCCCGCCGGCGACCACCCTGTTCTTCTCGGGCATCGGCACAGTGCTGTTCCTGGTCATCACGGCCGGGCGGGTGCCGAGCTACCTGGGGTCCTCGTTCGCGTTCATCGCGCCGATCACCGCGTCCGTGAACCAGTACGGTCCGGGCGGCGCGCTGGGCGGTGTGATCATGGCCGGCGCCGCGCTGTTCCTGATCGGTGTGATCGTGCAGGTGGCCGGCACCGGGTGGCTGCAGAAGCTCATGCCGCCGGCGGTCACGGGCACCATCGTGGCGCTGATCGGGTTCAACCTGGCGCCGTCCGCCAAGGAGAACTTCACGGCCGCGCCCGTCACCGCGCTGGTCACGCTCGGCTCGATCATCCTGATCTCTGTGCTCTTCCGCGGGCTGCTGGGACGCCTGTCCATCCTGCTGGGCGTGGTGATCGGCTACCTGACCGCCGTGCTGCGCGGCGAGGTGGACTTCACCTCCATCCAGGCTGCATGGGACCAGCAGGGGCTCTTCGGCCTCCCCCACTTCCAGTCCCCGGAGTTCCACCTCAACCTCGCCGGGTTGTTCATCCCCGTGATCCTGGTGCTCGTCGCGGAGAACATCGGGCACGTGAAGTCCGTGGCCCTGATGACCGGCGACAACCTGGACCCCTACACCGGCCGCGCCATCATGTCCGACGGCCTGGCCACCATGATCGCGGGCTCCGGCGGCGGCTCGGGCACCACCACCTACGCGGAGAACATCGGCGTCATGGCGGCCACACGTGTCTACTCGACCGCCGCGTACTGGGTGGCCGCGCTCGTCGCGATCCTGCTCAGCGTCACCCCCGTGTTCGGGGCGGCGGTGGCCACGGTGCCGAAGGGCGTGCTGGGCGGAGCGGCCACGGTGCTGTACGGCATGATCGGCATGCTCGGCGTGCGGATCTGGGTGCAGAACCGCGTGGACTTCTCCAACCCGGTCAACCTCACCACCGCGGCGATCGCCATGATCGTGGGCATCGGCGACTACACCTGGTCCGTGTTCGGCCTGGACTTCGCGGGCATCGCCCTGGGAACCGCGGCGGCCCTGGTGGTCTACCACCTGATGGCGGCCATCGCGCGCGCCCGCGGCTCGGTGGGCTCGGACCCCCTCACGCCGGACACCTCGCAGAGCCCGTCCCCGCTGGGCTGAGGCCCCGCCCTTCCCGACGACGACGCCGCGCCGCCGGCTCCCAGCCCTGGCGCGGCCGGGTGCGGAGCAATGAGAGCACCCGGCCCGAGTCCCTCGGGACCGTGGACGCGAAGAACCGCCCCTCACACAGGTGCGGGGCGGTTCTTCAAAGGGGAGCGCCTCGTCCCGGGGCATCTCACCCGGGCGGCCCCTCACTCCCCAGCGCTCACCGGGATGAGCGGATCAGACCGTGATGGGCAGCTCCGACTTCTCGTCCGCCACGGTGCGGATACGTTCCTGGTCCACTCCCGCCACGGTGGCGGGCTCCCACTGCGGGGTCTTGTCCTTGTCCACGACCATCGCGCGCACGCCCTCGATGAAGTCGTGGCCCACGGCGGTGTCCTCCGCCATGCGCAGCTCGCGCTCCAGGCAGGAGAGCACGGTGCTGTCCTCGGAACCGCGGTTCAGCAGCTCGAACACGCGGGACAGGGACGTGGGGCTCATGCCCTCCAGTTCCGCACCGGCCGACGCCACGACCTCTTCCAGGGTCTCTCCCGAGTAGCGCTGCACGATCTCGTCCCACCGCCCGAGCAGCTCGGACTCGGGGGCGTCCTTGCCGAACGCGGAGACGGCCGCATCCACACCCTCCGTGAGCACGGTGTTCACGAACGCGTCCACGTCCGAGGAGTCGATGTACGTGTCCGCGAGTCCCAGGGCAATGGCGTCCGCCCCGTTGAGGCGCACCCCACCCAGCCCCAGGTACCGGGCGACGGCGAGGGATGCGCGGCGGGCGGCGTCGTCGTCGATCGTGGCCCCGGCACCGCGGGTGACACGCGGCAGGAACCAGCTCGCCCCCACGTCCGTAAAGAAGCCGATGGCCGTCTCCGGCATGGCCAGCTGCGAGGTCTCCGTGACGATCCGGTGCGAGCCGTGGACCGAGAGCCCCATGCCGCCGCCCATCACGATCCCGTTCATCACGGCCACGTACGGCTTCGGGTAGTCCGCGATGATCGCGTTCATGGCGTACTCGGTGCCGAACGCGTCCCGGATCTCGTCCTCGTGACCGTCCAGCGCCGCCTGCCGCACCTCCTTGATGTCCCCGCCCGCGCACAGCGCCTTGGGCAGCTCCGAGCGGACGACCACCTCGGCGATGGCGGGGTCCTCGCGCCACATCAGCAGCGCGTCGACCAGCTGGTGGTACATGCTGCGGTTCAGCGCGTTCAACGCCTTCCCGCGCGTGAGGGTCAGCACCCCGGTGTGGCCCGTGATCTCGGCCCGGACGAACGATTCTTCGGTAGCCTTCATGCTCCCCATGCTAACCAGCGGCCTGTCGCGCGCGTCACGCCCGGCGACGACGACGCCGCGTGGCCGCCCGCGCAAGGCGCGCGACCGGCGTCGTCCCCGCTGCTCACCGGCCCGTGGCCGCACCCCTCTGCCCGCCCCCAGCCCTCACGGTCGCGACGGCGCACAGTGTCCACGTGCCCAGCAGCACCAGGCAGGCTGCGCCGGAGGCGAGACCGAACGCGCGGATCCCCGTGCCGCCCTCCAGGTTGTGGAGGCCGAGGCACACGGTGCCGATGGGGAAGGTCAGGGCCCACCAGCCCGGCGAGAACGGCATGCCGCCGCGGAACCCCCGGACCGTCATCACGGTGGCCCACGCGATCAGGGGCACGCCGCACGCGAGCATCAGGATGCCGTAGACGTTGGCCACCTGGGTGAGCGTGGCGGTGTCCTCCGGGAGCACGAAGCGCTGCGCCTGCACGGCGATCGCCTGCGCGGCCGCGGTGGACTGGCCGACGACGCCCAGCGGGATCCACGCGCTCGTCGACGCCGCGAGGGGCAGCTCGGCCACCCGCCAGTGGTGGTGGTAGGCGACCGCGAAGACGACGAGCCCCAGCACGAGCGCAAGAAAGAAGCACGCGACCGTGACGATCACCAGCAGCAGCTGCCCGTGACGCGTCTGCAGGTGCGGGACGAGCGCGGCACCGGTGGTCGCGGAGACCATGGGCGGCACGATGGGCAGCCCCCAGGTGGTGGTGGGTGCCCCCACGTCACGCCCGATCAGCCGGACCGCGAAGCCGAGCGCCGTGAGCACGCCCAGGACGGTCCCGACCGTCCAGAGCACCTCGTCAGCGAGCCACGCCGCGGGGGCCAGCGCGGGCCAGTGGGCCGGGACCACCGTGGCGGTTGCCGAGCCGACGGAGAGCACGCCCATGGACACCATGCCCCACGCGGCCAGCACGGGAATGTCCCGGATCGTCTCCGCGAACAGCGCCGGGCGCCGCACCACGCGCACGGTGAACCCCGCGGTCAGCCCCGCGAGGAGCAGCCACCCGACCACGAGCAGCAGCACCGCGAGGACCGCTCCCCCGGGCAGGTCCCCGGCGAGCATCTGGGTGAGCGTCGAGAGAATGCCCGTGCCCATCACCGAGCCGTACCACTGCGGGCCGGGCGGAGGGACGGTCGCTGCGGCAGGGCGCGGGGCCGGGGTGGCTGGTGATTCTGCACGCGGGGTGACCTTCGCGGCGGGGCGCGACGCGGTCCGGGACACGGCGGCATCGTCGGGGCCCGCGGGTCCCGGCCGGGTGGCGGGGCGGACGTCGGTGCGGGTGGGCTGCTCGGGGGTCGCCCGGCGGGGAAGTGCGGTCATGGCCCCAGCATCCCGCGGTCACGTGGCGGTCGGTAGCCCGCGGTTCGGCATGTGGGATATATCCTCTGGATGTGTCCACCTGGCCGGATGTCGTCGCACTCGAGCTGCTGGTCGCCGTCGCGGACCACGGCAGCCTGGCGGCGGGTGCGCGCGCCGTCGGCATGGCGCAACCGAACGCGAGCCGTTCCATGGCCCGCCTGGAGCGCACCCTCGGGGTCACGCTGCTGCACCGCTCCACCCGCGGGTCCACGCTCACGCCGGACGGTCTGGTGGTCACGGAGTGGGCGCGCGCCGTCGTCGACGCCGCGCAGCGCCTCGCCGACGGCGTCTCCCTCCTCGCCCACGACGCCTCCCGCAGCGCACCCCTCAGGGTCTCCGCGAGCCAGACGGTCGCGGAGCACCTGCTCCCCCGCTGGCTCGCCGACCTGCGCCGCGAGCACCCCGAGTCCCGCGTGCAGGTGACGGTGCACAACTCGCACGACGTGGTGCAGGACGTCCGCGCGGGCACGGCGAACGTGGGGTTCATCGAAAGCCCGGGCTCCCCCGCCGGACTGCACCACGCGGTGGTCGCCCGCGACGAGCTGGTGCTCGTGGTGCCTCCGCAGCACCCGTGGGCCGGGCGCCGCGACCCCGTGACGACGGCGGAGCTCGCCACCACCGCGCTCGTGACCCGGGAGGAGGGTTCCGGGACCCGCACCGCCCTGGACCTGGCGCTGGGCCGACCGGCGATGTCCCTGCTGGAGCTTCCGAGCAACGCGGCGGTGCGGGTGAGCGTGCAGTCCGGGGCGGCGCCGGCGGTGCTGAGCCGTCTCGCCGTGGACGAGGCCGTCGCGGCGGGGACGCTCGTGAAGGTTCGTACGCAGCGGCACCTCGCGCGTGAGCTGCGGGCGCTGTGGGGTGGTCCGCGCAGGACGCAGGGCCTGGCGGCGGACCTCATCGCGGTGGCGCAGCGGTCTGCACCGGCAACGGCGGCGGCCCTGTGACGCACATCTAAGGCAGGAATTGGCCACGGGGACATTTGAGGCGCGACATGCCCGCGATTCGCCGCCGCAGACGGTCACATCGCGCCCCAGATGTTCAGGCGGCCGGACCGAGCGAAGGATGCGGCTGAGGTGTAGAAGTGCCCGCCCAGCGTTAGTTTTTCGTGGCACTTCTACACCTCAGAGTGGGGCGGGCAACGGCGGGGGCACCGGGGAGCGGGTGCCCCCGGGCCGGACCGCCCCCACCCCTCAGCCCACACCCTCCAGCGTGGGGACGTGCTCCAGCAGCGAGCGTGTATAGGCGTGCTGCGGGTTGCGCAGGACCGTGTCCGTGGGGCCGTAGTCCACGAGCTTCCCGCGTTCCAGTACGGCGAGCTTGTGCGAGATGTGCCGGGCGAGCGCGATGTTGTGGGTCACGAACAGCATCGCCAGGTTCCGCTCGTGCTGCAGTTCGCGCAGCAGCTCGATCACCGAGGCCTGCACGGAGACGTCCAGCGCGGAGGTGATCTCGTCGCACACGAGCACCGACGGCGCGTTCACCAGCGCACGCGCCACCGCCGCACGCTGCCGCTCGCCGCCGGAGAGCTCACCGGGTCTGCGGTCGATGTAGCTGCGCCCCAGCCGCACGGCGTCCAGCGCGTCCGCGACCGCCGCCCGACGCTGCGCCCGGTTGAGCTCGCCGCTCATCTCCAGGGGCACCTGCAGCGAGTCGCCGATGCTGCGCCGCGGGTTCAGCGACGAGAACGGCGACTGGAACACGTACTGGATCCTGCGCCGCTGCTCGTTGTCGCGCTTGCGGGTGCTGCGCGCGAGCACCGTGCCGTCCAGCAGCACCTCGCCGGTGTACTCGTCGATCAGCCCCGCCACGGTCCGCGAGAGCGTGGTCTTGCCGGAGCCGGACTCTCCCAGCAGCATGGTCGTCTGCCCCGCCGCGAGGTCCAGGTTCACGCCGTCGAGGATCACCGCGGGCCCGTAGGCCAGCCGCACGTTGCGCACGGCCACCACGGGTTCGTCCGTGGACCGCCCGCCGACGACGACGCCGCCCGCGCCCGTTCCCTGCCGCTCCTCACCGCGGTCGCGGGCGGAGACCGCGAACCCCGCGGCACCACCCTCGGCCGGTGTCGGCCCTGCCCCATCCGGCGCCGGCTCCGTCCCGGTCCGCTCTGCACCGGGTCCACCCCGGCCGTCGTCCCACGGCGCTCGGACGCCCACCACGGGGCTGACCGCGGGCCCGCCACCCATGCTGCGGGCACCCTGCATGTCCGGAACAGCGGCGAGCAACGAGCGCGTGTAGGGGTGCTCGGGTCGGGTGAGCACCTGCTCGGCGGGGCCGTCCTCGACGATCCGCCCGTGCAGCATCACGGCGACGTCGTTGGCGACCTGCGCGACCACGGCGAGGTCGTGGGTGATGTAGAGCCCGGCGACGTCGTGCTTGGTGGTCAGCTGGTAGATGGTCTTGAGCACGAGGTCCTGGGTGGCCACGTCCAGCCCGGTGGTGGGCTCGTCCAGGATGATGACGGCGGGGCGGCACGCGAAGGCCATGGCGATGCCGATGCGCTGCTGCTGCCCGCCCGAGAGCTGGTGGGGGAAGCGGCGCTGGTACTCGCGGTCGCTGGGCAGCCCGACCTCGGTGAGAACCTCCGCGACGCGGGCGTCCCGGTCCCTGGCGTTGCGCCCGAACTCGTGGGCGCGCAGCACCTCGGCGATCTGCTCGCCCACGCGCAGCGACCCGTTGAGGGACAGCGCCGGGTCCTGGGGCACGTACGCGATGGTGCCGCCGCGCAGCCGGCGCATCTGCCTCTCGGAGAGCGTGAGCAGGTCCACCGCGTTGCGGTGGAAGCGCGAGGCCCCCTCCTGGAGCTCCGCCGTGCCGCCGCGCAGCTCCAGTCCGGAGCGCAGGTGGTTCATGCACGCCAGCGCCGCGGTGGTCTTGCCGGACCCGGACTCCCCCACGAGCGCGAGGATCCGCCCGGGGCGCAGCTGGAAGCTGACCTCGTCGAGGATCAGGTCCCCGCCCACGACGCCCAGGCTCAGGTGCTCGACCGAGATGGCGGTCTCCACGGTGGCGCGCGGGACGGCGGCCGCCCGGCTCTGTGCGCGGGCCTTCTGCTCCGACTTCCTCATCAGGACCCCTTCTCCGAGCGCTTCCGGGACGTCTTCTTGGTGGTGCGCACCCGACCGGCGGAGGCACCGGCCACGGCGTCCGCGATCAGGTTGGTGCCCACGGTCAGCACCGCGATCGCGATGACGGGCAGGATCACACCCCACGGCTGCAGTGCCAGGGCGATCCGGTTCTCGTTGATCATCAGGCCCCAGTCCGGGGTGGGCGGCTGCATGCCGAGCCCCAGGAAGGACAGCGAGGCCACGGCGCCGATGGAGTACGTGAGCCGCAGCCCGACCTCCACCATGAGCGGACCCATGATGTTCGGGACCACGTCCCGGGCGAGGATCTTCCACTGCGGCACGGCGTACATCTGGGACGCGAGCACGAAGTCCTCCGCGACCACCCCCGCGGTGGCGGCACGGATCACGCGGGCCACGCGCGGTGCATGCGTCACGCCAATCACCATCACGAGCACCCAGCCCTGCGGACCGAGCACGGTCACCGCGAGCAGCGCGAATACGAGCTGAGGGATCGCGAGCAGCACGTCGCCGCAGCGCATGATCAGGGCGTCGAGCCAGCCGCCGCGGAACGCCGCGAGCATGCCGAGCACCGCGCCGAGCCCCACACCCAGCACCGTGGCGAGCGCCGAGTACATCAGCAGCCGCCAGCCGCCCTCGAGGAAGCGCGAGAGCACGTCCCGGCCCAGGTTGTCGGTGCCGAAGATCCCGGTCTGGAACGGTTTGCCCGCGAACGAGTTGGGACCGTAGCCGGTCCAGGCGGGCACCACGAAGGGCCCGATCAGCGCGAGCACGAGCACGATGCCCGTGAGCAGGAACCCGAGCTTCGCGGCCGGCTGGGCCAGCACGCGCCTGCCGAAGGACACAGGGCGGGCGTCCCCGCGGGATGCGGAGTGCGCGAAGTCCGGGTCCGCGCCGTCGACGCCGCCCGCCCCCGGCTCGCGGGAGGCGGGGTCCGCGCCCGCGGCCACGGCGACGTCGTCGGCGGCCGTGGTCCCGCCGGTCTCGTGGGGCGTGGTCTCCGCCCTGTCCTGCGCGTTCATGAGCGGGACTCCGTCCGCAGCTTGGGGTTGGCAAGGATTCCGATCACGTCCGCGATCAGGTTCACGACCACGTAGAACGCGGCGATGATCATCGACAGGGCCTGCACCACCTGGACGTCACGGTTGTTCACGGCGTCCACCATGGCCTGGCCGAGGCCGGGGAAGCGGAAGAGGAACTCCACCACCACGATGCCGCCGGCGAGCCACGCGAGCTGCATGGCCACCACCTGGGCCACGGGCCCGATGGCGTGGGGCAGCGCGTGCTTGAAGATCACCTGCCGCTCGGGCAGCCCCTTGAGCCGGGCCATCTCCACGTAGCCGGAGTCGAGCACGTCGATCATGGTGGTGCGCGTCATCCGGATCATGTAGGGCACCACCACGAGCACCAGTGTCAGGCACGGCAGGATCAGCTGCAGCGGGTAGTCCCACACCTTCATGCCGGGCGCCGCCATCGTCACGGAGGGCAGCAGCTTGAAGACCGTGGTGGACAGCAGCGTGGTCAGCACCACGCCGATCACGAACTCGGGCAGCGCGGCGAGCACCAGGGAGAAGCCCGTGAGCGCCTGGTCCGACGCCCTGCCCTGACGCATCGCGGACCACGTGCCGAGCAGCAGCCCTACCGGGATGGCGATCACCGCGGCGATCACCATGAGCACCATGGACGCCGAGACCTTGCTGGCCAGCAGGGCGTTCACGGAACCGCCCGTGGCCGCGGACGTTCCGAGGTCTCCCACGAACAGCCCCCCCGAGCCACGAGACGTAGCGCGTGTACCAGGGGTCGTTGAGCTGCAGCTGCTCCCGCAGCGCGGCCAGCCGCTCCGGGGTGGCCTGCTGGCCCAGGATCGCCTGGGCGGGATCGCCCGGGAGCAGCAGCGTGAAGACGAAGACCAGCAGGGACACGGCCAGCAGCACGAAGACCGAGACGCCCAGCCGTTTGAGGATCATGGCAGCCACGCGATCACTTCCCTTCCTGGGCGAGCCACAGCGAGCGCAGCTGGAAACCGCTCACCGGCATTCCGGAGCGGTGCGTGAACGCGCCGCCCACGTACTTCTGGTAGGCGTCCGCCTGGTCGAAGAACCCCCAGGCGATGTACCCGCCCTTCTCGTGCAGCAGCTTCTGGGCCTGGGCCACCACCTCGTTGCGCTTGCCGGGGTCGAGGGTCGCGCGGGCTTTCTTGTACAGCGCCAGGAACTCGGGGTCCGCCCAGTGGGTCTCGTTGAACGGCGCCTTGGGCAGTGAGCCCTGCGCGCTCTGGGGGAGGAAGCTGCGGGTGTACCAGAAGTCCTGCGCGAAGGGGTACTTGAGGTAGCCGTCCCCGAAGAACGTGGTGGCGTCCACGCGGCGCAGCTTCACGGTGATCCCGGCCTCGGAGGCCTGCTCGGCGAAGACCTGCGCGGCTTCCACGGCTCCGGTCTGGATGGGAGCCGTCACCAGCTCCACCTCCAGTCCGTTGGGGTGCCCGGCCTGCGCGAGCAGCTCCTTGGCCCGGGCGATGTCCCGCGTGCGCTGCGGGAGCTTCGGCGTGCCCGGGTCGAAGGGCGCGTACATGTCGTTGCCCACCGTGCCGTGGCCCGAGAAGACCTGTTCCACCATCTGCTCGCGGTCCACCACGAGCCGGAACGCCTGGCGCACCCGGACGTCGTCGAACGGGGCGGTGTCCACGCGCATGGTGAACGGCAGCCAGTTGCCGGTCTGGGAGACCACGGTGCGCAGGCGGGGATCGGTGTTGACGACGTCGATCATCGCCAGGGGCAGCTGCCCGGCCACGTCCACCTGGGTGGAGAGCAGCGCGTTGACGAGCGCGTCCTGGTCGTTGAAGTTCAGCAGGTGGACCTCGTCCAGGTACGCCTTCTGCCCCCAGTAGTCCGGGTTGGACTTCAGCACCGTGAGCTGCCCGGGCTCGAAGGACCCGAAGCGGAACGGGCCGGTGCCCACGGGCTTCTTGGGGTCGTAGTCCGTGGGGACGATGCCCATGGAGTTCTGCGCCGTGGAGTCCACGAACATCGCGTCCGGCTCCTCGAGCTCGAAGCGCACCGTGTGCTCGTCCACCGCCACGGAGCGCTTGAGCAGCGCCAGCCCGGCCGCCCCGGTCTTGGGGTCCTTCGGGTCCGTCACGCGCTGGTAGGTGTGGACGACCTCGCGGGAGGTGAGCGGGCGCCCGTCGTGGAACGTGACCCCCTTGCGCAGCCGGAACACCCACGCGCGGCCGCCGTCCTCGGACTTCACGGACTCCGCGAGCCCTGGGGTGAGCTTGTACTCGGGGTCGAACTCGTAGAGGCGGTCGTAGAGGTTCATCACCCGGCCGCCGTCCGCGGTGCCCACCGGTGCGTTGGCGTCCATCGTGTCGGAGGCGCCACCACCGGTGGTGCCGATCCGCAGGATCCCGCCGCGCTGCGGCTCCCCCGAGGCCTCCACGGTCACGGTGGCGGGCTGCCCGCCGGCTCCGCACCCCGCGAGGGCCAACGACGCCGCCGCGGCACCCAGTCCCATGAACCCGCGGCGGCTGAACTCGGCGCGGCAGGCAGCGCCCGGCGTTCCGTGCAGGGCCGAGCCGCGGCGGCGTGGAGCGTCCCCGGACCGGGGCGGCTGGATGGGCGGTGGCACAGTGTTCATGGTTCCTCGCAGGCAGGACGGTCGCGGGCATGAAGACCGGCGGACGGGACGTCGGGGACGGCCGGGGCGCACCACGGAGGGGGTGCGCGGCGGGGCGCGGTGAAGCCTGCTACGGGATCTTGCTGAGGCGTGCGGCGACCACACGGTGACCGCGCAGGGGAACCTGGGCGGTGAGGCGGCGGTGGTAGATCGCCGACCGGGGCGGCAGGATGGCCGGCAACGCGAGGGGCGCAACGACGGTGTGCACCGGTGCCGACCGGACGGGAGCGAGGGCAGGGACCACGGACGTGCAGTGCATGCGACCTCCCTGGGCTCGTCGGACACCGTTCGTCGCCGGGGCGAGTGAGCCAGAGCGCACCCGTGGCCCCGATCACGTCCAAGCTACCCCGATGTGGTGCCCGATGGGGTGAGGCGGGGGAGATTCACTCCCCGCGTCGAGGGCCGCGGGAAAGGTGTGCCGGGTCAGTCCTGGGCGTCCGGGGGCCACTGCTCCCGGGCCACCAGCACGTCCCGCAGCAGGTCCGCGCGGTCCGTGATGAGCCCGTCCACCCCGAGCTCCAGCAGCCGGTGCATGTCCGCGGGGTCGTTGACGGTCCAGACCTGCACCGCCAGCCCCTCCCGGTGCGCGAGGTCCAGGAACTGCCGTGTCACGATCCGCACGGTGAGGCTGCGCCCGAGGGGCAGCTGCAGCGTGTGCCGCTCCGGCAGCTGGAGGGTGTCGAAGGGCGCCACCACGCGGGACCACGCCGCGCGGTGGGCGGCCCACAGGGCGTGGGCGATCCGCGGGGAGATCCTGTCGGTCACCGGTGCCACGGTCGCGACCGCGAGGAACCCCGCGGTGCCGAGCGTGCCGGCGGAGGTCCGCACGCGCCGCCCGGTGAGCCTCGCGATGGCGGCGAGCGTGCGGCGTCGCCGTGACTCGGAGAAGGAGGTGACACGCACGCGGTCCGCGGCGTCCTCGTGCGCGAGCACCTCGGGCAGTGCGGCCACGGAGGCCTCGTCCTTGACGTCGATGTTCAGCCGCGTCTGCGGCAGCTCCCGCAGCAGCTCGGCGAGCGCCGGGATGCCGTGCTCACCACCGATCCGCAGGGTCCGCAGCTGCTCCCACGTGAGGTCGTTGACGTTGCCGCTCTCCCCCGTGACCCGTTCCAGGGAGGGGTCGTGGAAGGCGACCACGACGCCGTCCCTGGTGGTGTGCACGTCCGTCTCGAGCCACACGAAGCCGAGATCCGCGGCGGCCCGGAACGCCGCCAGGGTGTTCTCGTGGCCGTCCGGGGAGAATCCCCGGTGCGCGAGTGCCGCGGGGTGTTTCGGTGCTGCGCCGGCGGGGTCTGTGGGGGTCGGTTCAGCCATGACGGTCCTTCCGGGTCGTGTCCGCGACGGCGCCACCGGGGATCTCGCGGGGCGCGACGGCGTGCGACGGTGCCGCGTGGGGAGGCGCCGCATCCTCCCGGGTACGGGTGGACCCGCCGGATGGAGCGGCGCGGAGTGCGGCGTCGTGCTCGTGGGCCAGGTAGTGCTCGATCACCTGCGCCACGCCGTCCTGCGAGAACGCCGGCGCGGTGCGCTCCACGGCCGCGACCACGCCGGGGTGGCCGTCCGCCATGGCATAGCCGCGCCCGGCCCACGTGAGCATCTCGAGGTCGTTCGGCATGTCCCCGAACGCCATCACCTCGCTGCGGTCGATGACCAGCTCCGCGGTGAAGCGTTCGAGCGTTCTGGCCTTGGTCAGTCCTCGCTGGCCCATCTCCACGAGCGGCGCGGCGGCCACCGAGTGGGTCGCGGACAGCCGGTCCCCCACGATCCGCCGGACCCGCTCGAAGTAGTCACCGGGGTCGGCGCCGTCGAGCTTGGCGAGCAGCTTGACCACCTCGGTGCCCGGTATCAGGGAACCGGTGACCGGGGCCTCGGTGACGTCGCGGATCTCCATGCGGTCCGTCCGCGACCACCCCGGGTCCGTGTGCACGCGCTGCAGGGTCTCCGCGGCAAAGAGGGTTCCGGGCAGCGCGCGGGTGATGTCCTCGATCACGGGCAGGGCGTCCTCCAGTCCGAACACGCTGGCCTCCAGGACGCGGTCCGTGGCGGGGTTGTAGACCACCGCCCCGTTGGAGCAGATCACCACGCCGGCGTCCCCGATCTGCTCGCGCAGCGGGTCAAGCCACCGGGAGGGGCGCCCGGTCACGAACACCACCCGGATCCCGACGTCCCGAGCCGCGGCGAGGGCCGCCACGGTGCGCTCCCGGAACCGGAAGTCGTGGCCGAGGACCGTGCCGTCCAGGTCGCTCGCGATCAGTCGGACGGGCGGCCGGTTCACGACCCCCGCGGCTTCCGGCACGTGCGGTCACTCCACTTCGTAGACGGGCGTGAGGAACGCGCGCCCCAGGGCGTGCGAGAAGAGGTTGAAGTTCACCACGGCGGGGCTGGAGCTCTCGTCCACCTCGAGCGCGGGGACGTCCACCGCCGTCACGCAGACGATGTAGCGGTGCGGGCCGTGCCCGGCGGGCGGGGCCGCGCCCAGGTACTCGTCCGTGCCGCCGTCGTTGCGCTGCTTCACGGCGCCCTGCGGCGGGTTCGACGCCGCCCCGGTCGCCAGCTCGGTCACGTCCGCCGGGATGTTGGACAGGCACCAGTGCCAGAAGCCGCTGGGCGTGGGGGCGTCCGGGTCGAACACGGTGACCACGTAGGACTGCGTGCCCTCGGGGGCGCCGCTCCAGGACAGCTGCGGGGACACGTCCTGCCCCCCGGCGCCCATGATCCCGGAGACCTGCGGGGTCGCGAGGCTCTCGCCGTCGCGCACGTCCGTGGAGGTCAGGGTGAACTCGGGCAGCTCGGGCAGGTCCGCGTAGGGGTGACGGTCGTACATGGCGCTGTTCCTCTCGTCGGGGTTGGTGGTGCCGCGGCGCGGCAGAAGGTTCAGGAGACCGTGGGCAGGTCCTCGCGCGTGGGCAGGTCCGCGCCGGAGCGCGAGACGGTGACGCCGGAGGCCGCGGCCGCGTAGAGCAGCAGCTCGCGCACCTCGTCCGCACCCAGCTCCTCGATGGAGGTCGCGGCGGAGGCGCCCAGGATCTCGCGGTCCGCGAGCGCGGAAAGCAGGGCGGCCATGAAGGAGTCCCCGGCACCCACGGTGTCCGCCACGGTGACGTGCGCGGCCGGCACCGGACACGCCGTCGCGCCCGGTGCCCCGGCTGAGCGCCCACGGGCCCATGGCACCGCGGGTGACCACGACGAGCCGCGCGCCGGCCTTGAGCCACGCGCGGGCGGTGTCCTCCACGGTGCGGTGGGGGTAGAGCCACAGCAGGTCCTCGTCCGAGGCCTTGATCACGTGGGACAACCCCACGATCTGCTCCGCACGGGCGCGGGCGTCCGAGGAGTCCGGGATGATCGACGGGCGGCAGTTGGGGTCGTAGGAGATCAGGGCGGTGCGCCGTGCGCGCTCCACGGCGTCCACCACCACGGACGCGCCCGGTTCGAGCATCGCGCCGATCGAGCCCACGTGCAGCAGGGTGGTGCCGTCCAGCAGCTCGTCGATCCGCTCGGGCGTCACGTCCAGGGACCAGTCCAGCTGGAAGTCGTAGGTGGCCGAGCCGTCCTCTCCCACGGTGGCCTGAGCCACGGAGGTGGGGCGGGTGTCCGGCTCGAAGGGCAGGGCCACGCCGTTGCCGCGCAGGTGCTCCACCACGCGGTGGCCGTAGTCGTCCTGCCCGTAGCGGCCCAGGAACTGGACGTCCTGGCCCAGCCTGGCCAGTCCCACGGCCACGTTCATGGGGCTTCCGCCCACGTGGGCCCGGGGTTCCGCCCCGTTGCGGGACACGACGTCCACGAGCGCTTCACCGATCACGGTCAACATGGCACCACGGTAGCAAAGCAGCCCCCGCGCGCCCCGGCGCCGCGGGCCTCACAAGAGGACCGTCGTCCCCGGGATCCCTGTGGCCGCCGGAGCGCGAACGACGCCGCGCGGAGACCCGCGCTGCCAGGCCCCCACGGCGGCGTCGTCATGCGGTGGCACAGGTCCCGGGCGCGGCGGGCGGACACGTAAACTGTGCTCTCGACGAGCAGCGCCGCTCACGAGGCGCGCCATCCCGCCAGTCCGCGCACCGTCGCGCGACTCCAAGACGGTTCGGACGACGACGTCCGGGCCGAGGAAGAAGGTTGCTCATGAGCGCCACGTGGTCAGAACGAGAAGCCCTCGCCGAGCAGCTGGTCCCCCTGGTGGGACAGCTGCACCGGGAGAACAAGGTGGTCACCACGGCCTTCGGCCGGTCCCTGGTGCACAAGTCTGTCACGGACATCATCAAGGTCCACCGCTTCACGCGGCGCATCCTGGGCGAGGAGCTGCCGATCGACCGCACCCTGGAGATCCTCCGGGCCCTGGGCCCGCTGAACCTGGGCGTGTGCAACGTGGACGTCGCCAAGCTGCACCAGGGCTTCGTGGAGTCCGGTGCCACGGACCTTGACACCTATCTGCGCGAGGCGCTCGCCCCGGCCGTGGACCAGCACGGCAGCAACGAGGCCGAGACCCGGGACGTGGTGCTCTACGGCTTCGGTCGCATCGGCCGCCTGCTCGCGCGCATCCTGCTCAACCGCAACGACGGCACCGGCCTGAACCTGCGCGCCGTGGTGGTGCGCAAGAAGCCCGGCAACGACCTCGTCAAGCGCGCATCCCTGCTGCGGCGGGACTCCGTGCACGGCTCCTTCGACGGCACCATCACGGTGGACGAGGAGCACAACGTAATCACCGCCAACGGGGTGCCCATCCAGTTCATCTACGCCAACTCGCCCTCGGAGATCGACTACACCGAGTACGGCATCCAGGACGCCCTGGTGGTGGACAACACCGGCGTGTGGCGTGACGAGGAGGGCCTCTCCCAGCACCTGCAGGCCAAGGGTGTGGGCAAGGTGCTGCTCACCGCCCCGGGCAAGGGCGAGATGAAGAACATCGTCTGCGGCGTCAACGACTCCGACATCACCCCGGAAGACACCATCCTCTCCGCGGCCTCCTGCACGACCAACGCGATCACCCCGGTGATCAAGGTCCTGGACGACGAGTACGGGATCGTGCAGGGCCACGTGGAGACCGTGCACTCCTACACGAACGACCAGAACCTGATCGACAACTGGCACAAGGGCGACCGCCGCGGCCGCTCCGCCGCGCTGAACATGGTCATCACGGAGACCGGGGCCGCCAAGGCCGTGGCCGAGGCGCTGCCCGTGATGCAGGGCAAGCTCACCGGCAACGCCATCCGCGTGCCCACCCCGGACGTCTCCATGGCGATCCTGAACCTCCAGCTGGAGAACGCTCCGCGGGACAAGGACCAGATCAATGCGTTCCTCAAGGACATCTCCCTGAACTCGCCGCTGCGCAAGCAGATCGACTACGTGGACTCCCCGGACGTGGTCTCCACGGACCTCGTGGGCTCCCGCCGCGCCGGCGTGGTGGACGGCCTCGCGACCATCGTGAACAACAACTCCGTGGTGCTCTACGTCTGGTACGACAACGAGTTCGGCTACTCCTGCCAGGTGGTGCGCGTGATGGCCCGCATGGCGGACATCTCCATGCTGCAGCTGCCGTAGCCCCACCCCTCTCGGGGGACGCTTCCGCTCCCCGACGACGACGCCGCCCGGTGGCCTTCTGCGCGAAGGTCGCCGGGCGGCGTCGTCGGCTTCTCGGGGTGGCCGCGTCCGGCACCCGGCCGGCCGGGGTCAGGACGCGGTGCGGCGCACGTCCCCGATGGCGTTGAGCCCGAACATGGGCGTGCCGTTGACGCGGTGGTCGCCCACGATGCGCGCCTTGTAGACCACCGGGTTGTGCGTGGCAATGGTGCGGGCGTTGCGCCAGTGCCGGTCCAGCGCCTTGGAACGGGAGACCGCTGAGGCGCCCAGGACGTCGAAGATCCCGTCCGTGACGTCCTTGACGAGGCCCGGGACCACCACGTGGGCCTGCGCCACGGCGAGCTCGCACGCGTTGGTCAGGGCCTCGGGGTCCGCGATCAGCGGGTCCTGGCCGAGCACGCCCACGGCGGCGTCCACCTCGCGGGCGGCCTGCAGCACGATGGCCCGGGCGGCGGCCGCCTGGGCGCTGAGCTCGCCCACGCGCTGCAGGATCTGCGGGTCCTCGGCCGGCGCGGCGCCGTTGCCGGTGTTGAAGCCGCGGGTCCGGGCACGGACCAGGTCTGCGGCGTCGCGCGCGGCGGCCCTCGCGATCCCCGCCTCCACGGAGAGCAGCACGAGCTGGAAGACCGCAACCTCCTGGGTGCTGCGGCCGTCCCGGTTGCGCACGTTCTCCGCGGGCACCCGCACCCCGCGCAGGTGCGTGGTGCCAGTGCCGGTGAGCTGCTGGCCGAAGCCGTCCCAGTCGTCGATCATCTCCACACCGTCCCAGTCGCTGCCCACGAGCGCGTGGGAGCGGGCCTCCTGGCCGGGGATCTGCGCGGTGACCTGGATCCAGTCCGAGAAGATCGACCCGGTCGAGTAGTACTTGGTGCCCTCGAGCAGCCACGAGCCGTCCCCGTCCGAGCGGGTCAGGGTCGTGGTGGCCGTACCCAGTGCCACGCCGGAGCGCTCGGTGGCGGCGTTGCCCACGGTCTGCCCCGCGGCCACGCGCGGGAACCACACGTCCGCCTCGTCCGCGCCCAGGCTCGCGAGGAAGCCCAGGTGCGAGCGGTACACGTGGGCCACGCTGGAGTCGGCCGCGGCCAGCTCGATCAGCAGCTCCACGGCCTGCTCGAGGCTCGCCCCGTAGCCACCCCTCTCCAGTGGCAGGGTCAGGGCACCGAAGCGCAGCTCGTTGAGCCACGCGAAGCACTCGAACGGCAGCTCGTGCTCCTGCTCGCGAGCCACGGTGCGCTCGGCGATCCGGTCGAAGACGGGACGGAAGACCCGCTGCAGCTCGGCCGTGGAGATCGGCCCCGCCGCGCCTTCACGCAGCGCACGCGCGGCGGCCGCCTCCGGTGCGACGTCCTGCGCGGCGGCCTCACGGGCCCGGACTCTCGGGGATTCGGTGATCTGGATGGTGCTCATGCGCTGACGGCTCCCTGCGTCGGACCCGCACCCCGGACCGTCCCCGCCGGCCGGGACGCGCACGAGGACCGCGCGGTGCTCCGCGCTCCCCCGCGGCGTCGTCCGGGCGCGTGGTGCGCGGACGCGGCCGTCACGGGCGGGCGACGGTCACCGAACCGGTCAGCGGAGCAGAACACTGTCCATCGGCCGTGGCGGGAGCACCGGCCCGTGACACGGGTGGTTGCTGCGGCGTCGACGAGCCACGTCTCTCGGCCGCTCTGGATGGCATTACGTTCCACAATCCATCACGCGGCGCGCGGGGGTGTCAACGCACGTGTCGCCGCGTGACCGGCGACGACGCCGCGGCGCCCGGCGGCTCAGCCGCGCCAGAAGCTCGTGACCGCGGCGTTCAGCGCGAGCAGGTCCCCGGTGTGCACGAGCTCCCGCGCCGAGTGCATGGACAGCAGCCCCACGCCCACGTCCAGCGTGCGGATGCCGAGCCGGGTGGCCGTGATGGGTCCGATGGTCGAGCCGCACGGCACCGTGTTGTTGGAGACGAACTCCTGGTAGCCGATCCCGGCGTCCTCGCAGATCCCCGCCCACAGCGCGGCACCCACGGCGTCCGTGGTGTAGCGCTGCTTGGCGTTGATCTTCAGCAGGGGGCCGAGCCCGGGCTCCGGGGTGTTCACCGGGTCGTGGTGGCCCTGGTAGTTTGGGTGCACCAGGTGCCCGGCGTCCGAGGACAGGCACACCGAGCCCGCGATCTCCCGCAGGTGCTCGTCCCGCGAGTGCCCGCGCGCGGCGCCGATGCGCTCCAGGATGTCCTCCAGGAAGGGACCGGCGGCACCGGAGCGGGTGGCCGAGCCGACCTCCTCGTGGTCGAACGCGGCGAACACGCTCACGTGCCGGGCGGCGTCGAGCTCGTCCGCGTGCTCGGTCATGGACCGCAGCCCCGCGAACACCGAGGTCAGGTTGTCCAGGCGGCCACTCGCGAGCAGGGTGGACTGCGCGCCGATCAGCTCGGGGGCCTGGGTGTCCGCCACGCAGATGTCGTAGCCCAGCACGTCCGCGGGGTCCAGGCCGTCCACGGCCGAGCCGTCGGCATCCGACGCCGCGGCGGCGAGCACCGCGAGGACGTCAGCGTCCTGCGCGTCCCCCACGCCCCACACGGGCTGGGTGTGGCGCTGCTTGTCGAGCGTGAGCGCCTCGTTCGCGGTGCGGTCCAGGTGCACGGCCAGCTGCGGGATCCGGGCGACGGGCCCGGTGGCGGTCAGCACCTCGCGGGGCGCACCGTCCACGCCACGCACCACCAGGCGCCCGGCGAAGCGCAGGTCCCGGTCCAGCCACGAGTTCAGCAGCGGCCCGCCGTAGATCTCCACGCCCGCCTGGTACCAGCGGTGGGAGACGGTCGTGGGGCGGGGCTTGAGCTTGAAACCCGGGGAGTCGGTGTGGACGCCCAGCACGCGGTAGCCCGCGCCCGGTGCGGCACCGGACGGCAGCACCCAGGTGATCAGTGCACCGTCGCGCACTGTGTACCAGCGCCCCGCGGACAGCTCCGGCCAGGTCTGCGTCTCGTCGAGCCGGGTGAAGCCGGCGGCGTCGAGCTCGGCGGCGGCCGTGGCCACCGCGTGGTAGGAGCTCGGGGAGGCCGTGACGAACTCGCCGAGCTGTCCGGCGAACCGGCCCTCGGGTGTGGCCCGGGCGGCGTCGTCGGAACCGGTGGAGGGCACGTGCGAACTATGCGTCATGCCGCCCAGTGTACGAACCGCCCACGGCCCGACTCGCCCCGTGACCCTGCCCGGCCTCCGCAGGCAGGCCAGGAGCCCGCCCCCGCGCGGGCACCTGACCGACCCCGCCGGAGCGCGTGTCCAGCACGCCCACGTAGCGACCCTCGGCGTCGCGCACCGAGTACGGACCGTACTGCGGCGGCAGGATCATGTAGGTCTGGGTGACCGGATTGAGCACGTACGCGGCCAGCCCGGAGCCGTCCGCGGTGAGCGCGGCGGGGCGCGCCTCGAGCGCCGGCATGCGCGGGGGCTGCGGCGGCGGGGGCAGCACCACGGTGCGCGTGACGGCCACCGAGGGGTTGCGGCGCACGAGCCAGAACACGAGCGCCAGGTAGGCCCCGTTGAGGATCACCTCTGTGACCAGGTCGGACGGGCTGCCGGAGGTCTCGTTCATGTCCGCGAGCCCCACCATGCCCATGAGTGTGACCACCATGTTGTTGACCACGTGCAGCGCGATCCCGGCCTCCAGGCCGCCGGTGCGCCACGTGACCAGACCCATGGTCACGGCCATGATGCCCACGGAGGCCAGGCCCCAGACGTCGTAGTCGTGACCCAGGACGAACAGGGGCACGGGCAGCAGGATGGCCCACGCCGGGTGCTTGAGCCAGCGCCCGACCATCTGGGCCAGGTAGCCACGGAAGACCACTTCCTCCGCGGTGCACTGCAGCGGGACGACGACGAGCCACAGCAGCACGAGCCACCCGATCCCGGGTGCCAGGGCGAACTCCAGCGTTCCCCCGCCGGTGGCCAGGTCCAGGCCGATCCCCGCGAGGTTGACCACCACGTAGACCGCCGCGGCCACGCCCAGGCACGTGAGCAGCCACCGCCAGCGGATCCGCCCGGCCACCGAGAAGATCAGCCCGAGCGGGCGCGGCCCCAGCGCCAGGCGGGCGATCAGTGCGCTCGGAAGCATCAGCGCCACCGAGCCGAAGAGGAGCAGGAAGACCGCCGGGTCCATCTGGTCCATCGCCAGGATGTCCCCTGTGATGATCTCGGGCACCGCCAGTGCCATGACGATCCCGAACGCGATGCTCAGGACCACGTAGACGGCGAGCGCGAGCACCCCTTCCACGAGCGGCATCCACCAGCGGTGGTTGCGGTCCGCGAGCGCGAGCCGGTGGTAGAAGAGCGTGCGGGTGCCGCCTGCGGAGATGGGCCCGGGGGCCTGCACGGGGGCGGGCATCCCCGGGCCGCCGACGCCGCGGTTTCCCGGGCCCGCGGGCGTGGCGCCGGGGGTGCCGGTCACTCCGCCGCGGGGCGGCTCACCGTGCGGTGAGGGCGTCGGGTGGGACCACGGGGCGCTGGGCTGACTCATGTCTCCACGGTAACCGTTCCGGAGTGCCGCGGCCGGTGGACGGGAACACGGTGGAGGGCGGGGGGGCTCAGCAGCGGTAGCGCTCCACGAACGCGCGCAGGATCTTCGGGGCCTGCTCCACCGCGGGCCCGTTGACCGCCCGATCGACCACCGTCTCGGTGTCCTGGGGCTGGAAGTAGCCGAGGTCCTTGTACGCCATGATCCGGCTCACCAGACCCGGGGCGTCCAGCTCCGGGTGGAACTGGGTGGCGTAGAGATTGTTCTTGATCCGGTACATCTGCACGCGGCAGACCTCGCCGGTGGCGAGCAGCACGGCGTTCGGGGGCATCACCCGGGTGCCCTCCTTGTGCCCCACGTAGGCGCTGAACTCGCGGGGGATGCCCTGGAGCAGGGGGTCCTTCTGCCCCTCCTCCGTGAGGGTCACCGTGATGGGCCCGACATCCTCGTGGCACGTGTGGTCCACGGTCGCACCCTGGTGGATCCCCAGGGTGCCCACGCCGTAGCACGCGCCCAGGAACGGGAAGTCGCGGGCCACGACCTCGTCCAACAGCGAGCTGATCCACGTCTCCGCGGTCCGCTGGGCCTTGGACTTCTCCTCCGCCGGGTCCGAGGAGTTGAACGGGGAACCACCCACGATGATCCCGCTGTACTCGTCCAGGTCCAGGGCGGGCCACTGCCCGGACTCCAGGCGGATGCGCTTCAGCTCGGACTCCTCGAGCCCTCCCAAGCGGGCAACAGCCTGGTATTCCTCGTCCGCGAGGGTGTCGTCGGCGCGTGTGGCCAGGAGCACGAAGGGTTTCATGCCCTCATGCTAGCCACCCCGGCAGGTCCTCTTGACTCGTGGGCTGTGATCCCGTTCACTGAGTTTCGGTGAAATTAAGTTTTCATATCTCGAAATTTCTGGGAGGACGCCCGTGGAGCTCACCGAGTTCAACACCCTCGACCGTGCGTCCGCCGCGGCGGCCCTGCGGCCCGCGCTGGAGGTTCGCCGGTGGGTGGACGGCCTCGTGGAGCACCGCCCATACGCGTCCACCGCGCAGCTGCTGGAAACCGCGCGCAGCACGGCCGATCCGTTCACGGACGAGGAGATCGACCGCGCCCTGTCCCACCACCCGATGATCGGGCGCCGCGCGGAGGGCGACTCCGCGGAGGCCGAGCTCTCCCGCGGCGAGCAGGCCTCCCTGGGGGACGCGGACGAGACCGTGCGCGCCGAGCTGGAGCGCGCCAACCTCGAGTACCAGGAACGCTTCGGCCACGTGTTCCTCATCCGCGCCGCCGGGCGCAGCCTGTCGGAGATCCTCTCCGAGGCGCGCCGCCGCCTGACCAACCCGCCCGAGGACGAGCGCCGCGAGGTTGCGGAGCAGCTGCGCCAGATCGCCGTCCTGCGTCTCGAAGGGATGCTCGCATGAGCTTCGTCTCCGCCCACGTCCTGGACTCCGTGCACGGCTGCCCCGCGCGCGGGATCCGCGTCACTCTTCTCACCGGTGAGGGTCGCGAGCTCGCGAGCGCCACCACCGACGACGACGGCCGGGTCACCGACCTCGGCCCACAGACCCTGGAGTCCGGCCACTACCGGATCATCTTCGCGACCGAGCCGTACTTCGCCGGCCACGACCTGGAGACGTTCTACCCGTTCGTCGGCGTGGACTTCACCGTGCGGCAGGAGCAGGGGCACTACCACGTGCCGCTGCTGCTGAGCCCGTTCGCGTACTCCACCTACCGCGGCAGCTGACCCAGGAGCCGACACAGCGTCGACGGCCGCCGCAGCACGCAGGACACCCGACTTCCCACAGAGGAGCAGAAGACGATGACCGAAGTAGTCCTGGGAAAGAACCAGTACGGCAAGGCGCAGAACCACGTGGTGCGCATCCACCGCGACACGGACCGGCACGTGATCCGGGACCTGGTGGTGACCTCCCAGCTGCGCGGCGACTTCGAGGCCGTGCACACACAGGGTGACAACGGCCACTGCGTGCCCACGGACACCCAGAAGAACACGGTCTTCGCGTTTGCCCAGAAGTACGGCATCACCTCCCCGGAGGAGCTGCTGCTGAAGCTCTCGGAGCACTTCACGAGCGACTTCGACTGGGTCACCGGCGGGCGATGGGCGGCGGACGAGCACGCGTGGGACCGCATCAACGACAGCAACCACTGCTTCGTGCAGAACCAGCAGGAGGTCCGCACCGCGGTGCTCGTGACCGACGGCGAGCAGCAGACCGTGATCTCGGGGTTCAAGGACCTCACGGTGCTGAAGTCCACGGAGTCCGGGTTCGAGGGCTACCCCAAGGACCAGTACACGACGCTGCCGGAGACCACCGACCGCATCATGTCCACGGACGTGGCCACCCGGTGGCGCTACAACACCACGGACGTGGACTACGACGCCGTCTACGCGGACGTGAAGCGGATCATCCTGGACAAGTTCACGGACCACTACTCCCGTGCCCTGCAGGAGACCCTGTACCTCATGGGCAAGGCCGTGATCGAGGCTCACCCGGAGATCGACGAGATCAAGTTCTCGTGCCCCAACAAGCACCACTTCGTGTACGACCTGGGCTTCTGCGACCTGGAGAACACGAACGAGACGCACTACGCCGCGGACCGCCCCTTCGGCCTGATCGAGGCGACCGTCCAGCGCAAGGACGCCCAGGACGCCGAGCAGGCGTGGCTGGGCATCGCCGGCTTCTGCTGAGCCGCGGTCCCACCGCACGAGATCTTCCCGCCCCCGCCGTCCACCGGCGGGGGCGGACCACGCGTCCCTTCCCAGAAAGGCACCCCATGTCGTCAACCACCGCGGCGTCCCGACCCGCGCGGCGCTCCCGGTCCACGCGGCCCGAGGACGAGTACCTCGGCGCGGGACCCAGCTTCGGCTACGGGTTCCAGCACGTGCTCACGATGTACGGCGGGATCATCGCGCCGCCGCTGATCGTGGGGGCCGCCGGGCTGTCCTCCGGGGACCAGGCGCTGCTCGTCGCGTGCTGCCTGTTCGTGGGCGGTCTGGCAACCGTCCTGCAGTCCTTCGGCGTCAAGTTCTTCGGCTCGCAGCTGCCCCTCGTGCAGGGGACGTCCTTCGCGGGCGTGGCCACCATGACGGCCATCGTCCACGGCGGGGGTGGCATCCAGGCGGTCTTCGGCTCGGTCATGGCGTCCGCGGTGATCGGGTTCCTGGTGGCGCCGTTCTTCGCGCGCATCATCCGCTTCTTCCCGCCGGTGGTCACGGGCGTGGTGATCACGACCATCGGCCTGACCCTGTTCCCCGTCTCGGCCCAGTGGGCCATGGGCGGCGCCGCGGTGGCGGCCAAGGGGGACGAGCACACCATCTTCAAGAACGTGTGCCTGGCCGGTGCCACCCTGCTGATCATCATGCTGCTGTCCAAGGTGCGCAGCGCGATCGTCTCGCGGCTGTCGATCCTGCTGGGCATCGTGCTGGGCACGGTGCTCGCGTTCCTCCTGGGCATGGCGGACTTCTCGAAGGTGGGCGACGGCGCCGTGTTCGCCTTCCCGCAGCCGTTCGCCTTCGGCCCGCCCACCTTCGAGCCCGCCGCAATCATCTCCATGACGATCGTGGTGCTCGTGATCCTCACCGAGACCACCGCGGACATCATCGCCGTGGGCGAGATCGTGGGCACGGACGTGGACCGCCGGCGGATCGCGGACGGGCTGCGCGCGGACATGGGCGCCTCGTTCATCTCCCCGATCTTCAACGGCTTCACGCAGTCCGCGTTCGCGCAGAACGTGGGGCTCGTGGCGATCACCGGGGTGCGCAGCCGCTTCGTGGTGACCGCCGGCGGTGTGATCATGCTGCTGCTGGGCCTGCTGCCCGGGCTCGGCCGCGTGGTCGCCGCGGTGCCCGTGCCCGTGCTGGGCGGCGCGGGGATCGTGCTGTTCGGGACCGTGGCGGCGTCCGGCATCCGCACGCTCGGCAAGGTGAAGTACGCGGGCACGCCCAACCTGATCATCGTGGCCACGTCCATCGGCATCGGCATGCTGCCCATCGTGGCACCCACCATCTACGCGGGCTTCCCCGGCTGGTTCGAGACCATCTTCCACTCCGGCATCAGCTCCGCTGCCGTGGCCGCCGTGGTGCTGAACATCCTGTCCAACGAGATCCGCATCGGCAACCCGCCGGAGGGCAGCGGCTCCGTGTTCGCGGAGGCGCCCGTGCGCTACGTGCCCGTCGAGGCGCTCGAGCACCTGCAGAGCCACCTGCAGGAGGGCGACACCGTCAAGGACGGCAAGCTCCTGGACGCGGAGGGCAACGAGGTCCCGGTCATCACCGCCGCCGGCGAGGTGGTCCCCGCCCCGCTGACCCAGGAGATCCCGCAGGTGAAGAAGGACCAGGGAGAGCACTGACGGTCCGCTCCCGACGACGACACCGCCCGCCCCGGTTCCGGGGCGGGCGGCGTCGTCGTCGGTGAATCCGCATGGTCCCCCTGCCACAATGGGGACATGAAGGGCATCATCCTGGCGGGCGGCACCGGCTCGCGCCTGCACCCCGTGACCGTGGGCGTGAGCAAGCAGCTGGTGCCGGTCTACGACAAGCCGATGATCTACTACCCGCTGTCCACGCTGCTGCTGGCGGGGGTGCGGGACGTCCTGGTGATCACCACCCCGCACGACGCCGAGCAGTTCGAGCGCCTGCTCGGGGACGGCTCGCGCTTTGGTGTGCGCATCAGCTACGCGCAGCAGGAGCGCCCGAACGGGCTCGCCCAGGCGTTCATGCTGGGCGCCGAGCACATCGGGGACGACAGCGTGTGCCTGGTGCTCGGGGACAACATCTTCCACGGGCCCGGGCTGGGCACGCAGCTGCGCCGCTTCCAGGACCTGCGCGGCGCGGCGATCTTCGGGTACCGGGTCGCGGATCCGGGGGCGTACGGCGTCGTGGAGTTCGACGCCGCCGGGCGGGCCGTGTCCATCGAGGAGAAGCCGGAGCGCCCCCGCAGCCACTACGCCGTGCCGGGTCTCTACTTCTACGACCACCGCGCGGTGGAGTTCGCCCGCGCGCTCACGCCGTCCGCGCGCGGGGAGCTGGAGATCACGGACCTGAACCGCGAGGACATGCGCCGCGGCGAGCTCGCCGTGCACGTACTGCCCCGCGGCACCGCGTGGCTCGACACCGGCACGTTCGACTCCCTCGCGGACGCCACCAACTACATCCGCACGGTGCAGGCGCGCCAGGGCACCTCCATCGGCAGCCCGGAGGAGGTCGCGTGGCGCCTGGGCCTGCTCACGGAGGACGGGGCAGGGCGGGCGGCGAGGCGTCGTCGTCCCGGCACGCCGGAACCGCGCCGGGAGCCTCCGTTGAGGGCTCAGCCCGCGGGGTTGAGCTGCACCGAGAGCTGCAGGGCGGCCTCGCGCAGCAGCGGGACGGCGCGCTCGCCGAACTCCCAGTCCACGCGGGACGTGGGCCCCGAGACGGAGATGGCCGTGGGGGTGGGGGCGTCCGGAACCACCATGGAGAAGCAGCGCACGCCGATCTCCTGCTCCTCGTCGTCCACGGCGTAGCCGCGCTCGCGGATCTGCTCGAGGTCCGCGAGCAGGGACTCCACGGTGCCGTGGCTCTTGGCCGTGGGGGTGGGCATGCCCATGGAGGAGACGATGCCCACCACCTGCTGCTCCGGCAGAGTTGCCAGGATGGCCTTGCCCACGCCGGTGTCGTGCACGTGCGCCCGCCTGCCGACCTCCGTGAACATGCGCATGGACTGGGAGGACTGCGCCTGGCCCACGTAGACGACCATGTGACCGTCCAGCACGGCCATGTTCGCGGACTCCCCCAGCTCCCGGACCAGCCCCTGCAGCACGGGCTGCGCGGACGTGCCCAGCTGCAGCCCGGCCGCGTTGCCGAGCCGGATCAGCCCGGGACCGAGCGCGTAGCTGCGGTTGGGCAGCTGGCGCACGTATCCCAGCGGGATCAGCGTGCGCAGCAGCCGGTGGATGGTGGGCAGGGGCAGCTGGGCCCTGGAGGCGAGCTCACTGAGGGAGGACTCGCCGCCGGACGCGGTGATGATGCTGAGCAGGTCGAAGACCCGCTCCACGGACTGCACCCCGCCCGCGCTCTTGCCGTCAGCCATGCGTGTGCCCTCTCCACGTGCTCCCTCGACGTCGACGCGCTCCCGCGCACCGGATGCCCTCTCGAAAACGGCGTGACCGCGGCGGTGCCGGTAGCACGCGTCCGCCTGGGTAGTGTCGTGTGAGCCACGCCTCACGAAGACCTTGTCACGCACCCCAGTGTATGCCTAGGATTCAGTAAATGGAATTAAATTTCCACAATGCGGATACAAAAGACGGTGATCGGGCGCACCTCGCGCCACCGACCCCGTGCCACTGACCGCACGACACCAGGAGGCCACCATGAGCATCAGCCACACCACACCGGAGAACGTGCCCGCCGCCACCGAGATCCTCTCCGAGGAGGCCCTCGCGTTCGTCGAGGCGCTGCACCAGAAGTTCGCGCAGCGCCGCGAGGAGCTGCTCGGCAAGCGCGAGACCGCCCGCAAGGAGGCCGCCGAGAGCCGCTCCCTGGACTTCCTGCCGGAGACCCGCGAGGTCCGCGAGGGCGACTGGAAGGTCGCACCCGCACCGCAGGCGCTGCAGGACCGCCGCGTGGAGATGACCGGGCCCGCGACCCCCGCGAAGATGGCCATCAACGCCCTGAACTCCGGGGCCAAGGTGTGGCTCGCGGACCTCGAGGACGCCGCCTCCCCCAGCTGGGCCAACCAGGTGGACGCGATCGCCCACCTGCGGGACGCCGCCCGGGGCACCCTGGGCTTCACCTCCCCGGAGGGCAAGACCTACGCGCTGCGCGAGGACGCCCCGCTGGCCGTGGTGGTCATGCGCCCGCGCGGCTGGCACCTTCCCGAGTACAACATCACCGTGGACGGCAAGACCGGTTCCGGCTCCCTCACGGACTTCGGGCTGCACTTCTTCCACACCGCCAAGCAGCTGATCGAGAACGGTCAGGGGCCGTACTACTACCTGCCCAAGATGGAGTCCTACCTGGAGGCGCGGCTGTGGGACGACGTCTTCACGTTCGCGGAGGAGTACCTGGGCATCGAGCACGGCACCGTCCGTGCCACCGTGCTGATCGAGACCATCCCCGCCGCGTTCCAGATGGACGAGATCCTCTACGAGCTGCGCGACCACGCCTCCGGCCTCAACGCCGGGCGCTGGGACTACCTGTTCTCCATCATCAAGTACTTCCGGGACGCCGGTGAGAAGTTCATCCTCGCTGACCGCTCCTCCGTGACCATGACCGCTCCCCTGATGCGCGCCTACACGGACCTGCTCGTGCAGACGTGCCACAAGCGCGGTGCCTTCGCCATGGGCGGCATGGCCGCGTTCATCCCCTCCCGCAAGGACGAGGAGATCAACAAGGCGGCCTTCGAGAAGGTCCGCAACGACAAGACCCGCGAGGCCGGGGACGGCTTCGACGGCTCCTGGGTGGCCCACCCGGACCTCGTGCCCGTGTGCCGGGAGGTCTTCGACGAGGTGCTGGGTGAGAACCCCAACCAGGTGGACCGTCAGCGCCCGGAGGTGGAGGTCACCGCGGAGATGCTCCTGGACGTGCCCTCCGCCGGGGACCAGCGCACGGAGAAGGAGCTCAACGCGAACCTCTACGTGGCGATCCGCTACATGGCCGTGTGGCTGTCCGGCAACGGTGCGGTGGCCATCCACAACCTCATGGAGGACGCCGCCACCGCGGAGATCTCCCGCTCGCAGATCTGGCAGCAGATCAAGAACGGCGTGGTCTACACGGACACCGGCAACACCGCGACCCGCGAGATCGTCTCGGACGCGCTCGACAAGCAGCTCGAGGTGCTGCGCGAGGAGATCGACCCGGAGAACTTCGAGAAGTGGTTCGTGCCGGCTGGCAAGCTGATCTCGGCGATGGTCCTGAAGGAGGACTACCCGAACTTCCTCACGCTGCCCGCCTACGACCTCATGGAGGGCGGCAAGTGAGCCGAGCCGAGCGCTCCGCCCACCAGGCCCCCGTCGTCACCGGTTCCGGTGCGGCGGGGGCCGCCCCCGTGCTGCCGCCGGACTTCGCGCGCCGCGCGGACCTGCTGCTCGCCGCCACGGACGCGGACCTCGCCCGGTTCTACCCCGGCGAGAACCCCGCCCGGCAGCCCGTGCACACGTGCTACGTCCCGGCGGACCTGGTCACCGAGGACACCCCCGCACAGTGGGGTACCGCCGCGCTCGCGGCCGCGGAGGAGGCGGGCGGGCTTCCCGAGCTCGCCCGGCTCGCCGGGATCGACGACGACGCCGCGCCGGACCTCGTGGAGCGCGTGGCCCGCAAGCTGCGCACCGAGCCCGTGGAGGACCTGCGCCTGGACCTGGAGGACGGCTACGGCGTGCGCCCGGACGCCGAGGAGGACGCCGACGCCGTCGCCGCCGCCCGCACGGTGGCCACGTTCGCGCGGCACCGCGCCTCGGGGGACACCCCCGCCCCGGCGTTCGCGGGCATCCGCTTCAAGTGCTTCGAGGCCGCCACACGCGCCCGCGGGCTGCGCACCCTGGACCTGTTCCTGAGCACGCTGGTGCGCGAGGGCGGGCTGCGGGAGGCGGGGATCAGCGAGGACGGCCTGCCCGCCGGTCTGGTGCTCACGCTGCCGAAGGTCTCCGCGGTGGAGCAGGTGCGCGTGATGGTCGAGGCGTGCGCCGCGTTCGAGGACGCGCTGGACCTGCCCGCCGGGCGGCTGCGCTTCGAGATCCAGATGGAGACCCCGCCCATGATCCTGGGCCTGGACGGCACCTGCCCCATCCCCGCGATGCTGGGTGCGGCGGAGGTGCGCGTCTCGGCCCTGCACTACGGCACGTACGACTACTCGGTCTCGCTCGGTATCTCGGGGCAGTTCCAGTCCCTGGAGCACCCGGCCGCGGACCACGCCAAGAACGTGATGCAGGTGGCCGTGGCCGGCACGGGCGTGAACCTCTCGGACGGCTCCACCAACAGGCTGCCCGTGGGCGATCCCGCCCAACGCCGTGAGAGTTGGCAGCTGCACGCGCGCCTGGTGCGGCGCAGCCTGGAGCGCGGCATCTACCAGGGCTGGGACCTGCACGCCCACCAGCTGCCCACGCGCTTCCTCACCAACTACGCCTTCTACCGCGGGGCGTTCGACGACGCCGCCCGCCGCCTCGTCGCGTACGCCGGGCGCTCCGTGCCGGGCATCGAGGCCGCGGACGTGGCGGACGAGCCCGCCACCGCCCGGGCGCTGGCCCGCTACGTGGTGCGCGGGTTGCTCTGCGGTGCGGTCACCGAGGACGAGCTGCACGCGGCAGGCCTGGACCCCGCCACGGTGCGGTCCGTGGCGAACCCGGGCGCGGCGGCGTCGTCGTCATCGTCCGAAGAATCCGCCTGAATTTCTCACATTTGAACTTCCACACAGGAGAGACCCGATGACCGAGAACCGCACGTACTGGGCCACGCACGGCGGCCACCCGCCGCAGACGGACCTGCTCACGGACCGCGCGATGTTCCGCGAGGCGTACGCGGTGATCCCGCGGGGCACGCAGCGGGACATCGTGACCTCGTACCTGCCGTTCTGGGAGGACACGCGGCTGTGGGTGCTCGCGCGCCCCATGACCGGTTTCGCGGAGACGTTCTCGCAGTACCTCGTGGAGGTCGCCCCCGGCGGCGGCTCCGACAAGCCGGAAGACGATCCGGACGCGGAGGCCGTGCTGTTCGTGATGGAGGGCTCCCTGGAGATCACGCTCGGCGACGAGCCCGGGGACGGCGACACCCACATCCTGGAGCCCGGCGGGTACGCGTTCATCGCCCCCGGGGAGACGTGGACCGCGCACAACACCGGCACGCAGGACACCCGGTTCATGTGGATCCGCAAGCGGTACCAGAAGGTCGCCGGCGTGGAGAAGCCCGAGTCCTTCGTGACCAACGAGCAGGAGATCGAGCCCACCCCCATGCCGGGGACCGAGGGCCGCTGGGCCACCACCCGCTTCGTGGACCAGAGGGACCTGCGCCACGACATGCACGTGACCATCGTGACGTTCCTGCCCGGCGGGATCATCCCCTTCGCGGAGACCCACGTGATGGAGCACGGGCTCTACGTCCTGGAGGGCCAGGCCGTGTACCGGCTCAACGAGGACTGGGTGGAGGTGCAGGAGGGGGACTTCATGTGGCTGCGCGCCTTCTGCCCCCAGGCCTGCTACGCCGGCGGCCCCAAGCCGTTCCGGTACCTGCTCTACAAGGACGTCAACCGGCACGCGCCCCTGGGGCTGGGAGGGCATGCGGGGCGGTGATTGCACGCGGCGGTGCTGCCCGCCGCTTACCGTGCCCAGCCCCTGGCCGAACGGCCACCGACATCCTGGCCATTCGGCAGTAGTGCGCCGCCCTCCCCCGTGCCTACGGTCGATGTGCCAGAAGATGCACATCGCGTGAGAAGGGACGGGACGATGGCAGGGTCACGAAAAATCGCCGCCACCTCCGCCGGGACAGCTTTCCTCGTCGCGGCGGTCGTCGCGGGAGTCACCGCAGGGCTGAACGGGGTCTCACCGGAAGGCCCCGGAGAGATCGCCCAACTGGTGCTGCTGCTCCTGCTGACCTCGGCCGCCGCGGCGTCCCTCGTCTACTGCGGGGTGGTCCTGGCAACGAAAAACCGGGCGGGGGCGTCCGAGCGGCCACGCCCATAGGGCCGAGGCGACGGCGCCGGGGCCGGTTTTCCGGAACCCGGCCGCCCGCGGTGGTGCGGCCGCAGACCGATGACGAGTGCGGCGTCGTCGGCCGTGCAACCCCGACCTCAGAGGGAGGCGACGTCGATCACGAAGCGGTAGCGCACGTGCGAGTCGACCACGCGGTCGTAGGCCTCGTTGACGTCCTCCGCCTTGATGAGCTCGATCTCCGCGGTGATGCCGTGCTCCGCGCAGAAGTCCAGCATCTCCTGGGTCTCCCGGATGCCGCCGATGTTGGAACCGGTGAGGGACTTGCGGCCGCTGATGACCGCGCCGGCTTTCACCTCGAGCGCCTCGGTGGGCAGGCCCAGCAGCACCATGGCGCCGTGGGGGCGCAGGGTGGCCATGAACTCCTGGACGTCGATGTGGGCGGAGACGGTGTTGATGATGACGTCGAACTCGCCCTTGTGCTCCTTCAGCGCCTCGGGGTCCTCCGCCCGGGCGATCCAGTGGGAGGCGCCGTAGCGGCGGCCGTCCTCCTCCTTGGACCGGGTCTGGCTGATCACGGTGACCTCCGCGCCCATGGCGGCGGCGAGCTTCACGGCCACGTGGCCGAGACCTCCCATGCCCACCACGGCGACCTTCGAGCCCTCCGTGACGCCCCACGTGCGCAGCGGCGAGTAGGTGGTGATGCCCGCGCACAGCAGGGGCGTCACCGCGGCAGGGTCGAGGTTCTCGGGGATGTGCAGCGCGAACGCCTCGGACACCACGATCTGGGTGGAGTAGCCGCCCTGCGTGGGGGTGCCGTCGAAACGGTCCTTGCCGTTGTAGGTGCCCACGGAGTGCGGGCAGTTGTTCTCCTCGCCCTTCAGACACCACTCGCACTCGCGGCACGAGTCCACCAGGCAGCCCACCCCGGCGCGCTCCCCCACGGAGAACTGGGTGACCTCGGAACCGACCTCGGTCACCCGGCCGACGATCTCGTGGCCCGGGACCATGGGGAACTCGATCTCGCCCCACTCCTCACGGACGGTGTGGATGTCCGAGTGGCAGATCCCGGCGAACTCGATCTCGATGCGGATGTCGTCCGGGCGCAGGTCCCGGCGTTCGATGGTGCCCTTCTCGAGCGGAGCTCCGGAGGCAACGGCCTGGTATGCGGCAACGTTAGTGGTCATGGACCGTGACTCTAGACCTGCGCGGCGGGGTGCGTCATGTCGGGAGGTGCGGGCGCTGGGTGGCATCGCACGGGCCCGCGTCGCGCCTGGTCGGGAGCGGGCGCACCGGGTGGGTCCGCGTGGCGTCAGGAACGGGCGCGGAGCTCCTCCGTCAGCGCGGCGTAGGTGAGGCCGTCGTGCCACGTGCCGTCCCGGTGCAGCGACTCCTTCACGGTGTGGGACTCCCGGCGCATGCCCACCTTCTCCATGACCCGCCATGACACCGCGTTCTCGATGAAGCAGCTCGCCTCCACCCGGTGCACGCCCATCTCGGAGGCGATGGCCAGCCCCTCCCGGGCCAGCTCCGTGGCGAGTCCCCGACCCTGCGCCCAGGTGGCGACGCGCCACCCCAGCTCCACCAGCTGCCCCTTCGCCTGCTCGGACACCTCGGCCTGGGACCAGGCGTCCTTCTGGGCCACCATCAGCACTCCGGCGAACCGTCCGTCCCAGTAGGCCACCAGGTCCGACGCCGCGCGGGCCCCGCGGTCCGCGTCGAACGCAGCCCGGTCCTCGTAGACGCGCGTGGTCCAGCGGTTCTGAGCGGCGTCGCCCTCGATCTCCCACAGGGCATCCGCGTCGGCGGGCTCCTGCTTCCGCAGCGTCAGCCGCTCGGTGTGGCGGGGCCAGGCGAGGTCGTCCAGGGTCTTCGGCATGGGCCCAGGCTAGCGGCCGGGCGCGTGCGCGCTCACCGCTCGAACGGGAAGCCCTGGAGCTCCTTCAGCAGCGGCTCAGGACTCCGAAGGAATAACGCGCCCGTCGACGGCGGTTATTACTCACGAGTATCCGCCCGGACTGCCAAAGGAGACCCGTTGTCCCTCACCACAACGCTGAAGTCGCTGACCAAGCCCGCTCCGACGCCGACGCCTGCCCAGACCGCCGCCCGGCTGGGTCTCGGCGGGCTCATGTCCACCGCCGGGATCTCCCACCTCACGTTTGCCCGCAAGGACTTCCAGGCCCAGGTGCCGAACTGGTTCCCCGTGGACAAGGACGCGGTGGTTCTGGCCTCCGGCGTGGCGGAGATCGCGTTCGGAGCCGCGCTCCTCGCCCTGCCCAAGCGCCGCGCCGCCGTAGGGGTTGGGCTTGCCGCGTTCTACACGGCGATCTTCCCGGGGAACATCAGCCAGTACGCCGAGCGCCACGACGCCTTCCACCTGGACACCGACGGCAAGCGGCTGGCACGACTCTTCGGGCAGCCCGCGCTGATTGCCGCGGCACTGCTGGCCGGGGGCTTTCCCCGGAAGTAGGGTCCTGCGCGACCCTGATCCCGTTCACCGAGAGAAGGGGAACCCCTTGAGCTCCTTCGGCAGCGGCTTCGCGTAGGTGCGGGACTTCGACGTCGTCAGCCCCAGCCGCACGAGGGACTGCGCCACCGTCACTGCGGCAGCCACGCCGTCCACCACGGGCACCCCGCAGCGTTCGCGCACGGCCGCCTCGAGCGCCGCCATGCCGCTGCACCCGAGCACGATCACCTCTGCGCGATCCTCGGCGACGGCGCGCTGCGCCTCGTCGACGATCGATCGGATCGCTGCGCCCTCATCCCTTTCTAGATCCAGCACGGAGGTGTTCGACGCCCGCACGGACGCGCAGCGCTCCATGAGCCCGGCCAGCCGCAGCCGGTCCTCGATGAGCGGCACGGTACGGTCCAGCGTGGTCACCACGGAGTAGGTGCGGCCCACGAACGTGGCCATGGAGGCGGCGGCCTCCGTGATGTCCACGACCGGCTGCTCCAACAGCTCCTGCAGCCCCTCGCGCCCGTGCTCACCGAACCCCGCCTGGATCACGGCGTCGAAGGGCTGGTCGTACGCCAGCACAGCGTCCATCACCCCTACCGCAGCCAGGTAGGACTCCATGTTGCCCTCGCACGACGGCGCCCCGAACCTTGGCGTCAGCCCCACGATCTCCGCCCCGGGCTCGACCACGGCGCGGGCGGCCTCGGCGATCGAATCGGTCATGGACTGCGTGGTGTTCACGTTGACGGTCAGGATGCGCACGGCGGGGTTCTCCTTGGGCTTGTGGGATCGGGGTGACGGGGTCAGTGGGCGGTGGCGACGGCGATGGCCTCCCCGTGCTGGTCCGTGTAGTCGAGCTTGCGCCTGGCGGTGACCAGGTAGCACAGGGCCCCCAGACCGGCACCGATGAACCACGAGAACTCGCTGGCGCCCTGGAACACCGGCAGCAGAGCCACCGCGAGAGAGGCGAGAGCCGCGGGAACGAACGCGGCGATCGCGCGCGGGTTCACCCCGCGGCGGTAGAAGTACTCGCCGTCGTGGGCCTCCACGTAGAGCTGGGGGACGTCCACCCTGGCGCGGCGGATGATCCAGTAGTCCACCATAATGATCCCGAACAGGGGCCCGAGAAGCGCACCCAGACCACCCAGGAAGTACACGATCACCACGGGCGAGTTGTAGAGGTTCCACGGCAGGATCAGCAGGCCGATCACTGCGGAGAGGATCGCCGCCTTCTGGAAATTGAGCCTGCGCGGAAACATGTTGGTCAGGGCGTACGTGGGAGCCACGAAGTTGGCCATGAGGTTCACGGCCACCGTGAGGATCAGCAGAGCCAGGGACGCCAGTACCAGCAGGGGCGTGGAGGGAATGGTCTGCACGATGTCCGCCGGGGACGTGATCACGGTGCCGTCCAGTTTGAACTGGGCTCCGGCCAGGGACACCACGATCAGCCCGAACAGCAGCATGTTGATGGGGATGCCCCAGAAGTTTCCGCGCACGATTGCCCCCCGGCTCTTCGCAGAACGGGTGAAGTCGCAGAAGTTCAGCACGAAGGTCCCGTAGATGGACACCCACAGTGCTCCACCGCCCAGGATGTGCAGCCACATCTCGCCCCCGGTCAGCGGGTTGTCGATGCTCCAGGCGATCGAGAAGTTCACTCGGGCGAGCATCCACACCGCGAGCGCCACCATGGTGACGAGGATGACCGGCCCGGCGAAGGCCTCGTACTTGCGGATCATCTCCATGCCGTAGCAGACGATGACCACCTGGACGAGCCACAGCACCAGGAAGCTGATCCAGCCGAGGGTCGAGAGCCCCAGGACGCTGTTCTCGTCCAGTGGCGCCAGAGCGGGCACGAGGGCGATGAGCATGACCCGCAGCACCACGGAGGCCAGGTAGGTCTGGATCCCGAACCAGGCGATGGCGACGATTCCGCGGATCGCGGCGGGCAGCTGCGCGCCGTGCACGCCGAAGGAGATCCGGCTCATCACGGGGTACGGCACACCTGTCTTGAATCCCATGAACCCCGAGAGGCACAGCAGCACGAACAGCAGCAGCGCGCCCACGCCGAGGGCGGTCAGCACCTGCCAGGCTCCGAGCCCCAGGGCGAAGAGCCCGATCGCGAAGCCGTAGTTGCCCAGCGAGTGCACGTCGTTGGCCCACAGCGTGAAGATGCTGTAGGCGCTCCACGTCCGACCGTGACGGCTCGTGGGCGCGAGATCCACGTTGTAGAGCTTGTCGCTGGTGTCCGGGCGGGGCTCGTGGGCGACGCCGCGTGGCCCGTAGACGCGCCCCGGAGCCGGGCGGCCGGCCGCCTGCTCCGTGGTGCGGGGGACATCCTGTCCGGGCATGTCTTCTCCTTGCTGTGGTCCGTCCCTCGCGGCCGAGGGCTCCGTGTGAGGCCTCGGCCGTGACACGCAGTCGCATCGTCTTCCCCACAAGCTCTCACACGACGCGGTTGATCTGGATCACACACGCCGGATATTCTTTCGTAAAAAAAATCGTGCTTCCGTATCATGGAACAACCGCGCACCTGCGCCCCGGTAGCGTCCCCGTTTCAGCGCCCCCACGAGGAGCCCCCATGACCTACACCGTCAACGCCTCGATCCTGCTGACGGACCTGCCCCTCACGGAACGGCCCGCCGCGGTGGCGACCCACGGATTCACGCGCGCCGAGTTCTGGTGGCCCTTCGCCGGACCCGTTCCGGAGCATGGGGAGGCGGCCGCGTTCGTCGCCGCCCTTCATGATGCCGGGGTGCAGCTGACCGGCCTGAACTTCTACGCCGGGGACATGCCCGCCGGCGAGCGCGGGGCGCTCTCCCAGCCGGAGCGCACGGAGGAGTTCCGCGCGAACGTGGCCGCCGTCGTCGAGATCGCCCGTGAGACCGGGTGCCGCGCGTTCAACGCCCTCTACGGCAACCGCGTGCCGGGCGTCCCGGAGGCGGAGCAGGACACCGTGGCGGTCGAGAACTTGCGGTGGGCGGCGGATGCGGTGGCGCCGTTCGGCGGCGTCGTGCTGGTCGAGCCCGTGTCCGAGGCCCCGGACTACCCGCTGAAGACGGCTGCGGACGCCCTGGCCGTGATCGACGCCGTGGGCCGGGAGAACGTGAAGCTGCTCGCCGACTTCTACCACCTGGCGGTCAACGGGGACGACGTCGCGGCGGTCGTCGAGGAGCACGCGGCGGACTTCGGGCACGTCCAGATCGCGGACGCCCCCGGGCGCCACGAACCCGGCACCGGGGACCTCCCGGTGGGGCAGTGGGTCCGCCGCGCCCGCGAGCTCGGCTACGAGGGTCTCGTGAGCCTCGAGTACGTGCAGAGCGCGCCGGACCCTTTCGCGTGGCTGCCGCGTGAGCAGCGCGCGTGAACCCGTGGCGCGGCCGGCACAGGGCGCGGGCCACACGGGGCACGGAACTGCGGCCCGGCACCGTGGGCAGCGGCGTCGTCGCCGGCACGCAGTGACAACCGCCGCTCTCCCAGGCCCCCCGCACCCCGATCCGCAAGGATGAGGACGGGCCCTCACCGACAACCCCAGGAGGTTTCCGTGCGCGTGGTCGTGGCACCGGACAAGTTCAAGGGTTCCGTCACCGCTCACCGGGCGGCGGCGGAGCTCGCGACCGGCATCACCGAGGCGCGCCCGGACGCGACCGTGGCCGTGCTGCCCGTCGCGGACGGCGGGGAGGGCACGCTCGACGCCGCCCTGGAGGCCGGTTTCGAGCGTCACGACCTCACGGTGACGGGTCCCGCCGGAACGCCGGTGCGTGCCGCGTGGGGGCGCCGCGGGGACGAGGCCGTGGTAGAGATGTCCCTCGCCTCGGGCCTTGCCGCCCTCCCCCAGCGCGACGGCCGCCCCGACCTCGCACCCCGCACGGCCACGAGCTTCGGTACCGGTGAGCTGATCGCCACCGCGCTGGACGCCGGGTGCACGCGCGTGGTCCTGGGTGTGGGCGGCAGCGCCTCCACGGACGGCGGCGCGGGCATGCTCTCCGCGCTCGGGCTGCGCCTGCTCGACGACGCCGGCGCGCCCCTCTCCCTCGGCGGCGGCGCGCTGGCCCGGCTGCACTCCGTGGACGCCTCCGCCCTGCACCCCCGCCTCCGGGACACCGGGTTCGTACTCGCGGCGGACGTGGACAACCCCCTGCTCGGCGCGCGCGGTGCCGCTGCGGTCTTCGGCCCGCAGAAGGGCGCCTCCCCGGACGACGTGACCGAGCTCGACGCCGCACTGGCCGTGTTCCGCGACCGCCTCGCGGAGGCGCTCGGCGAACCCGCCCGCACTGCCGCCGACGCCCCCGGCGCGGGGGCGGCCGGCGGCGTCGGCTACGCGGCACTCGCGGTGCTGGGCGCCGAGCGCAGGGCGGGGATCGACGTCGTCCTCGACCTCGTGGGGCTCGACGCCGCCGTGGTGGGTGCGGACCTGCTGGTCACCGGCGAGGGCAGCCTGGACGAGCAGAGCCTCGGGGGCAAGACACCCCTGGGCGTGCTGCGGGTGGGCCGGCGCCACGGCGTGCCCGTGGTCGCGGTCTGCGGACGCACCACCCTGGACGCCGAGACCCTACGGGAGGCGGGCTTCGCCGCCGTCCACGAGCTGAGGGCCCTCGCCCCGGACGCCGACACCTCCATGCGGGAGGCCCCCAGACTGCTCCGTGAGGTCGGCCACCGCATAGCCTCGCAGTGACACCACCTGACCGGCAGAGCCTCTCACACAGGGGCCTCGGACACGACTGACCAGACACGACCAACCACGCCCGGCGCGCTCACCGGCGAGCGCGCCCGGCACCCCGGCCGCGGACCGTCCCGGACGGCCGGAACGCACCAGCGAAAGGATCCCTCCGCCATGAACGACGCATCCCAGCACGGTCCCCGCGAGACCACACCCGACCAGGCGCCGTCGACCCCCGCGGCAGAGAAGCAGGGAGCAAACCGGGGAGCCACGACCCCAGAGGCCACCGCGGATCCCGCGGTGAACGAGGAGCACGCGACCGAGCGGGTGCGCGCGAAGGTGGAGCAGGCGGCGTCGAACCCGGAACGCGACGAGACGCCGCGGGGGATCGCGCAGGAGAACTCGCAGCTGGCCGTCACCGAGCAGCACCGGGCGGAGGTCGAAGCCGCGCGCGCCGCGCAGATCGAGCTCGCGAACGAGGTCAACGACGCCGCCCGCGTGCGCGAACTGATCCGCCGGTACAAGGAGGAGAACCGCCTGGCCGAGACGGACGAGCCCTCCGAGGAGCGGCTCACCTGGCGGCAGGAGGGCGAGTACGACCTCGTGGTGCGCGGGCGCAACGTGTCCTGCGGCGACACCTTCGCCCCGCGGGAGGTGGGCGTGCGGGACGGGAAGATCGCGGCCGTCGAACCGCTCGGAACGGGCCTGCGCGGGGCGAGGGTCGTGGAGCTCGCGGAGGACGAGACCCTGATCCCCGGTCTCGTGGACACCCACGTGCACGTCAACGAGCCCGGGCGCACCGAGTGGGAGGGCTTCGCCACGGCCACCCGTGCCGCTGCGGCCGGTGGCGTGACCACCATCGTGGACATGCCCCTGAACTCGGTGCCCGCCACCGTCAACGTGGCCGCGCTGGAGTACAAGCGGCTGTTCGCGCGGCAGAACGCGTTCGTGGACATCGGATTCTGGGGCGGCGCCGTCCCCGGCAACAAGGCCGATCTCCGCCCGCTGCACGACGACGGCGTGTTCGGCTTCAAGTGCTTCCTGCTGCACTCCGGCGTGGACGAGTTCCCGCACCTGGAGGCGGACGAGATGGAGGAGGCCCTCGCGGAGCTGAAGACCTTCAACTCGCTGCTGATCGTGCACGCGGAGGACTCCCGCACCATCGACCGCGCCCCGCAGCCCAACGGCGCCGTGTACGAGAACTTCCTGAAGTCGCGCCCGCGCGGTGCGGAGAACATCGCGATCGCGGAGGTCATCGAGCGCACCCGCTGGACCGGCGCGCGCTCGCACATCCTGCACCTGTCCTCCTCGGACGCGATCCCCATGATCCGCTCCGCGAAGAACGACGGCCTGGACATCACCGTGGAGACCTGCCCGCACTACCTCACGCTGCTCTCGGAGGAGATCCCGGACGGCGCCACCGCCTTCAAGTGCTGCCCGCCCGTGCGGGAGGTCTCCAACCGGGAGAAGCTGTGGGAGGGGCTGATCGACGGCACCATCGACTACATCGTCTCGGACCACTCCCCCTCCACCCTGGACCTCAAGGACCTGGGCAACGGGGACTTCGGCGTGGCGTGGGGCGGGGTCTCCTCGCTGCAGCTGGGCCTGTCCCTGATCTGGACGGAGGCACGACGCCGCGGGGTGGGCCTGGAGCGCGTGCTGCAGTGGATGTCCACGCGGCCCGCGGAGCGCGTGGGGCTGCGGAACAAGGGCAGGCTGGCCCTGGGCTACGACGCGGACATGGCCGTCTTCGCCCAGGACGAGAGCTACGTGGTGGACGCCCAGCGCCTCAACCACAAGAACCCCATCACCCCGTACCAGGGCAAGGTGCTCTCCGGGAAGGTCCGCAAGACCTTCGTGGGCGGCCGGGAGGTGGACTACGAGACCCCCACCGGGCGCCTCCTGAGCCGCGGCCAGGCCTGACGACGACGCCGCGGCCCCGCCTTCGCAGCGGGGGGGGCGTGGCGTTCCCACGCGCCATGATGCCCCCAGACGGCATCGTCCCCTGACGACCCGGTACAGAGGCGTCCGCTCCCCCGAAGGGGGCGGGCGCCTCTGTCACGCACTACCGGAGCAGCCCGGAAACAGGTGCCTCAGGACTCGCAGCACGGGGCGGCGTCGTTCTCGCCCTCGCAGCAGTGGCCCTTCTTCGGCGCGGGGACGTCCAGGACCGGGGAGCGGTCGAAGAAGCCCTCGGGGCGCAGCTTGAAGCCCACGGTGTCCACGGGCATGATCGGCCAGTCCTCCACGCGGGGGAAGTGGGTCAGCCCGAAGGTGTGCCACACGACGATGTCCTTGCCGTCCACGGAGCGGTCCTGGGCGGTCCACTCGGGAAGGCCGCCGTTGCCCGCGTGCTGGTTGGGGAAGTCGCCGGTGGGGTACCGCTCGGCCTCCTCGTAGGGCGTGACCCACAGGGCCTAGGTGGCGAACGTGGCGCGGCGGTGGATCGAGGAGTCCTCGGAGGCGAGCATGGTGGGCCCGCCCTCCGGGTGCAGCTTGTAGGCCACCGGGTGACCGAGCCGGTTCGTGTGCTCGGAACTCGAGACGACCCAGGTGCGGCCCACGGCGGCGTCGGCGTCCCGCATGGCCTCCTTCTCCGTGGCGAGCACGGTGCGCTTGCGCGTGAACGCGTTGCCGCGGGGGCTCACGTCCGAGGAGAGGGGCACGCGCACGGCGTCCTCCTCCTCCACGCGGCAGGGCCCGCCGTCGAGCGCGAAGTCCAGGCGCGCGGAGAACAGGTGCTGGTGGAACGGTGCACCCAGCCCCGGGGCGATCTCGGACGCGAAGTCCGTGGAGCCGTTGGGCAGTGCGGAGGTGAAGACCACGCCGGTGGCCTTGGCCTCGAACTCGATGGTGCCGTCCAGGTAGAGGTACCAGTAGAACCCGTAGTCGTAGTTGCCCACGGTGGTGAAGAAGGAGATCACCAGGCGGCGGTTGCGGCGCGTGTAGGCCACCCCGCTCCACAGGTCCGTGTGCTTGGAGAGGATGGACCAGTCCTCCTCGTGCATGCAGATGCCGTTGGTGATCTCGCGCGGCTCGCCGCGGCCGGTGACGACCACCGGGGACAGTTAGGTGATGTCGCCCAGGCAGTCGCAGCCGAGCTCCAGGGAGTTCGCCCACTGCCCCACCAGGTACTCGCCGGTGTCGAAGTAGTTCTGCCACGAGCGCACCGGCGAGGGGTCCCCGTAGGGCACCATCATCTCGGCGATCGCCGCGCGGTCCAGGATCCGGCGCTTCTCGCCCTTGTCCTCGAACGAGATGTTGTGCAGCACGAGCCCCTCGCGCATGTCGAAGCCCATGTCCAGGCTCCACTTCTCCCACTCCACGTGGTTGCCGCCGGTCACGGTGAAGGACGGGCCCTCCGGCTGCGTGATCTCGATGGGCTTCTGGGTGGTGCGGAGGGGCCCGGTGACCGCGGGGTCCACGTAGTCGCCGTCCTCCTCCGGGACGGGCACGAGCTCGATGTCGAGCACCTGGTCCACCGCGTGGTTGGTGACGTCCACGTAGGCCACGAGACCGTCGATGGGGTGCGCCCAGGCCGGCTTGTCCTCCCCCTTCTGCAGGAAGGCGAGCCCGCGCAGCATGCGCCGCCCCTTCTCCTCCGGGTACTCGAACACGCTGGCGGACAGCGGTGCCACGCGGACCTTCTCCACGGGCAGGCCGCGCCGTTCGAGGGCGGCGAGCCAGCGCTCGTCGGTTGAGAGGATCTGCTCGACCATCTCGAACTCCTCCTCGAGCACGGGCAGCTCGCCGGTCTCGGTGGTGTCCAGCTCCACGGCGCTGACCACCGCGCGGTTCGTGGCGGAGACGACGACGTCGTGTGCCGGGCCGCCGTCGACGTCCAGCAGGAAGACGCGGAACCTGCGGTCCGCGGGGGCGTCCGCGGGCGTGCCGCGGGCCGGTTCCACCAGGCCGAGGTACGCCATGCGGGCCGTCTCGGGAAAGTGCCCGGCCTGCTCCAGGACCTCGCGCACCACCCGGATCCCCTCGGGGCTCTGCAGTGCGTAGGGGCTCTGGGCGTCAGAGGTCAGGGTGTCGGTGGTGCTCTTGCCGTGGGGCATGGTGGATCCTTTCGTGGCGCCGGGAACCCGGCCGGACGCGACCGTCAGGTGTGTGATCTAGAACACGCTGTGACTCTACAGTTGTAGAGATTAGGCTCGCGGCCGCGCCACGACAACCCTTCCCGCCCCGCAGAGCACCCGGCGCACCGATACCCCGGAAGAATGGCAGTCTCACCCCAGACCGCCCTCGACCCAGGAGCACCCCCATGCCCAAGCTGGTGGACCACGCGTCCCGCAGGGAAGAACTCGTGCACGCCGTGTGGCGCATTCTCGCCCGGGACGGCGCCGCGGCCATGACCATGCGGCAGGTGGCGGCCGAGGCCGGCTACGCCAACGGCGCACTCAAGCCGTACTTCGCCACCAAGGCGGACCTGGTGGAGGCCACCTACACCCACGTGTTCGAGCAGACGAACGGCCGCGTGGCCGGTGCCGTCACGGGGCTGCGCGGCCTCGCCGCCGTGGAGGTGTTCAGCCGCGAGGTCATGCCGCTGGACGGCGAGCGCCTAGACGAGGCCCGTGTGGTCCTCGCCTTCTGGCAGGAGGCCGCCCACGACGCCACCCTCGCCGCGCACAACCGGCGCTTCATGGCACAGTGGCGGGACTGCCTGCTGGCCTGGTTGGACGAGGCCCGCGCGGACGGCGAGCTCGCCACCCCCGCGGACCCCGCCACGTGGACCGACGGTTTCCTCACGTTCCTGCTGGGCACCCAGGTGACGGCCGCGCTGGGTCTCCAGGCGGCGTCGCCCGCACACCTGGAACGCCAGCTGCAGGCCCAGCTGGAGCCTCTCCGGGCCTGATGCACGCCGCCGCGCGGGGCACAAGGCGGCGCTCGCGTACCCTGCTGGGATGCGTTCCCCTCGCCCGCTTCCCGCCCGCCCCGATGACCACGACGACGGGCCACCGCCCGAGAGCCGCTACCAGCACCTGGACGACCAGGCCGTGCGCGCATCCGCGGCCGCCCTGCAGCGCAGGATCTACTCCCGCTTCCCCCAGCGCAGCCTGTGGGAGGTCTGCGGTTAGCTGATCGCTCTGGTGGACGAGGTCACCGAGGGTGGTGGCATCAGCCGGCGCCGGATCCGCACCGCCCGCGCCCTGTCCCGGCTGGGCGTCCTGGTGGTGCTGCTCGTCTTCGGCACCGCCATCACCCTGGCGGCGCTGAGCATCTGGGCGGACCCGGACGCCCTCGGCCCGGTGGACTGGCTGCCCCTGCTGGAGACGGTGGTCAACGACCTCGTCTTCGCGGGGATCGCCGTCTTCTTCCTCCTGGCCGTGCCCCTGCGGATGGAGCGCGCCCGCGTGCTGCGCGTGGTGCACCGGTTGCGCTCGCTCGCCCACGTGATCGACATGCACCAGCTCGTGAAGGTCCCGGAGCGCCTGCCCGCCGCCAGGGTCTACACCGAGGACGCGCGGGAGGACGAACCGGCACTGACGCGCGCGCAGATGACCCAGTACCTGGACTACTGCACGGAGATGCTCTCGCTCGTGGGCAAGACCGCCGCACTGTTCGCAGAGGACACCACGGACGGAGACGTTCTGGACGCCGTGGAGGGCATCGAGGCCCTCACGTCGGACATGGCGCGGAAGGTGTGGCAGAAGATCGCGATCATCCAGGAGCAGGGCGGCTGACCACCCACCGCGGGGGTTCCCGCCCCACGGTGAAGACCCGTAGAGCCGGGAGCACCGCACAGGCCACGAGGCCCGCGACCGAGGAGCGGACCCCGAAGCCCGGGACGCACGCCAGCAGCACCATCAGACCGATGGCGGGTGCCCCCTCGCCGATGCCCGCGGCCACAAGCGCGGGACGCCCAGGTGCTGCCCGCAGGCGGCGAGGAACTGCTCGGGGTACCGGTCCAGAAACTCCCCCACGGGTCTGCCCCCCCTTTCTGCTCGACACACCCAGACCCGTCGACCAGGGCTCGGCCGAGTGGTCAGGTTCGGTTGGCCGCCCGAGGGGCGACGTGGTGATTGCTCATTACAAGGTGGCTGCTTGTTGACCTTGCGTCCATGTTTCTGTCCGGATCTACTTGCGGCAGTAACTATTTCTTAGGTAATATTTTGAGTATTCCGGCGGCCTCCTGGGCCGTTCCCCGACAAGGAAGTGGTTCCCGTGTCCCTGCTCACCCAGCGCCCCGATCCCTGCAGCCTGCGCCGCCGCCCGGCGGACGACCTGCTCTCCGACGGCACCACCATGGGCGCCGTGGAGCTGCTCGTGAAGGACCTGGACGGGATGATCGCCTACTACGCCACCGGCGTGACCCTGGACGTGCTGCAGCACTCTGGGGAGACCGCCGTACTGGGCCACGACGGCCGCGTGGTCGTGCGCCTGCGCCGCGTCACGGACCTGCCGTCCTGGCGCCCGAACCAGGCGGGCCTGTTCCACACCGCCGTGCTCTTCGACGACGACGCCGCCCTGGCCCGCGCGCTGGCCTCAATGGCCCGTTTCGCACCGGGCACTTTCACGGGCTCCGCGGACCACCTCTACAGCCAGGCGTTCTACTTCACGGATCCCGAGGGCAACGGCGTGGAGCTCTACGCGGACCGCCCCCGGGAGACCTGGCAGCGCGAGGCGAACGGCCTGCTCAGCCTGGCCTCCAACTATCTGGACCCGAACGAGTTCCTGCGCACGAATTTGTCCCTGGAGGCGCCACAGCCGACCACGGCACCGGCCTCCACGCTGGGTCACGTCCACCTGCAGGTGGGCGACATTCCCACCGGGCGCGAGTTCTACGTGGACACGCTCGGCTTCGAGGTGATGAGCGATGCCGGGTCCGCCCTGTTCATCTCCGCCGGCGGCTACCACCACCACATCGCTCTGAACACGTGGAACAGCGCGGGCGCCGGTCCGCGCGCCGCGTCCCTGGGCCTGGGCCAGGTCAACATCGACCTCCCCACCGGCGAGGACATCGCCGCGCTGGAGGAGCGCCTCACGGACCACCGCGTGGCCACCCGCCACGACGGCGCCGTGCTGCGCTTCGAGGACCCCTGGGGCACTCTCATCCAGGTCGCGCAGGCCCCCGCGCCGGGCGTCGTCTGACACTACCCGCCCCGTAATGTCGGCTTGCTACAGTCGCCGGGGAAAAGGCCCCGACCGGCCACCACACCACCGCAGGAGGTTCTCATGAGCCAGCACGCACCCACCACCGCACGGATCGCCGGGATCGAGCAGGAGATCTTCCGGCTGAACCTGGGCGGGAATACGTTCGGGTGGACGAGCGACGAGCAGCAGTCCTTCGATGTCCTGGACACCTTCGTGGCCGCGGGCGGAAACTTCGTGGACACCGCGGACATGTACTCCGTGTGGGCCAAGGGCCACGAGGGCGGGGAGTCCGAGACGGTCCTGGGACGCTGGTTCGCGGCGCGCGGCAACCGTGACTCCGTGGTGCTCGCAACCAAGACAGGTGCGCACCCGCAGTTCCGCGGCCTGGCCCACGACACCGTGGTGGCTTCTCTCGAGGCGTCCCTCGACCGGTTGCAGACCGGCTACGTGGACCTCTACTACGCGCACTACGACGATGCGGACACGCCCATCGAGCAGCAAGTGGAAACCTTTCACGAGCTCGTGGACTCCGGGCGCGTGCACGCGGTAGGGCTGTCCAACTACTCGCCGCAGCGCATGCGCGAGTTCTTCACGGTGGCCCGCGAGCGCGGCATGGCGGTGCCCGCGGCCATCCAGCCGCACTACAACCTGGTGCACCGCCGCGATTTCGAGCGGGACTACGCCGCGATCGCCCAGGAGTACGACGCTGCCGTGTTCCCCTACTTCGCCCTGGCCTCCGGCTTCCTCACGGGCAAGTACCGCACCACCGAGGACCTCGAAGGAGCGGCCCGCGAGCAGATGGCCCGGGAGTACGTCTCCCCCGAGGGTTTCGCGGTTGTGGAGGAACTGGTCTCCGTGGCGGACAGGCACCGCGCCGAGCCGGCCACCGTGGCCCTCGCATGGCTGCTCGCCAAGGGCGTCACCGCACCCATTGCTTCCGCATCCTCCGCCGCGCAGCTGTCCTCGCTGGTGGCGGCGCCCGCACTGCACCTGGGCGCGGACGACATCGCCGCACTGGACCGGGCGTCGCACCCCTTCGCGTGAGGGGGACACTGGGTGCACGCAGCACACGCCGCGCGGCGGCGTCGTGATCGTGTCGCTGACAGCGGAACCAGCGGGGGCGCCCTTGCCAGGGAAAGTGCCGCGGCGCCACAGTGGAACCACGACCCAAGAGAAAGGACTCTCGACAATGGCTGAACTATCCGGCAAGAAGATTCTCGTTCTGGTGACCAACCAGGGCGTGGAGCAGGACGAATTGAAGGTCCCCCTGGAGAAGTTGCGGGCTGACGGGGCGGAGGTTACGGTGGCCGCCCCCGAGACCGGCGAGGTGAAGTCCCTCGTGGGCGACTGGGACCGGGGAGAGACCTTCCCCGTAGACCAGACCATCTCCTGCGTCAACGAGTCCGAGTACGACCTGCTGCTGCTGCCCGGCGGGACTCTCAACGCAGACGCCCTGCGCTTGGACCAGGACGCACAGGAGACCGCCAAGGCCTTCGCGTCCTCCGGCCGCCCAGTGGCCGCCTTGTGCCACGGCCCGTGGCTGCTCGTGGAGACCGGCCTGGTGGACGGAAAGACCTTGACGTCCTACCCGTCAGTGAAGACCGACATCGTCAACGCTGGCGGCAACTGGGTGGACCAGGAGGTCAAGGTGTGCCCCGCCAAGGAGTGGACCTTGATCACTTCCCGCGACCCCGGTGACCTGGAGGCCTTCGTGGGTGCGATCAAGGAGCAATTGAGCATCTGATCCCCTCTTTGCACAGATGCACAGTGGGCCTCGCCGGATCCGGCGGGGCCCACTGTGTCGTTGGGGGCCGTGTGCGGTGGACCGCTGTCCGTGGGGGTGGTGTCGGACCGGCGAGGGTGCCTGCGGATGAGAGCGTCGGCGGGTGCGCACACCACTTATGCTGCGCCGCGCACACCAGAGCCCCGATTTCGCCTCTTATCGCAGCACAGATGCCCCCCTTGTCCAGCGCGGGTAGCGCCCGTTACCGGCCCAGCACCTCCCGCAGCGCACCCAGGATCAGTGTGACCGACTCCGGGGCAGCATTCGGACCCATGAGCCCGATGCGCCACACCGTGTTCGCGTATTCCTTCACACCGGCGCCGACCTCGATGTCGTACTTCTCGAGCAGTTCCCTGCGCACCGCGGCCGAGTCCACGCCCTCTGGCACCTTGACCGTGGTCAGTTCCGGCAAGCGGTGTCCCTGCGCCGCGAACAGTTCCAGGCCCATGGCCTCCAAACCGTCCTGCAGCGCGCGGCCGGCGGCCTCGTGACGCTCGCGAACGGCGTCGAGCCCCTCGTCGAGGACTCGGCGCAGACCCGCCTCGAGGGATGCGACCATCGCCACGGGCGCGGTGTGGTGGTAGGTGCGGCTGGAACCGGAGGCCTCCCCCACGTAACCGCCCAGCATGCCGAGGTCCAGGTACCACGAGCGCGGCTTCTCGACCCGGCGCTGCCACGCGCGCTCGGACACCGTGAACGGCGCGAGCCCCGGAGCCACACCCAGGCATTTCTGGGTCCCGGCGTAGCCGATGTCGATGCCCCACTCGTCTGCCTTGAGCTCTATGCCGCCGATCGAGGTCACGGCGTCCACGAGCAGCAGGGCGTCACCCTTGATCCGGCCCAGGGCGGCGATGTCCGAGCGCACGCCCGTGGAAGTCTCCGCGTGCACCGCCGCGATGATCTTGGGCGAGGGGTGGGCCGCGGCGACCTTCTCGGGGTCCACCGGTTCACCGAACGGGAAGTCCACGCGGGTGACCTCGGCACCGCACCGCTCGGCGACGTCGCACATGCGCTCCCCGAACAGGCCGTTGACCGCGATCACCACGGGGTCCCCCGGGTTCACGAAGTTCACGAACGCCGCTTCCATCCCGGCCGAACCGGTCGCGGAGAGCGGAAGCGTACGGCGGTTCTCGGTGCCCCACACCGCGCGCAGACCGTCGCATGCACTGTCCATGATCTCCAGGAACTGCGGATCGAGGTGGCCCAGCAGCGGCCGTGCCAGCGCCTCGGTGGCTTCCGGATACGGGTTGGTGGGGCCGGGTCCGAAGAGGTGACGGATGAGGATCTGGCTCATGACTGGGTCTCCTTGCTGGCACCGCCGCGGCGGACCGGGGTTCGCCCGCGGAACGTGCGGGCCCATCGGACGTGTTCCGGGTTACGTCCAGCGTAGGCCCAGGGCCCCGGGCCGCGCGATTCACCACCCGGTGGGTATCACACGACGACGCTGCTCGGGTTCCGTCGTACGTTACCCGGCGGCATACCTCAGTTCCCGCTGGGTACCACCGGGCGGCGTGGCAGGAAGATGGCGGCCAGGACGATCGCGATCACGATCAACGCACCGATGCACAGGGCCGCCCCGCCCCAGCCCGCGCCCGTGAACGCGATGCCGGCGGCGTACCCCAGCGCGGAGGAGCCGCCGTAGTAGAAGAGCGTGTAGAGGGAGGACGCCTGGGCCCGCCCCTCGGTGGCCATGGCGGGAACCCATCCGTTGGCCACGGAGTGCGCCGCGAAGAATCCGGCGGTGAACACCAGCAGCCCCGCGACGATCACCGGCAGCCACGGGACGACCGTGAGCAGCAGACCGCCCAGCATGATCAGGGCCGCGGCGATCAACACGGGGCGGCGGCCGAAGCGATCGGCGAGGCTTCCCGCCCGCGCGGAGGACCACGTCCCGGAGAGATAGGCCAGGAACAGCAGGGACACCACGCTCTGGGGCACGTTGAACGGTTCATCCCCCAGGTGGAAACCGATGTAGTTGTACACCGCCACGAAACCACCCATGAGCAGGAACCCCTGCAGGTAGAGGGTTACCAGGCGCACGTCCTTGAGGTTGACCCACAGGTGCGCGATCATCCCCTGCTCCCCCGTGAGCCGCACGGGCTGGGGCGTGAAACCGCGCTGACGCGGGATCAACAGGATGAAAGTCACGGCCGCGGCGGCGGCGATCAGCGCGACGACGCTCGTCCCCACGCGCCAACCGAAGAAGTCCGCGAGCGGGGCGGCCACGATGCGCCCGGAGAGCCCTCCCAGACTCGTCCCGGAGATGTAGGTCCCGGCTGCCACGGCCCCGTAGCGCGGATTGACCTCTTCCGCGAGGTACGCCATGGCCACCGCGGGAATCCCGCCCAGAGCCACGCCCTCCAGGAACCGTAGGCCCACGAGGGATTCGAACGTGGGCATGAAGTTGATGAGCACGCCCAGGACGGCGGCGCAGCTGATCGCGGCGACCATGGCGCAGCGTCGTCCCCAGCGGTCCGAGACGAGCGACCACGGGATCACCCCCACGGCGAGACCCAGCGTGGCGGTGGAGACGGCGAGCGCAGCCTGGGCGGCGTCGATGTCGAGGTCCTGGGCCATGATGGGCAGTACGCCCTGCACGGAGTAGAGCTGGGCGAACGTGGCCACGCCGGCGCACAACAGGGCCACGAGGATCCGCTTGTATCCCGGACTGCCCCTGTCGTACCCCTCCCACACCCTGCGTGACGATCCCATACCCGGGTGCACCTCCTGCTGCGACTGTCCTGCCTGGGCAGCTGCGTCTTCCCAGGCCCGGCCGTACCATGCGTGCACGACCTCGGCCAGGGTACGCCCGGTGCGCGCCCGGGCCCGGGCCGCTCCCGCGCGAGGTTTCCGTGCGGCGTCGTGCGGGAGTCACGCGGAAGCGGCGGCACCGTACCCGGACACGACGACGCCCGCGTCCTCCCTCGGGAGGACGCGGGCGAACGGTCATTCTGGCGCGGGGCGCACCGCTCCGTGGGGTGTCAGGAGCCGGCGACGGTGGAGGCGAGCCGCTCGAGGGACTCCTCCAGAACCTTCTCGCCGAAGAGCGGGAAGCTGATCTTCTTCGTCACCTTGGGGTTGGCGTGCTCCCACGAGTAGGTGAGGGTCACGGTGGTGGAGTCCGAGCCCTCGGGCTGCAGCTCGTACACCCATTCCCAGCCGTTGTCCTCCACGGAGGTGCCCTCGGGGCAGGGCTTCCACGCGATGAGCTTGTTGGGGTCCAGACCGGTGATGTGGTTCTCCGTCTTGTAGTCCCCGCCCATCATCTCGGCGTTCATGTTCATCACGAAGACGTCGCCGACGTTCTGGATGCGCTGGTCCGTGCCAGAGATGACGGTCCCGGAGGCGTCCAGGCTGGGGTGTTTGGCGGGCAGTGTCAAGATCTCGAAGATCTCCTCCGCCGGGGCGTCGATGAGACGGCTGACGGTGATGGACTTCTCACTCATGGCATACCTCCTGATTGACGATGCTGATGGTTTCTACGTTAGCCACGGGAGAGGGAGGCCCTTCAAGCGTTTTTGCGATGGGCGAAGCGGGCGCGCGCCACTCCGATTCCTCCCGCGGCAGTGAGAGCGTCCGCAGGTGATGCGCGAACCCGAGCTCCGCACGTCCTTCGAGCCGCCCCGACGTCACCGCACGGATCCGGTCCGTGGCCTCGACCCGTGCGCCCACTCGATGCAGTGCAGCCAGCAGGGCTTCGTCCTCGCTGCACGCCAGGGGCGGGAAACCGCCCGTGTGCTCGTAGAACGAGGCGCGCACACCCATGTTCGCCGCGTGGATGTGCGGGTGGCTCTCTACCAGCGTGTGTTCGCGCTGCCACAGCTCGTACACGTGTGGCGGGCACTCCGTCGGGTCCGGTTCCACGGTCCCGAGAATCCCATCCACACCGGCGCCCGCGCGCTGCACCTGGTAGCGCAGCCAGTTCTCGGGCACCATCGTGTCCGCGTCCGTGGAGGCGATCCACTCCGGGTCCGACGCCGCGAGCGCCTGCCGGGCTGCCGCGGCGCGCGTTCCCCCGGCGCTGTGCCATTGCCCCGAAACGATCTCCAGTCGGGCTCGGCCACCGTCCCGGTTCGACACCGCCCACGCCTGGCGCGCGCGTTCCACCGTCCGGTCCGTGCAGCCGTCCGCGGCGAGCACGACCGTGACCTCGACGTCGCCCGTCCCCACACCGCGCGGCGCCCCCCGCAAGGGCGGCATGGCATCGATTCGGGACGTGCCGGGAGCGGGCCCGGCGACGTCGTCGGCGGACGCCCACTCGGACCGTGCGAACGACGGATCATGACCCAGCCCCGCGATCGCACCGGCGACCGACTCGAGGCACCGGCCCACGCGGTCCTCTTCGTTGCACGCCGGGATGATCACGGCGATCCGGCGGATCATGTGTCCCCCGCGGGAACGGGCGCGAAGACCTCGATCACGAAATCGGTTTCGCGGTGGCTCAGCACCCCGCGCAGCCCGGGAGTGCGCCGAGCCTCGCGGTGGACGTCCGCGCCGTCGAGCGGCCAATCCGCGATCGGGTGCCGCCAGTGGCACAGCACGAGGTGCCCGCCGTCCGCGAGCGCCGCCACGCAGCGCCGCAACAGCTCGCGCCATTGCTCGGGCGAGCAGAAGTACCCCATTTCGCTCACCACGATTAGCTCTCGCGGGGACCAGTCCTCGTCCCAGTCGCGCGGCAGCACGGCGCTGACGAGTTCCACGTTCGGCACGCCCTTCCGTTCGAGCCGGGTGCGGGCGGCGCTCAGGGCGACGTCGCTTGCGTCCACCGCGGTCACGGAACGCGCGCGCCGGGCCAGTTCCACCGTGAGGGCGCCCGTGGAGCACCCCAGATCCAGGACGCTGCCGTAATGCTCTCGCGGCAGGCACGCGAGTAGCACGTCCCGCTTGCGCTGCTCGTACCACGAGGTGTCCACGGCCCAGGGGTCCGCGCTCGCGGTGTGCACACGGTCGAACACGGTCCGCTGATCGGGCGTGCCGAGCACGAAGAACTCGACCGAACGATCGAAGTGTTCGAGCACGTGGGGGCCTAGGAGCACTTCGTCCCCCCGCCGGTCGGACAGCGGCTGCACCTGGGTCACGTGGTGGGCCAGGGCAGAGCGCTTGGCGGCGCGAGCGGCGTCGTCGAGTGGGACCCGCACGAGCCCGCGCGGCAGGCGCGTGGGGGAACCCCAGTGCCAGAACCACACGGGGTACTGCAGGCAGCGCACCCCCCACGCGCCGGCGGCCGCGACGACCGTGCGGGCCAGGACCTCGTGGTCGGTGTGCCCGTCTTCCTCCCACGTGACGATCACCAACGGCTGCTCCCCCTGCTCGAGCCATTCGAGATGACGGGCCACCGGCTCGGACAGTTCATCCTCGGTCAGGTCGCCGTCGGGCAGCTCGAGGTACTCCGGCGCGGTGTCCGTGCTGGTCAGGGTGTGCACCGCGGCGGCGAGCTCTTCGTGGCGCAATGCGGCCAATCGTTCGGGCGTGTGGGTCGGTGAATCCGGGTGGGAGTTCTCCCCCAGGGTCGCCACGACCACCCGCACATCCGCTCCCGCGTCCGCGAGCCGGTGCACGGTGCCGCCGGCCCCCAGGGTCTCGTCGTCCGGGTGGGCCGCGAACACGACGACCCGGTCCACGCCGGTCAGGTCCACCTCGGGGGCGCGGTGCAGAGCGCCGCAGCGGGCCCAGTCGGCCTCGGGCGTGCCCGGATCACGGTGGTCGAAGCTCACCACGGGGTCTCCTCCGACCCATCCTGGACCAGCTCTAGCAGGGTGCGTCCGAGGACGGCGGTGTCCCGCTCGGCGTGGTCCTGGCGGATGTAGACCTGCAGGGACTCGACCCGCCGCACGTGTGCGGGGTCCCCCGTGAGCGGACCGGGCCCGGTGGCGCGGGAGACCACGCGGATCACGGTGTCGGCGGCGTCGGCCACCGTGCGGCGCACGCGCAACGCCCATGCGGCGCCGTGCTCACCCGTGGCCTCGCCGCGGTCCACCGCCGCGGCCGCACGGTCCAGGACGGCCTGAGCCGCGCCGAGCGTGAGGTCGAGCTGCCCGAGGGCGGTGCGAGCGGCGTCGTCGACGGGGCGTGCGGGGCGCACGAGTTTGCACCACAGCAGATCCGCGACGGACTGTGCGCCGCCGAGCCACACGGCCGCCACGCCCATCCCGCCCCACGCGAAGCCCGGGCGGGTCAGGTACCACTCGTCCGCGCCGAGCGGTTGCGCCGGAACGCCCTCGAAACGGACGGGTACCGTGACGACCTCGGCGAGACCGCGGGACGTCCACCCCGCGGCGGCTTCGGGCCGGAATCCCGGGTGGTCCGTGGCCACGACGAACGCCCGACGGTGTCCCGTGGGTTCCCCGACCTCGTCGGTGACGTGCGCGGTCACGACGGCGCGTGAGACGGAACCCGCGAGCGAGCACCAGGGCTTGGTCCCGGTCAGGGTCCAGTGCGGACCGTCGGCGGCGTCGTCATCGGCTGCGCGCGCAGCGGCCGACGGCGTGGCCAGCAACGGCTCGCCCGACCCCTCCGCGGCCCACACGCCCCACGTGTCGCGGTCGGTGATCAGGTCGGTGCGGCCCGCCTGGCGCAGGATGGCCAGAGCGTCCAGGTGGGGTTCGATGATCCTCGCGTACGCGAGGTCCATGCGGCCCAGTGCGCTCAGCTCGCGCCACAGTTCACGCGTGGCGCCCTCACCCGGGGCGGGCAGGTCGCGTCCGAGTACGCGCGCCCGGCCCAGGGCGTGATCGACGAAGCGTTGCACGGCCCGGGGATCGGCCGGAGCCGCGGCGGGGACGGGAAGTTCTGGGTGCTCGGACACCCCATCATCCTACGTGTCGGGGCGGACACCCATCCCACCTTTTTCAGCGGTAGGCCACCTACCATGAGGGGAGTCGATCGAAGGGGACAAGGCATGTTCACGGTGGATCCCGCCGCTTCCACACCGGTGTACGAACAGCTCGTGGAATGCGTCCTGCGGGACGTCTCCTCCGGGGAACTCATGGTGGGTGACCGCATCCCACCGGTGCGCGCGCTCGCGTCCGAGCTGGGGCTGTCCGCGGGCACCGTGGCCAAGGCCTACCGGGAGATGGAGACCCACGGCGTGATCGAGACACGCGGGCGCAAGGGCACGTTCATCGCGCAGGGCCGGGACGACCGCGACGCCGCCGCGGCACGCGCCGCCGCCCGGTACCTCGACGAGGTGGCCGGGCAGCTGCACTACTCCCCCGAGGAGTGCATGGCGCTCGTGCAGCACGCGCTACGCGCCCGTTCGGAGGGGTGACAGCGGCGTCGTCGTCCATGCCTCGGACGACGACGCCGCCAACCTCACTTCTCGGCCTTGCGCCCCCCGTGCCGGACCACCAGTGCCAGCAGGAACGCGGCAAGGCAGAACACCGCGAGCAGGGTGAGCCCCACGAAGTAGGAGTTGCTCTCGGGGTCGTAGGTGGCACCCATGACCAGGGGCGGGAAGTAGCCGCCCAGACCGCCGGCCGCGGCGATGATCCCGCCCACGGTGCCCACGTTCTTGGCGGGGGTCGCCCGACCCACCCAGCCGAACACACCGCCGGTGCCGAGGCCCAGGAACAGGGCCATGAGCAGGAACAGCGGACCGTAGACGTGTTCACCGCTGGGCTGGAGGGCCACGAGCATCGCGAGCACGATCGTGGCGCCGAACGAGAGCAGGGTGATGATCTTGGGACCGAAGCGGTCCGCGAGGGTACCGCCCACGGGGCGTGCGATCACGGCGGCGAGCGCAAAGCCCGCGGTGCGCGTGCCGGCCGCGGTGGGATCGTACGAGTACACGTTGGCCAGGTACGTGGGCAGGTAGTTGGAGAAGGCCACGAACGCACCGAAGACCACCGCGTAGAGGAAGCACAGCTGCCACGTGACCTTGAGCTTGAACGCGGCCTTGAGCTTGGGCATGGCCGGTTCCGCCACGACCCCGGCGCGGGCGGGCGAGTCGCGCAGCAGCAACCAGCACAGCAGGGCGCTCACGGCCACGATGACGGCCACGATCACGTGGGTCAGGAAGTACCCGGTCGCGGCGACCAGGCGCGGGGTGAAGAACGCGGAGACCGCAGTACCCACCATGCCCGCACCGAACACGCCCGTGGCGAAGCCCTTGCGGTGGGACTCGTACCACGCGGAACAGAACGGGATACCGATCGCGAACACGGTGCCCGCGATCCCCAGGAAGAACGCCACGACCACTAGCAGCGGGAAGTTGTTGAGCTGACCCACCACACCCGTGAGCAGCACGAGCGGTGCGGTGATCCCCAGGATGACGGTGAACATGAGCCGCCCGCCGAACTTGTCGGTGAGCGCACCCACGGGAACCCGGGCGATCGAGCCCACGAAGATCGGCATGGCCACGAGGATCGCGGTCTGCCCGGGGCTCAGGTGCATGTCGTTCGCGTAGCGCTTGGACAGGGGCCCCACGATGGTCCACGCCCAGAAACCCACGGTGGACGCCAACGTGGCCAGGATGAGGTTCCTGAACTGGCCCTGTTTCAGGTTCGGTGCGGCCTCAGCGGCGGGGACGGCGGACATGACTCTCCTCAGGGGTGGGGCGGGAAGGGGCCGGGTTACTTGACGCGCGTGGAACCGGAGCGTTCGCGCGGGGGCCGCGTGCGGCGTCGTGAACTGGCGCGGTCCTGGGTGCTGATGGGCTCCCAACCGCGGCGGTAGTTCACGGAACCGGCACGCGGAGCGTTACCCCGCGAGCGGTAGACGATGTACGGGCGGAAGAGGTAGTGCAGCGGCGCCGTGAAGGCGTGGACCAGGCGGGTGAACGGCCACACCGCGAACAGAGCCATGCCCCACAGCACGTGCACGTGGAAGCTCGTGGAGGCGGCGGCCATGGCCCCCACGTCCGGTTGCAGGATCCACAGGGACCGGAACCACGGCGACACCGTTTCGCGGTAGTCCACGGTGGCCGGGTCGAACACGGACAGCACCGTGGTGGCCAGACCGGCCAGGATCGCGCCGAGCAGCATCACGTACATGAACTTGTCGTTCGCCGTGGTGGCCATGAACACGGGCCCGGTCCGGCGGCGGCGCACGATGAGCATCACGATGCCCACGAGCGTTCCCACACCGGCGACCGAACCGATGGACAGCGCCAGGAAGTGGTAGGCGTGCTGGGACAGACCCGCCGCCTCCGTCCACGACTTGGGGATCACGAGCCCCATGATGTGCCCCACGAGCACGGCCAGGATGCCGAAGTGGAACAGCGGCGAGGCGATGCGCAGCAACCGGGACTCGTAGAGCTGGGACGAGCGCGTGGTCCACCCGAACTGGTCGTACTTGTACCGCCAGATCAGCCCTCCCACGAGGGTCAGCATGACCATGTACGGCAGGATCCCCCACAAGAGGGTGTCGATCACGTTCACTGGTTTCCTCCGGTCATGGTCAGCAGGCGGGGGTCGTAGGCGTCCAGGCCCACGGCCTCGGTAGGCGGTCCGTAACCGGCCATCCGGGCCACGGCGGACTCGTCCTCGGGCGACGGCCCGGGAAGCGTGGAGCACACGAGTTCCACGGCGCACGCCTGGGGCAGGTCGTCCCGGATCAACGCCAGGCGCAACAGCTCCAGGGACGGGCGGTAGCGCTGCAACAGCTCGAAACCGTCCTTGCCGGAGACCCGCGCGGCGAATTCGAGCACCACAGGCAAGTGGTCCGGCAGTTCCTCGTCCCCGAACTCGCACCCGTGCGCGCGGTAGACCTGTTTGAACGCGGACAGGGCCTCACCGCGACGGCGCGTGTCACCGTCCGTCCAATAGGTCAGGTGCAGGCTGTGGCGCCGGGACAGGTCGAACTCCTGGACGTAGTCGCCCTGGATCTCCCGCAGGTCCGATTCCCGCAGCCACCGGATCAGGGGCGCCACCTGCTCGGGGTCCACGCCCACCTCGGTCAGCGCCCGTTCCACGAGGGGCAGCTGCTCGATCACCTCGGGGCGCGGGTAGCTCAGCAGCAGGGCCGCCGATTGGCGGATCACCGCGGAACGCTGCGGGCTGCGGTCCCGGTACCCGGGCACCTCCACGGTCCCCTTCCCGGCCCTGCCCAGAAGGCTCGACAGCAGCCCCATCACCGGCCCCCGCTCGCCCCGGCGGTGCCCTGGTCCGGTCGCGAACCCGGGTTGTCAGAGGTCGCCGCGAGCGACGCCGCATCTCGCTCCGGTTGCGCCGGGAACAATCCCGCGGGGGTGCCGTTGCCGTCCCAGTTGAGCAGGTTCACGCGACCGGCCAACTGGTCATTGCCCGTGGGGTCCTCGCCCGTCTGCCGTGCCCGCAAGGCTGCGAAGTTCTCGACGGCGACCGGCATGGGTCGGCCGGAGGCCTCACCGAACACGCCGGTCTGACCCATGCCCGGGCCGCCGTCCACGTCCAGGGAACACCCGATCTCCTCGAGGTTGTGGGCGTCCTCCACGTGGGCGGCGGGGATCACGTAGCGCTCGTCGTACTTGGCGATCGCCATGAGCCGGTACATCTGGCGGATCTCGGAACCCGTCATCCCCACGGCCTGGGCGATCGACTCGTCCGGTTCGTCCCCGAGCGTGACGTTGCGCATGTAGGCGCGCATCGCGGCGAGCTTGCGCAGCACGTGGGTGACCAGCTCGGTGTCCCCCGCGGTGAACAGTTCTGCGAGGTACTCCACCGGGATCCGCAGGGACTCGATGGCGCCGAACAGGTTGTCCGGGTCCTCGCCGTCGTGGCCCTGTTCCTTGAGCAGGTCCACGATGGGCGACAGCGGCGGGACGTACCAGACCATGGGCATGGTGCGGTACTCGGGGTGCAGCGGCAGGGCCACGCGCAGGGTCTTGGCGAGTGCGTACACAGGCGACTTGCGGGCCGCCTCGAGCCAGTCCTCGGGAATCCCGTCCCGGCGAGCGGCGTCGATCACCTCGGGGTCGCTGGGGTCCAGCATGAGGTCCAATTGGGCCTCGTAGAGGTCCTGCTCGTTGGGCCTCGCGGCCGCCTGGGTGACCTTGTCGGCGTCGTACAGGAAGATGCCGATGTAGCGCATGCGCCCTACGCACGTCTCCGCGCACACCGTGGGGATGCCTACCTCGATGCGGGGGTAGCAGAACGTGCACTTCTCGGCCTTGCCGGACTTGTGGTTGTAGTAGATCTTCTTGTACGGGCACCCGGTCACGCACTGGCGCCACCCGCGGCACCGGTCCTGGTCCACGAGCACGATCCCGTCCTCGGTGCGCTTGTAGATGGCGCCGGACGGGCACGAGGCCATGCAGGACGGGTTGAGGCAGTGCTCGCACAACCGCGGCAGGTAGAACATGAACGTCTGCTCGTACTCGAACTTGATGCGCTCGTTCGCCTCGCTGCGCAGCTTCTCGACCACCGGGTCCAGGTGACCCATCTCCGTGGCGCCACCGAGGTCATCGTCCCAGTTCGCGGACCACTCGATCTTGGTGTCCTTGCCCGTGATCAGGGACTTGGGACGGGCCACCGGGAAGTCGTCACCGGCCGGGGCGTTGACCAGGTTCTGGTAGTCGTACGTCCACGGCTCGTAGTAGTCCTTCAGCTCCGGCTGCACCGGGGACGCGAAGAGCTGGGCGAGCTTCTTCAGCCGCCCGCCGGACTTCAGCTTCAGGTTGCCGCGCCGGTTCAGCTCCCAGCCGCCCTTCCAGCGGTCCTGGTCCTCGTAGCGGCGCGGGTAGCCCTGCCCGGGGCGGGTCTCCACGTTGTTGAACCACGCGTACTCGGTGCCGGCCCTGTTGGTCCACGCCTGCTTGCACGTGACCGAGCACGTGTGGCAGCCGATGCACTTGTCCAGCGTCATCACCATGGCGACTTGCGACATCACACGCATCAGTACTGAACCTCCTGCGAACGCTTGCGGACCACGGACACGATGTCCCGCTGGTTTCCGGTGGGCCCCATGTAGTTGAAGGCCCAGGACAGGTGGGCGTAGCCACCGATCATGTGGGTGGGTTTCACGAGGATGCGGGTGACGGAGTTGTGGATGCCGCCGCGCTTTCCCGTGGTCTCGGACTTGGGGACGTCGATCGTGCGCTCCTGCGCGTGGTGCACGTACACCACCCCCGCGGGCATGCGGTGGGAGACGATCGCGCGGCCCACGAAGACCCCGTTGGTGTTGACGCACTCGACCCAGTCGTTGTCCTTGACCTCGATGGCCTGGGCGTCCTGGGGCGCCATCCACACGTTCGTGCCGCCGCGGGAGAGCGAGAGCATGAACAGGTTGTCCTGGTACTCCGAGTGGATGGACCACTTGTTGTGGGGTGTGAGGTAGCGCACCGCGATGGACAGCTCCCCCTTGTCCCCGAGCTGCGGCTCCCCGAACAGCCGGTGCATGTCCAGCGGCGGGCGGTAGACGGGCAGCATCTCGCCCATGTCCTTGAGCCAGTCGTGGTCCAGGAAGAAGTGCATGCGCCCGGTCAGCGTGTGGAACGGCTTGAGCCGCTCGATGTTGACCGTGAACGGCGCGTACCGGCGCCCACCGGTCTCGGACCCGGACCACTCCGGGGAGGTGATCACCGGCACCGGGCCCTGCTGGGTCTCCTTGAAGGAGATGATCTTCTCCTCGGAGCCGCGGGAGAGGTCCGAGAGCGGCTTGCCCACGCGCTTCTCAAGGGTTTCGAAGCCCTGGGTCGCGAGCGATCCGTTGGTGGTCCCGGACAGCGTGAGGATCGCCTCGGCCATGCGGGCGTCCGAGTCCAGCGCGGGCCTGCCCTCGGCGGGCCCTGAGTCGTACACGCCGTGCAGACGCCCGAGCCGGTCCACGGCCTCGGAGACGTCGAACGTGACGTTCTTGGTGGTCAGCCCGAGCGTGTCCGCGAGCGGGCCGAGGGCCACGAACTTGTCCCCGATGGCCGTGTAGTCGCGCTCCACGATCTTCATGGGCGGCAGGTTCTTCCCCGGCACCGCGGGCACGTCCGTGCCCTTCCACTCGGGCACGTGCCCGCCCGGCTGGGCGATCTCACCGGGGGTGTCGTGCTGCAGGGCGGTGGCGACGACGTCCCGCCGGGTGTCCAGGTGGCCCGCCGAGAGCCGGGAGACCTCGTCCGCGAGCAGCTGGAACATCTTCCAGTCCGTCTTGGCCTCCCACGGCGGGGTGATGGCCGGGGTGAAGGCGTGCACGAAGGGGTGCATGTCCGTGGAGGAGAGGTCGTACTTCTCGTACCACGTGGCGGCAGGGAAGACGACGTCGCTGAGCAGCGTGGAGGACGTCATGCGGAAGTCCGCGGAGACCAACAGGTCCAGCTTCCCCTCCGGCGCCTCGTCCCGCCAGCGCACGTCCCGCGGGCGGGCGTCCGTGTGGTCCTCACCGCGCACGCTGTTGTGGGTGCCCAGCAGGTGCTTGAGGAAGTACTCCTCGCCCTTCGCGGAGGAGCCGAAGAGGTTGGAGCGCCACAGCACGAGCGTGCGCGGCCAGTTCTCCGGCGCGTCCGGGTCCTCCACGGCGAAGTTCAGTTCCCCGGACTTCAGCTTCTGCGCGATCCACTCGGGTTCCGACGCCGCCTCGCCGCGTTCCACACCGGCGATCGCGGCGTCCGCGACGTCCAGCGAGTTCTCGTGGAACTGCGGGTAGAACGGCATCCACCCCAGGCGCGTGGACTGCGCCACGACGTCCGCGGTGTGCATGTTCTTCAGGTGCCCGTCCGCGAGCGGGGACTGCAGCGAGTCGGAGGAGTAGCCGTCCGAGCGCCACTGGTCCGTGTGCATGTACCAGAACGCGGTGCCGATCATGAAGCGCGGCGGGCGGACCCAGTCGTTGGCCGAGGCCATGGCGGCCCAGCCGGTGATGGGCCGCGCCTTCTCCTGCCCCACGTAGTGCGCCCAGCCGCCACCGTTGCGGCCCTGGCAGCCGCACAGCATGAGCATGGCCAGGATCGCCCGGTAGGTGGTGTCCCCGTGGTACCACTGGCAGATGCCCGCGCCCAGGATGATCATGGAGCGGCCGTGGGACTTCTCCGCGTTCGCCGCGAACTCGCGCGCCGTGCGGATCACGGCCTCCGCCGGGACGGAGGTGACCTCCTCCTGCCACGCCGGTGTGTAGGGCGTGAGGGCGTCGTCGAGCCCCGCGGACCACTGCCCCGGCAGCCCGTCCCGGCCCACGCCGTACTGCGCGAGCATGATGTCGAAGACCGTGGTCACGGTGCGCCCGGCCACCGTGGTGACGGGAACGCCGCGGTGGATCACGGAGCCCACGCCCGTGGGGTCCGTGAACGCGGGCAGCTCCAGGGTGGACGTGCCGCCCTCGTAGCCCGCCGAGTCCGCGACGGACAGTGCCGGCAGCGTGTCCCCCAGGTCCAGGTTCCAGCGGCCCTCGTCCTGCTCGTTGTAGCGGAAGCCCATGGAGCCGTTCGGCACCACCGCGCGGTGGGTGTGCCGGTCCAGCAGCACCGTCTTGAAGCCGGGATCGGCCTGCGCCGCGGCGTCGTCGTCCCCCGCGGCCGCGAGGTCCTGCGCCGTGACGAACTTGTCCGGGACCACCGTGCCGTCCGCGCGCTGCTCGAGCGAGACCAGGAACGGGAGGTCCGTGTACTGCAGGACGTACTCCTCGAAGAACCGCACCCGGCGGTCCACGAAGTTCTCCTTGAGGATCACGTGGCCCATGGCCATGGCGAGCGCGGCGTCCGTGCCGGCCTGCGCGGGCAGCCACTCGTCCGCGAACTTGGTGTTGTCCGCGTAGTCCGGGCTCACCGAGACCACCTTGGTGCCCCGGTAGCGCACCTCCGAGAGCCAGTGGGCGTCCGGCGTGCGGGTCACCGGGATGTTGGAGCCCCACATCATCAGGTACGTGGCGTCCCACCAGTCGCCGGACTCGGGCACGTCCGTCTGGTCCCCGAAGACCTGGGGGGAGGCCACGGGAAGGTCCGCGTACCAGTCGTAGAAGCTGTTCATCACCCCGCCGATGAGGTTGATGAAGCGCGCCCCGGCGGCGTGGGAGACCATGGACATCGCCGGGATCGGGGAGAAGCCGGTGCAGCGGTCCGGACCGTACTTCTCAATGGTGTGCACGTGCGCGGCCGCGGTCATCTCCACGGCCTCCTGCCACGAGGCGCGCACCAGACCGCCCTTGCCGCGGGCCTGCTGGAACTCCCGGCGCTTCACGGGGTCGTTGACGATCGACTCCCACGCCTTCACGGGATCCTCGTGGATCCGCTTGGCCTCGCGGTACATCTCCAGCAGCACGCCGCGCACGTACGGGTAGCGCACCCGGGTGGGCGAGTACGTGTACCAGGAGAACGCCGCACCGCGCGGGCAGCCCCGGGGCTCGTACTCCGGGCGGTCCGGGCCCACCGTGGGGTAGTCCGTCTCCTGCGCCTCCCACGTGATGATGCCGTCCTTGACGTACACCTTCCACGAGCACGAGCCCGTGCAGTTCACGCCGTGGGTCGAGCGGACCACCTTGTCGTGGCTCCAGCGGTTGCGGTAGAACGCGTCCCCCGCGCGGCCACCCTCGCGGAACACGGCGCGACCGTCCGGGGTCTCGTCCCAGCGGGAGAAGAACCGGCCCATCTTCAGGAGTGCCTCGGACGCCGGACCGTCGATCCCGGCGGGTGTCTGGGTGGTAGCCATACCCGAATCCTAGGGCAATCTGGTATCGAGGTTGCGGATTTGGGTGGCTGTGGCGCATGTCGCAGAACCCCACCCTGACCTGCGGAAATACAGCATGCTTCTGTGACCTAATGGATTCTCGGCACGGTGTTGTCCAACGTCCCGGGCGGTTTGGTGGGCCTTCTCCGCGCCTCCCGGAGCCCCGCCGTGACCCGCGGTCGCGCCCTCCCCGGCGGCGTCGCCCGCGGCGCGCCACGCCTAGACTGGTGTGTCATGAAGTCGATCGTCGCCCCGCTCCTGCTCGTGGTCACCGCGGCCGTCCAGGCCATGGGGATCTACCCCTACGTCCAGGACGGCATCACGCTCACCGGGCAGCTGCTGTTCCCCATCCTCTTCGCCCTGGGCGCCGCCTACCTGGCGCGCAAGGGCCGCCCCGGGGCCTTCGGCACGGCGCACATGGTGGTGCTGATCGCCTCGGTCATCCTGGTGGTGCTCTCCCTGGTGGGCATGAGCCAGCGCCTGCCCGCGCTCTACCCCACGCTGATCCTGTACTACATCGCGTTCCTGCTGCTCGTGGTCGAGTGCGCCCTGCGGATCGCGGGTCTGCCCAAGAAGCCCCGCCCCGCGGACGTGGACCCCGAGTTCGACGACGCCGAGTCCACCCTCTGAGCGGTGGTCACCTCCTCCGCGGCGCCGGGTGAGCCGGGCCTGACGGGCTTCGACACCGTCGTGGTAGCCGGTGGGCGCTCCTCCCGGCTGGGCGGCACCCCCAAGGCGGGCCTGCCCCTGGGCGGATCCACCCTCCTGGCGCACACGGTGGCGGCCGCGCGGCCCTTCGGCACGGTGGTGGTCGTGGGGCCGGAGGACCAGGAGCTTCCGGCGGACGTGCTGCGCACCCGCGAGGACCCGCCCTTCTCCGGGCCGGCCGCGGCGATCGCAGCTGGCACCGTCGCCCTCCGTGGGCTCCCCGTCCGCCGGGCGTGGACCGCCGTGCTCGCGTGCGACATGCCCGCGGTGGACCGTGCGCTCCCGGCGCTCGTCGAGGCGGCGGCGCGGGCGGAGGCGGCGGCGCGGGCGGAGGAGGCGGCGCGGGCGGCGTCGTCGTCATCTTCTTCCTCGCCTGCGTCCTCGGAGGTGGACGGCGTGGTCGCGGTCTCCACCGAGGGCCGGCTCGAGCACCTGGCCGTGCTGCTGCGCACCGGGGCCCTGGAGCGCGCCCTCGAGGCCGCTCCCACGACCGATGCCTCCGTGCGCTCGGTGTGGCGGCACCTGCGGTGGCGCGAGACCCCGGTGCCGGAGGGCAGCACCGCGGACGTGGACACGTGGGATGATGTCCGTAGGCTCGATCTGTACTGAATCAGCACGCTGAGGAGACATCATGCCCGGACTTCCGCACCCGCACGATCCCGCCGCCCGCGAGGACCACGAGCAGCACGGGACCCGTCAGGACGGCCAGCAGCCCACGGTGCAGTGGGCGCAGTGGGACGAGGCCCGGCGGATCGCGTACGGACTCCCGCAGCCCCTCCCGAACATCCTGCTGCCGCTCGCGCAGTGCCAGGACGAGGTGCTCGCGGAGGCCGTCACCGCGGAGATGCCGGTGCCGCACTACGCCTCCGCCGCTGCGGACGGCTGGGCCGTGGCCGGTGACGGACCGTGGCGCATCCGGGTCCCGCAGCCCACGGAGACGGACGAGCGACTGCTGCTGACGCTGCCGCCGGAGAAGCGGATGCTGCCGGTCGTGGAGCTCACCGCCGGTGAGGCCACGCACGTGAACACCGGGGACGCCGTCCCGTTCGGCACCACCGCGGTACTCGAGGCCCACCGCGGCCACGTGGTCCCGGCGGACCCCACCGCGCAGATCCCCGAGGACACCGAGCACGGCCGCAAGCCGGAGGAGGGCGACACCCTCGAGGACGCCACCCCGGCGGCACCGCTCGTGAAGAACCAGGACGTCCGCGCGGTGGGCGAGGAGATCGAGCAGGGCGACCTGCTGCTGCGCGCCGGGCGCAAGCTCAACCCCGTGCACCTGGGACTCGCGGCAAGCGCCGGTCACGACATGCTCCCGGTACGACGCCGCCCGCGCGTCACGGTGCTGCTGGGCTTCGCCAACGTGGTCGAGGACGGCATCCCCGGACCCGGCGAGGTGCGCGACTCCCTCAGCCTGCAGCTGCCGGCCGTGCTGCACGAGCTCGGGGCGAACGTGGACCAGGTGCGGCGTGTGGCGGACGGCGCCCAGGGCACGGTCTCCGCACTGACGGAGTCCCCCATGGGTGCGAACTCGCTGCTGGACGCCCGCGCGGAGATCGTGGTCACCACCGGAGGCACCGGCCACGGCGAGGACGACCACGTCCGCCAGGCCCTCGAGGAGCTGGACGCCCACCTGATCATCGACGGCGTGGCCCAGGAACCCGCCCACGGCGTGATCCTCGCGAAGCTGCCCGAGGACGGTCCCGTGGTGCTCGCGCTGCCCGGCTCACCGCTGTCCGCCATGACCGGTCTGCTCACCGTGGGCCACGCGCTGATCGCCGGCGCCACCGGGGAGGGAATGCCCGTCACGCGGCGCATCACGGCCGGGCAGGGCCTCGACCCCGCCGGCGTCACCCGGATCATCCCCGCCTACCTCCAGGACGGCCGGGTGGTCCCCGAGCCCGCCACCGGACCGGCCATGCTCTCGGGACTGGCCCACGCGGACGTGCTGCTGGTCGTCCCGGAGGACGGGATGAAGCCCGGCCAGGACATGGAGGTCGTCCCGCTCCCCTGGCGGGTGTGAGCGGATGGGACGGTCGCCGCGCGGGGCAACCTGGACCGGCGCGCACCAGGCGGGACGGCGGCGTCGTCCTCCGTGCCACCCGCGCGTGCTGTGAAGTGGAGCAAATGCAGCCCGGAACCGCTCAGACTGCATTTACTCCGCCAGGCAGGACCTCGCCCCGCCGTCTCCGAAGATTAAGTGCAGCTTCTGCCGCTGGAAGAGCCCCCGGCGGCAGAAGCTGCACTTAATCCTGTAATCCCGGCCTGACCCGGTCCGGGGCGCTGCCTCACCGCCGCCTGTTCACCGCCACTTGGGCGCGGGCGGCTGCCAGTCCGTCAGCAGCGGGAGGACGTCCTCCGGGCCGTCCGCGCGTACTCGTGTGAGGCGCCGTCCTTCGCGCCGGTGAACACGGCCACGGAGCGGATGCGAGGAGTCTGAGTCGTCATGCCCCCGACTCTAACGAGACGCGGCGGGAGCGCAGCCCCGTCACGCCGTCACGCCGTCACGCCGTCACGAAGAAGATGATCGCCCCCACGATGAACGTCAAGGACGCCAGCAGCGCGCACGAGAGCTCCACGAGCATGCCCAGCCCCATGGCCTTCGCCGCAACCCAGGAGGTCTCCAGCGCCGTGGTGAGGTTCCTGTTCCGCACGGTCTCGGAGAGCAGCAGGCCCACCACGAACCCGATCAGCAGCCCCACCACGGGGATCACGAACATGCCGACCACAGCCCCGGCCACCCCGAAGAGCAGCGTCCGGTTGGGGATCGCCCGGCGTTTGAGGGTGCTGCCGGTGAGCACCAGGCTGGACGACATCCCGGCCACCAGCAGCGTCCCGCCGAGCGCGAGCACCACCCAGCCCTCCGGTGCGCGCACCACGAACGCCCAGATGAGCAGCCCCACCAGGCCGGTGATGGATCCGGGAAGCACCGGGATCACGATGCCCACGCACCCCACGATGAGCAGCAGGGCGGTCACGACGGTGGCGATGATGTCTGCGGTCACCGTGCCATCGTACGGGCGGGACCGACCGACGGGGCTCGCCAGCACCCGACCCGCAGAGGAGGCGCGTGGGCAGCTCCGAACGACTCCGGCGCCCAGGCCCGCACCCGTCGGCGCTGTTCCGGGCGGGCGCGCCCAGGGACACCGCGCCCCGGAGCGGCCTAACATGGCATGTGAGAAGCCAGATAAGAGATCGGATGCACCGTGCCCACCCCCACCGCCGTTGAGCGTCCCTCCCCCGTGAAGGGCCGGCGTCGCCGCTCGTGGCACCGCACCGCCGGGCGGCCCGTGAGGTGGTGGCTGGTGGCCCTGGTGGTGGTGATCGGGGTGCACCGCTGGATCCCGGAGACCCGGTGGCTGATGGTGCACATGGTCACGCTGGGTCTGATCACCACGTCCATCATGGTGTGGTCCCAGCACTTCACGGAGGCGCTGCTGCACCACAAGTTCCCGGACTCCGCGCGCCCGCGCCAGGTGGTGCGCATCTACGGTGTCACGGCGGGCACGGTGCTGCTGATCGTGGGGATGCTCGCCGGCTGGTGGTGGCTGACGGTCGTGGCGGCCGCTGTGATCGGTGGGATGCTCACCTGGCACGGCCTGTCCCTGCTGCGGCAGCTGCGCCAGGCGCTGCCCGCGCGGTTCGGGATCACCGTGCGGTGGTACGCGACCGCCGCGTTCTTCCTGCCCGTGGGAGCGGTCCTCGGCGCGATCCTGGCCAGGGACCTGCCCGAGACGTGGCACGCCCGCCTGCTCCTCGCGCACCAGTCCGTGAACGTGCTGGGCTTCGTGGGCCTGACCGTCAGCGCCACGCTGATCAGCCTGTGGCCCACGGTCCTGCGCACCCGCATGCACGACCACGCCGTCCGGCTCTCCCGGATCGCCCTGCCCCTGATGGCCGCGGGCAGTCTGCTGAGCGCGCTGTTCGCGCTGACCGGTGTGCCCGCGCTGACCGCGGCCGGTCTCGCGCTCTACGCCGCCGGAGCCGCGCTGGTCGGGTTCGTCATGCTGCGCACCGCCCGACGACGCCGCCCCGAGGGCTACATGGGCTGGTCCCTCGCCTCGGGCGTCGCCTGGCTCGTGGTCACCTCCGTGCTCGCGGCGTGGCTCGTGGCGACCCGCGGCCTGGAGACCTCGGTCGCGCAGACCCTGACCGTGCCGTTCGTCGCGGGCTTCCTGGTGCAGACGCTGTTCGGTGCCATGAGCTACATCCTGCCGTCCACCATGGGCGGCGGCCCCGCGACGGTCCGCGCGTCTCTGGCCGCCATGAACCGCGCCGGGGTCTACCGCGCGACCGTCGCGAACCTCTGCATCGCCCTGTTCGCCCTGCCCGCCGGCGTGCTGCCCTCGTGGGTGCGCGCGCTCGTGTCCATCGTGGGCGCGGTGGTGCTCGCCGCGTTCATCCCGCTGATGATCTCCTCCGCCAAGGTCTCGGTCGCCGCGCGACGCCGCCTCGCCGCCGAACGTGCCGCCCGCACGACCTCCGACGACGCCGCCGCCGCTCCGGCCCGCACCCCGGACGACGGTCACGACGGATCCCGCCCCCGGGCCACCGGCGGAGGGGCCGCGCGGACGTCGGGCGGCGCGGCGTCGTCGAGCCCGGGGGTGTCTCCGCTCACCCAGTTCCTGGCGGGCGTGCTGACCGTGGTGCTCGCGGTCGCGGCGGGGATCGCGGTCGCGCCGCAGTCCGCGGGGTTCTCGCTCAGCGGCGGCCCCGCCTCCTCCGAGGGCACGGGGGAAACCACCGAGGTCACGATACATGCCCGCGAGGACATGCGTTTCGACCCCTCCCAGATCCGTGTGCCGCGGGGCAACCGGCTTGTGGTCACTCTGGTCAACGACGATCCGGCGATGGTGCACGACCTCGTGTTCGCCAACGGTGCGACCTCCGGGCGCCTGGATCCGGGGGCCACGACGACCGTGGACGTGGGCGTGGTCACCGACCCGCTGGAGGGGTGGTGCTCCGTGATCGGCCACCGTTCCATGGGCATGACCGTGAACGTGGTCCCCGTGGACGAGAACGGCGCCGCGGTGGGCGACACCGCCCACGACCACTCCGGGGCCGCGGCGTCGACCGGCGATGATCCCGCGGCGCACGCGGACCTCTCCGCTGCGCCGGGCAAAGACGCGCAGACCCGCTCCCCCGTGCTGGCACCGGCATCGGACGAGACCGTGCACCGCATGACCCTCGATGTCCAGGAGGTCGCGCGCGAGGTCGCCCCGGGCGTGACCATGGACGCCTGGACCTATAACGGCCAGTACATGGGACCCACGCTGCGCGGGAAGGTGGGCGACACGTTCGAGATCACGCTGGAGAACCACGGCTCCATGGGCCACTCGGTGGACTTCCACGCGGGAACCGTCTCCCCGGACCAGACCATGCGCACCATCGCCCCGGGTGAGTCGCTCGTGTACCGGTTCACGGCAGACCGTTCGGGCATCTGGCTCTACCACTGCTCGAGCATGCCCATGAGCACGCACGTGGCGGCGGGCATGTTCGGCGCCGTGATCATCGACCCGCCGGACCTGCCCGCCGTGGACCGCGAGTACCTGCTCGTGCAGAACGAGACCTACCTCTCCGCCCCGGCGGAAACCCAGCCGGACCTGCCGGAGGGGGTGGACGCCGTCGTGGACCCGGAGAAGATCGCGGCCGGGCGCCCTAGCTTCACGATGTTCAACGGCCACGCCACCCAGTACATGCACGCCCCGCTGACCGCCCGCCCGGACGAGCGCGTGCGGATCTGGGTGCTCGCCACAGGGCCCTCCAAGGGGCTGAGCTTCCACGTGGTGGGCGGCCAGTTCGACACCGTGTACAAGGAGGGCGCCTACCAGCTCACCCCCACCGCGGCGTCCAACCCCGGCGGCACGGGCGGCGCCCAGGCACTGGACCTCAGTGCCGCACAGGGCGGTTTCGTGGAGCTGGCATTCCCCGAGCCGGGGACCTACACGTTCGTGAACCACTCCTTCGCCGAGGCGGAGCGCGGCGCGAAGGGCCTCATCAAGGTCGAGAGATGACCGACGGGGCGCGGACCGTCCCGGGTCACTGAGGCCCGGGGCTCGACGCCGCGATCACCCGGGCACGCGCTGCGTCGCGAGAGGCTTGCCGGAGCGGGTGCTCGCACACCCCTGCCGCGTTCGCTCGGGTGAGCGGCGGAGGGCCGGTCGACGGCGCGTGGGCCATCCCGGGGCCCGACGCCGCAGTCACCCGCGTGGGGCCGGAAAGCGAACCGCCCAGCGCAGCGGCCCCCGGCCTCGCATCCTCGGAGGCAGGCCCGGGGGCCGTTGCGGTCCGCCGACGTACGGCGTCCGCAGAGTCGATCTCACATCTGCGGGATCGTGATGACCTGTCCCACGCGGATGGTGTGCATCGTGATGCGGTCGCGGTTGGCCTGGTAGAGCTTCGCCACCGGAACGCCGGAGCGCTGCGCGATGGAGCCGAGGGTGTCCCCGGCCTGCACCACGTACTGGCCCGCGCCGATGGTCCCGGTGCCGCTGTCGATCGGCGCGTAGCCGGAGCCGCCCGCACCCTTGACACCGCTGTTCGTGCCACCAGCCCCACCACCGGACGCACCGCCGTTCACACCGGAACCGCCAGCAGCGCCACCGGCACCGGCCGAGCCACCCGCGGCACCTCCCGAGGTCCCGGAACCGGCCGCACCACCACCAGCTGCGCCGCCGGCGGCCGCACCACCCTCCGCGGAGCCGGCCTGCGCCCCGCCCTGGCCCGCACCGTCGCCCGAGGAGCCGGAGCCACCCGGACCGCCCGAGCCACCCTGGGAACCGTCACCGGAGGCCCCCGCCTGGCCGGACGCACCACCCGAGGCACCGTCCGACGCGCCGTCGGAAGCCCCCGCAGACGCTCCCGACGACGCCCCGTCCGAGGCCTGCCCGCTCGCGGCACCGGAGGCCGCGGACTGCGAGGACGAGGCGGCGTCGTCCGTGTCACCGCCCTGGCTGCACCCGGTGAGCAGCAGAGCCCCCGCCACGGCGAGCGGTGCGAGTCCCTTGAAGATCTTCTGGTTCATGTTCTCTCCCAACGCGGCGGGCGGCCCGGGTGGCCACTCTGTGTGATGCCAGTCACACTACCGCACGGCGACGACGACGCCCGGGTGGCGTTCCGTGGGAACCGCCACCCGGGCGTCGTCAGGAGAGCCGGCCTCTGCCACCGGTCGCCGCCGCATCCCCCGTACAGGGGTGCTCGCACGGCGGGCTCGGGCCCCGGGACGTGCCTCAGTCCGCCAGCGCACCCCGCAGGGTCCGCAGGGCGACCGAGAGCGCGGCGAGCTCGGAGCCGAAGTCCTCCGAGCGCGTCATGGACTCGATCTCCTCGAGCACCTCGCGCAGCCGCTCGAGCCGGTCCGCGTTCTCCTGCTCCCACGCCTCGACCTTCTCCGCGGCGTCGGCCCCGGGGACCTGCAGCACCTGCGCGGCGATGGCGACAAGCGTGGCGTAGAGGTCCTCGCGCATCGCGATCCGCGCCATGTTCTCCCACCGCGTGGTCTGCGGCAGCGCCGAGATCCGGTTGAGCAGGTTCTCGAGTCCGTAGCGGTCGTAGAGCGCGAAGTAGACGCGCGCGACCATCTGCACGCTCACACCGTCCGCGTTGGTCGCGGCCGCGGTCTCCTCGGAGGACGACGCCGCGGCGTCGGCTTCCCCGCTCTCCTCGCCCTCGGGGCCGGCGAGGCCCTGGGACTCGGCGAGCCGGGCGACGTCGAGCAGCGAGTAGGCGTCGAGCAGCTCGGCCCACTCCACGGCGAGGTCCTCGGCCACGCCGTGGCGCTCGGCGAGCTCCGCCTCAGCGCGCGTGCGCTCCTGGGACTCCGCGCTCATGAGCTGCTTGGTCCCGAAGCGCAGGCGCGCGATGGGCCGGTAGGTGTTCACGAGCTCCTGGATGTCCGAGTCCCCGATCTGGCGGTGCAGGAACCAGCGCACCACCCGGTCGAGCAGCCGGCGCATCCGCAGGGACATCCGGTTCCACAGCTCCAGGGGCACCTCGGTGCCCAGGTGCGCGTGCCGGTCCGCGTAGTCCTGCAGCTCGAAGATCTCCATGGCCGCCACGAACGCGCGCGCCATGTCCGCGAGGTCCGCGCCGGAGCCGACCACCACGCGGTACGCGAAGGCGATCCCGCCGTAGTTGACGATCCGGTTGGCCACCACGGTGGAGATGATCTCCTTGCGCAGCGGGTGGGTGTCCAGCTCGTCCCCGAAGCGCTCCCGGATCTGCGCCGGGAAGTACTGCGAGAGCGTCCCGTGGAACCAGGGGTCCTCCGCGAGGTCGCTGTCCACGAGCGCCTTGGTGAGCTGGATCTTGGAGTACGCCGTGAGCACGGACAGCTCCGGGCTCGTGAGCGGCTGGTCCTGCGTGGCACGTTCGCGCAGCTGCTCGTCCGAGGGCAGGAACTCGAGCTCGCGGTTGAGGTCCGCGTTCTCCTCGAGCCAGTGCATGAGCCGGATGAACGTCTCCGTGAACTCGACGCCGCGGGCGCGCTCGGTGGTCAGCAGCACGTTCTGCGCCACGTTGGTGCGCAGCACGAGCTCGGCCACCTCGTCCGTCATGGACTCGATGAACTCGGCGCGCTCCTCCTGCTCCAGCAGACCGGCCTGGACCATGCCGTCCACGAGGATCTTGATGTTCACCTCGCGGTCGGAGGACTCCACGCCGCCGGAGTTGTCGATCGCGTCCGTGTTGACCAGGACACCGTTCAGCGCGGCCTCGATGCGGCCGAGCTGCGTGGCGCCCAGGTTGCCGCCCTCGCCGATGACCCGCACGCGCAGGTCCTCGCCGTTGACGCGGATGGCGTCGTTCGCCTTGTCCCCGACCTCCTGGTTCGTCTCCGAGGCGGCCTTCACGTAGGTGCCGATGCCGCCGTTGTAGAGCAGGTCCGCCGGGGCCAGCAGCACGCGGCGCACGAGCTCCTGCGGGCTTAGCGAGGTGACGCCGTCCTCGATCCCGAGCGCCTCGCGCACCTGCGGGGTGATCGGAATCGACTTCTCCTGACGCGAGTACACGCCGCCACCCTCGGAGATCACGCTGCGGTCGAAGTCCTGCCACGAGGTGCGCCCCGCGTTGAACAGCCGCTCGCGCTCCCTGTAGGAGGCGGCGGCGTCCGGCGTGGGGTCCAGGAACACGTCCCGGTGGTCGAACGCCGCGATCAGGTGGATGTGCTCGGAGAGCAGCATGCCGTTGCCGAACACGTCCCCGGACATGTCTCCCACGCCCACCACGGTGAACGCCTCGGACTGGGTGTCCAGGCCGAGCTCGAAGAAGTGGCGCTTCACGGACTCCCACGCGCCGCGGGCGGTGATGCCCATGGCCTTGTGGTCGTAGCCCACGGACCCGCCGGACGCGAAGGCGTCCCCGAGCCAGAAGCCGCGCTCCAGGGAGATCGCGTTCGCGGTGTCCGAGAACGCGGCGGTGCCCTTGTCCGCGGCGACCACCAGGTAGGAGTCGTCGCCGTCGCGGCGCACCACGTTCTCCGGGTGCACCACGGTGTCGCCGGCCTCGCCGGAGGTCTCGGCGGGCTCCACCGCGCCGGCACCCGGGGTGGCGTCCTCGGCGGACGACGACGCCGCAGTCTGCCCGGTCGCGTCCGTCCCGTCCTGCGCGGCCTCGGCCTCGGCCTCGCGCACGATGTTGTCGGTGACGTCCAGCAGGGACGCGATGAACAGCTTGTAGGCCTCCCGGCCCTCCGTCAGCCAGCCCTCGCGGTCCGTCTGCGGGTCCGGGAGCTGCTTGGGGAAGAACCCGCCCTTCGCGCCGGTGGGCACGATCACGGCGTTCTTGACCATCTGCGCCTTGACCAGCCCGAGCACCTCCGTGCGGAAGTCCTCGCGGCGGTCGGACCAGCGCAGGCCGCCACGGGCCACCTCGCCGAAGCGCAGGTGCGTGCCCTCCACGCGCGGGGACCAGACCCAGATCTCGTACGCCGGGCGCGGCTGCGGTGCAGCCGGGATCGCGGCGGGGTCCAGCTTGAACGCCATCGTGGGGCGGTGCTGGAACACGTTGGTGCGCAGGGTCGCGGAGACCACGTCCGCGAGCGCCCGGAAGAGCCGGTCCGCGTCCAGGCTGGGGACCTCGTCCAGCACGGCGCCCAGGCGCTCGAGGGCGGCGTCGCGCGCGGTCTCGCGGGCGGCGTCGTCGTCCCCGAAGCGCTCGGGGTCGAAGCTCGCCGAGAACAGCTCGGAGATCTCCGCCGTGGCCTGCGGGTACGCCACGAGGGTGTCCGCGATGTACTCGAAGGAGTTGGGGTAGCCCAGCTGCAGCAGGTACCGCACGTACGCGCGCAGCACGGCCACCGAGCGCCAGCTCATGCGCTCGGTGAGCACCAGGCGGTCCAGGCTGTCCGAATCGGAGCGCCCGGAGAGCACCGCGCACAGGGTGTCCTCGATGATGTCCTCGGTCTTGGCCTCGTCCGGGCCCGTGGGGTCCACACCGGCCGGCAGCTCCACGCCGAAGTCGTAGAGCTGGAACTCGCGGCCGTCCGCCGGGGTGACCGTGTAGGGGCGCTGGTCCAGGACACGCAGCCCCAGGTTGTGCAGCAGCGGCAGCAGCTCCGTGAGGGACAGGGCCTGCGTGAGGTAGATGTTCAGGCGCACCTGGCCATCCGTCTCGGCCACGCGGACCTCGGCGGGCAGGTTCGGGTCGCGGCCCCACAGCTCCTCGCAGCGCTTGAGGTCCTGGATGGCCTCCTCGATCTCGTAGTCCTCGCGGTAGGAGCCGGGAAAGGCGTCCGCCCAGAGGGAACCCAGGGTGGAAGCCTGCTCGTCGTCGAACTCCAGGCCGATCGCCCGCCCCAGGGACTCGGGCCACGAGCGCACGGCGGCACGCAGCCGGGCCTCCAACTCCTCGTGGTCGAACTCGCGCACCTGGCCCGTGTAGGGCAGACGGATGCGGAAGAAGAGGCGGGCCAGGGAGGAGGACGTTAGGCGAACCTCGAAGTCGATGGCCTCGGCGGCGAAGACGTCGTAGAGCTGCGTCTCGATGCGCTGGCGCACGGAGGTGTTGTAGCGGTCGCGCGGCAGGTAGACCACGGCAGATATGAAGCGGCCGAACGTGTCCTGACGCAGGAACACGCGGGTCTGACGGCGCTCGTTGAGCGCCAGCACCGCACCGGCGGTCTCGCTGAGCTCCGCGGCGGACATGTGGAACAGCTCGTCGCGGGGGTAGTCCTCGATGATGCCCATCAGGTCGCGGGCGGAGTGCGAGTCCGGGAGGAACCCGAAGTCCCGGACCACCCGCTGCACCTTCTCCCGGACCATGGGGGTCTGCTGGGCGGGCACGGAGTACGCGTGGCGGGAGAACAGGCCCAGGAGCAGGTACTCGCCGTCCACCTCACCGTCCGCCGTGAACGTGCGCACCCCGATGTAGTCCAGGTACTCCCGGCGGTGGATCGAGGAGCGGCGGTTCGCCTTAGTCACGAAGACCACCTGGTGGTCACGGGCGTGCACGCTGCCCAGTCCGGTGAGCCGCTGGGCATGGCCCTGCGTGCCACGCTCGCGCAGCAGGCCCAGGCCGGTGTCCGGGCGGGAGTGCAGCACGGCGTCCTCGCCGTCCGACTCGAGGTCGTAGCGCTTGATGCCCATGAACACGAAGTTGCCGTCCCGCAGCCACTCCAGGAAGTCCTTGGCGGCACGAACGTCCGGCAGGTGGGAGCCGTCCGGGAACGTGATGTTCTCCAGGGGGTCCAGCGACTGCGCGATCACCCCGGCCTCGCGCAGCATGGCCTCCTGGTCGTCGGACACGCGCACCACGTCCGCCACGAGCTTCTCGACGCGCTCGCGCAACTGCTGCCGCTCGGCCTCGTCCAGGGAACCGTGCAGCTCCACCCGGATCCAGGACTCCACCGCGGTGCGGGTGGAGCTGTCCGACGCCGCGTCCCCGATGATGTCGCGGGTCAGCGGGATGGAAGTGGTGTCCCCGGACGAGACGGACGAGATCTCCGGCAGCCGGTCCAGGGCGGTGAGCTCGTGCGAGGCGGCGTCACGCGTGGCCAGCAGCAGCGGGTGCAGCACGAGCTCCGCGCCGCCCCAGTTCGCGGCGATCTCCGTGGTCAGCGTGGAGACCAGGAACGGCATGTCCGTGGTGACCATGTACAGCACGGTCCGGCCGTGGTCCTCGAGGACGTCCACGCACAGCTCGCGCTCGTCCCGGACCCGCCCCACCCCGCGGTGCGTCTCGGCACGCTCGGTGAGGACCTGCTCGTCCGTGGCCGCCATGTCCGCGTCCGGAGCGGAGCGGTAGTACTCGTTGAGCCACGACTGCGCGCCGCGCCACTGCGGTCGCTGCCACACTGCGGGGATTGCCTGTGTGGTGTCCGGAGGAGGGGTCACTGCTGCATCACGCCTTCGTTCGTCGAGTTCGGTGGTAACTCCACGGCGTGGCACGTGACGCCCGATCGGGCACGGCACGCGAACCCACGGGGCCTCCTTCGACCCTGGCGTCCGCACCGTTCACGGCCACACTGCCGCATACCTCCCCAACCCTAGGGCTCCGGACTCACGCGGACCAGACGGGAGCGCGGTTCTGTCCTCCTGTTGCCGGGTTCTACACTCGTCCGGGCATCGATTTTCGGCTTCCCCCCTCGCGGACTCCCACCCCACGGGATCCGCCGCGCCCCCGTCACCCACCGGGGCCCCACGACGAGAGAGAGTTGACCCCGTGAGCAACGTGTCACCCACGGAGGTGGTGGCCGCGGCCATCAGCTCCGGCCAGGCCAAGGCCACCACCCCGTCCGGGACGCTCCTCCTGCGCGCGGTCCTCGGCGGCGCCGTCCTCGGAGCCACCACGTCCTTCGCGGTCTCGGCCGCCGTCAGCTCCGGATCACCCGTGGTCGGTGCGCTGCTGTTCCCCGCGGGGATCACCATCGTGATCCTAATGGGCATGGAGCTGCTCACCGGCGGCTTCGCCACGACCCCCATGGCGGCCCTGCGGGGCCTCGTCCCGTGGTCCGCCGTGGGCCGCTACGTCCTGGTGGTCGCGATCGGCCACCTGATCGGCGCGGGTGTCTTCGCCCTGGTGTACGCGGGCGTCCTCACGGGCTTCGGCTCGCACGACGCCGCCGAGCTCGGCCGGCGCTTCGTCGAGACCGCCCAGGCCAAGACCACGGCCTACCAGGCCCTCGGCTGGGCGGGGATGGCCACGGTGTTCGTCAAGGCCGTGCTGTGCAACTGGCTCGTGTGCCTGGGCGTGTTCATGGGGCTGACCTCCAAGGACACCATCGGCAAGATCGCCGCCATCTGGCTGCCCGTCATGGCGTTCTACGGGCTGGGCTTCGAGCACGCCGTGGTCAACTTCTTCATGGTCCCCATGGGCATGCTGCTGGGCGCGGACGTCACCGTGGCCGACTGGTGGCTCTGGAACCAGCTCCCCGTGCTGCTCGGCAACGCCGTGGGCGGCTTCGTCTGCACGGGTCTGGCGATGCTCTACGCGCACCGGCCCGCCGCTCCGGCCGTGCCCTCCGCCCCGGAGCAGTCCCGGTCTCCGCTCTCGTAGCGCCGGCACCACTCCTCAGGTGCCGAGGTGTAGAAGTGCCCGGATCCTTTCACCGGATCCGGGCACTTCTACACGTCAGGGGCACTGTGGCCCTCCCGCGGGCCGTTCAGGGGCGGGGTTCGGACGCGCTGGCCGCGCAGACCTCCGCGGCGGTCACGTCCAGGACCTCGCCGTTCGCGAGGCTGTGCAGCTTCGTGCCGCGGATGCGGTCCACGGTCAGGCGGATGATGGTCCCGTGCGCCACGACCATGACGTCCTGGTCCGGGTGGTCCGCGACGATGCGCTGCAGCACCGCGATGCCGCGCCGGATCACGTCCTCGGTGGTCTCGCCGTGCTCCTCCATGAAGGCGTGGCGCTGCTCGTCCGACTTGCCGGTGCAGTCGTAGCCCTCGGCGTCCCCGAAGGAGCGCTCCACGAGGTCCTCGTAGGTCCCGGAGAGCGTCAGCCCGATCTGCTCGCCGATCAGCTCCGCGGTCTCCCGGGCGCGCTGCAGCGGCGAGGAGACGAGGGCGTCCCAGTGGCGGCCGGAGGCGGCCAGCTCGCGGCCCACCTCCCGGGCCTGCTCGCGGCCGGTCTCGTTGAGGGGGATGTCCGAGCGGCCCTGCAACCGTCCCTGCAGGTTCCAGTCGGTCTGGCCGTGGCGGATGAGGGTCAGGGTCGTGTCAGTCACGCGTCCAACCTACCCCCGGCCGCCGACACGCTCCGCCCGGGGGACGACGGCGGGCCGGCACCCCGCAACCAGGGTGCCGGCCC
>NZ_BJNW01000005.1 GCF_006539885.1 Kocuria varians | reverse complement strand
AGATTGGCCTGGGAGCGACTCGCTCTGAGGACTTTAACCATCTCCTCGTGGACGGCAGCCGGGTCCAGTTCTGCAAAGATACGGTCAAGCTCGGAACGAATCTGAGTGTTCGGCACGGCAGGAACCTCTTGCCCAAGCCGTGTCAGGACCGCCGCAGCTTCATCAACGCGTAGAACTTCGAGTGCCATCCTGGGAACGACACGCTCGGGGCGGTTCTGCGCTTCTCGTGACGTTTGGAATCTGAAACGATCAGATAGAGTTATGACTCCGACATCTTCAGGCGTGGCCTTGAGAACGTCAGAAAGGTGCGACGTGCTGACCACTACGTTCACGGTTGCGAAAACCTGCCGGTAGTTGAATACTTGGTTTCTTAGCCGTGCTAGAGAGTCTCGCTCTGACTTTATTTCGTATGCAGTCGAAGTCCCGTTCAGAACGACAACATCTGCCTTGCAGGACCCAGCACGAACTTCATTCAGTAAAGTTGCGGTGTTTAGGCTGTGTCGACCAAGAAGGATCTTCTCTGTGATCGCAGCGCGATAGACATAGTCATCACGAAACCTGGACTTGCTCAGTAGTTCGAATGCTTCGTCGAATACTGTCCCGACCGTCGCATCGGGTGACGTGTAGGTGGCGAGACGAGTGTGGTCGAGCAGTCTTGTGAATAGCGGGGAACGGGCCTGCTTACCAAGATCACGGAGGACCGTTGCTGAGAAAAGGCGACTCAGCGCCGCTGCTTCACTCTTCTCGAGACGCATGCGCTGTTCCTCCTTTGTCCTGACGATTTGCTATCCTTCGACCCTTCCAAGAGTATCGTGTGATGTCGCGTCGGGCCGTGTTTGGCGCGCCGGTTCGACGCGCCGTCGGTTGAGTGTGACGGACTGTGCAGAGGATCAGGGGACGTCCGGGAGCGTACCTGTCCGCGGGTCTCGTGTCTTCTCCCAAACGGTCTGTCGTGCGATGCCGTAGCTCTTGGCGATGCCGTTCACGCTTACACGTTGCGTCCGGGCTGTTCGCATAGCGTCCACTTCCTGGGCGGTCAGCGGTGTTCGAGACCGTCTCCTTGGCTCGGTGACGGCCTCGCTCTCGGCGCAGACAGTTGGGGCGGACGGAGAGCGGACCTCGCCAACACCGCGCTTCCATGCCGCGATCAGCGTCTCGAACACTCGTCGCCTGTTCCCGCAGCGCTCACCCAGGTCCACGTAAAGTAGAACGTTCGAACCTTGCCCCGCTTCATCGCGGGGCAAGGTTCTTTCGTTGTGTGGCCTGGGCTTGCTGGCGAGGATCGTCTGGATCGCTTCCATGGGTTCGAGGGTCGCGTCGTCCTCGTCATCGATGGTGATGCGGTCGAACAGTGCCCGGTTGAGCATCCGTCGCTCGGACGGTTCGGCCTTGGCGTAGACCTCGCCGATGTCGGTCAGGAGTCCGAGGATCGCGTCGAGTCCGACCTTGGCGTTGTCGTAGGTCGTTTCCAGGGTGTCGAGTCGGCTGGTGATCGCCTGGAGGCTCGCACGGATGCGGTCTTGAGCAGGTCGAGTGGTATCGCGTCGGCGTAGTGGGCTTGGAGGAGTTTGATCTGCTCGGCTTCGAGCTTCGCCTTCTGCCCGGTGAGCAGCTTCTGCTCGTCGCTGGTCGAGTCGGAGAGGGTGTCGAACACCTGCCCGAGCACGGCCTTGATCTGCGCCGCCTCGTCTTTCGTGATGGCGACCTGCTGGTACTGGGTCTCGATGGTTTGCTCGACGCGGTGCACGAGGACGGCGTTGCGCTTGAACCGTCGTCCGGTGCAGGTGAAGTAGTCGTAGGTGACGCCCTGATGGTTCCGCGGCCGCTCGAACATGAGTCGTTGCCCGCACCCGCAGTAGATGGAGCCTTTGAGGTAGTGGTCGTACTTCTGGAGCTTGTCGCCGACGATGTGGTTCTGCCGCAGGATCGTCTGCACCTGATCGAACGTCTCGGGCGTGACGAGTGGGTCGTGCGTGCCGGGGTAGGTCACGTCGCGAAAGGTGACGATGCCCTGGTAGTAGGGGTTGACAAGGATCTTGTGCAGCGATGTCGTCGTGACCGGCTTGGCTGGGAACGACGGGGTGGGCCGGGTGGTGAGGCCGCGAGTCTCCAGCTCGCGGGCGAGCTTGGACAGCGACCAGTCGCCGGCGGCGTAGGCGGTGAACGCGAACCGGATGAGCTCGGCCCGCTCGGGGTCGAGCCGCACCTCGCGTACTTCATGCCCGTTCGCGTCGGTGGTGCGCACGTTGAGGTAGCCGATGGGCGCCTTGTGCGGGGTGCCGCCGATTGTCGCCTTCTGCACGAGACCCTTGGTGACCTCTTGGGCGAGGTTCAGGCTGTAGAACTCGGCGATGGAGGCCATGATGCCGTGCATGAGCATCCCCGACGGGGTCTCGTCGATGTTCTCCATCACCGAGACGAGCGTGACCCCTGCTTGACGGAGCGTGGCGTGAATGATCGCGTCATCGAGCCGATTCCGGGCGATCCGGTCGACCTTATTGATGATGCAGTACCTGACCGGATGCTCGGCGAGGTAGTCCAGCATCTCCTGCAAGGCCTTGCGGCGGGCGGTCTTGCCGGACTCGCCGGGCTCGATGAACTCCGCGACGATGACCGCGCCGAGCTGGTCGGCCTTGCGTTGCGCCGCCTCGCGCTGGGCGGGGATGGACAGGCCCTCTTCGAGGCCGTTGCGAGTGGCCTGGTCCTTGGCGGAGACCCGCAGATAGGAGATCGCAGGCACCTTCCCATGGGGAAGGGCCGCCTCACTGCTGGATTTCGGGCCGACCGCGAGGGAGCGGAGCGCTCCGAGGTCGAGGCCTGCGGGGAGGTCGATGAGCGTCATGGTCGTGACTGCCTTTCGGGCTCTCACCCGCCCCCAACGATGGGGGCGGGTGCGGGCGCCGACTGGCGGTCACGACACAGATTGAGGGGGCCTGCCGAACCGCGACGGGTTCGGGCAACAGAGGGGGTAAGCCGGTAGCGCCCTGGTGTGGACGTACATTCAGGATTCTACCGTTCGCTGGCGAGCAGATCACGGAGGTAGGAACCGGCCTGCCCCGTTGGCGTGTGGGTGTCGGCGTGTCGGAGGGCGACGCGGATGAGGACTTCGGCGACCTTCTCGGTGTCGATCTGCTTCCCGCGGGTGAGGGTGACCTGCAGGTTCCGATCCGCCGAGGGCCGGTCGGTCTTGCGCTGATAGTTCCGCACCATGCCTGCTCACCCGCCCTCGACATCGGGGTCGGTCTCGTCGAGTCGGGCGAAGAAGGCGTCTTCGGCGGCTTTGCGGCGGGCGACCTGCTCGATCACGAAGCCCACGAAGTCCTCCCGCCGGTTCGTGATGGGGATGTCCTCGACCGGTGGTGCCGGGGGCTCGCCAGGCCAGACAGTCTGCCGGTCGGGGCGGTCACGATCCAGACGGGTGCCGGAGGCGGCGACCAGTCGCGTAGCCGCTGGCGAGCGGCGGCGAAGTCGCGATACCACCCGATCGCGGCCGAGGCGTCCTGTTCGGGGTCGTAGGCGGCGAACCAATGCAAATGCAACGCGCTGAGCTCCCATTTGAGCGCCGGATGTCGGTGCCAGCACGGCGGGATCACCGACGCGGGCAGCGCGTATTCTCTCCTGACCCACTCGACCCATCTGTTGAGGGCGAGCCATTCCTGCTCCAGGTCGTGCGCGAGCAGCAGGTTCCAGTTCACCGGCTGCGGCGGCCCCGGCACGTCATCGTCGGGGCCGACCGGATCGAACCCGTCGTCCTCCCACTCCTCCGGATCAGGGCTCTCGGTGGGCATGGTGTCGTCGTTCATCATCGCCGCCTCGGTCACATGGCCCATGCGGGCTGCTCGCGCTCGGGCTGCTCCTGCTCGACGGGCTCGAACGCGACCTGTCGCTGCGGCTGCTGGCGCTTCGGGGACTCCATCTGCGACAGACGGCGCGGGGAGCCGATCTCGATGTTCATGCGGGCGGCGTCGGGGCCGAACCGGTTCGCGATGAACTCCTTGGTCTCCACCCCGGTGTTCGGGTTGGAGTTCGGTTCGAGGCGGCTGTGCGCGACGAACCAGTCCAGCTTGGACAGCGTCTCACCCCCGCTCTTGGCGGCGCCGCGGAACGCGACGACGTCGTGGAACGTGGTGGGCAGTTTGGTGCGCGATCCGTCCGGGCCGTACTCGTCGTGCTCCTGCCCGGCCTTGAAATACAGGCGCGGCTTGCCGTCGTGATAGGTCAGCTGCGGCTCGGAGGCGACGAACCCGTAGAAGGCCTCGCCGATCTCCGGGTCGACGTCTGGTGACTGCTCGCTCATCGTGTGCTCCCGATCTGCTCACGCGGCCCCTCGTCACGGGCCGCTCGTGGCAGCCAGGTGCACCCGGCCTCTCCAGTGCTCGTTCGACCGACGTTGGACTACTGCTGGTGGGCGTCGTGGAGGAGCTGTTCGACCTCGGACCGATCCGTCTTGAGTTGCGTGCCGTCGGGGCGGTCGGGCCAGCCGCGCAAGTCGGTGATGATCGGGGGCGCCGACCTGAGTAGGGTCACGGCGGTGCCGAACGGGAGCCGGCGGATCTGATCCGGCGGCAGGATCGCGACCCGGCGCACCGAGCGCTGGTTGGAGCGCGAGCCGTAGTCGCCGACCGTGGTCGAGTCGGTCAGCTCGTCACGTTCGCCGATCAGGGTGGAGAGGTCTTGGAGGTCGCGGGAGTTGGAGGCGCCGCCGAGGAGGATCTTGACGATCGATGAATCCCAGATCGCCCCGGCCTGGTGCTCGTTCCACTTGTCGCGGGCCTGGGCGAGCGATTGCAGTACTGCGAGGGTCGTGATTCCCGAGCCGCCGCCCTCGGACATCAGCGTCGGCAGGCTCGGCAGGGGCGAGAGGTTCCCGATCTCATCCAGTGCGAGCAGCATGGGCGGGTCGAGACGCGCACCGGTGGAGCGGGCGGCGAGCCGGCGGGCCGTCTCCACGAGGTCTTCGACCAGGGCGGCGACGAGGGCCGCGCTGTTCCCGGCGCCGGCGCCGGTGGCCAGGAGAAACAGGGTGCCGCGTTGCTGGATGAACGCTTCGGGGTCGAACTCCTCACCGTCTGCCGGGGAGACGGCTTCGAGCACCCGCGGATCGGCCAACGCCGCCAGGGACAGGGACACGCCCTGCCAGATCGAATCCCTCGTGCGCGGGTCGGCGTCGAGCATCGACGCCAGCGAGTCCGCCCACCCGGTCGCCGCCTGCGGGTGGTTGGTGAGGATCGCGACTGCATCCGCCGCGGAGGTGGGGTCGAGCGTCCACCGGAACAGCTCTGCAGGGCTGCGTCCGTCGAGGGCGGCGGCGTGCAGCAGTGCTTGGAGCGCAGCCTTGGTCTTGCCTTCCCAGAAGTCACCGCCCTCGACCCCGCCGGCGGACAGGCCGGTGGCCGAGGCGAGTCCGGCGGCGCGGATCATCGCCGTCTGCGGCGATTCGCATCCCCGGATCGGCGACCACCGCAAGCCTGCGGGGAGGCCGCCGGCGAGATGCTGCGGGTCGAACACCGCGACCGGCCCGATCCGGCGGCGGGCGCGCAGGCACGCGGTGACGTTGTCGGGCCTGGTCGAGGTCGTGACGACGGCGGCGGGCGCGTCGAGAATCGCGGGGATCACCAGGAACAGGCCCTTGCCACTCCGCGGAGCGCCGACGAGGAGGATCGAGTCTTCCACCGACGCCCACACCTCTTGCCGGTGGGAGGAGCCGAGCCGGTAGCCGACATCGGCCGGTTTCGGGTTCTCCAGCGTCGGTCTGAGGGTGCCGGCGCGGCGCAGCAATGCTGTGGTGGAGGCGGCGCGGGCGACCTCGTGCCGGGTGGCGGTGCCTTCCTGCCGGTGCGGATCGTGGGCGGCCTGCCGCATCGTGCGTCGGATCAGCCCCCACACCCAGAACCCCGCCGTCGCCAAGAGACCGAGCAGGACGACGGCGACGATCCAGTAGACGACCGGGCTCAGCCCGTCAGCGCCGAGCTGCCCGGCCGGGTCGGCGGGGTCGAAGAACACCGCGACCCCGCCGGTCATCCCGACGGTCGGTTGGGCGGTGCCGGTAAGGAACGCGGCCACGCTGCCGGCGGCGCGCAGGACGAACGCGACCCCGAGCAGCCCGCCGACGGCGATGAGGATGACGTTGGTGAGCTCGTCGCCCATCGCCCCCCTGCCGGGCTGGCCCTGCGGGCCGGTCACGGCAGGCTCCGCACGGCGATCGTGCCCGAGACCCGCCCGACCAGCACCACCTCGCCTGCCTTCACCGCGGCGACGACCTGGGGGTCGAGGAGGGCTCGCACCCGCCCGTCGGGAGTCGCATCCGTGTGCGCGGTGATGAGCGCGACGGCGACGTCCTCCCCGGCGACGAACCCGTCACCGCCATCGACCTCGATCGGATCGGCCGGACGGCGCCGCTTGCCCGTCCTGATCGGCTCCGGTATCGCCTCGGCCTCGGTTTGGGGCGCCGGGCGTTTGGCGGCGGGGAGGATGTCGGTGAAGGTCGTGCCGTCGGGCTCGTGCACCGTGACCCGCACCGGGATCGCCCGGTCGTGGGTGACGTGGTCGATGATCTGCGCGAACATCGCCCGCCGCCACGTACCGGGCTCTTCTGGCAGGGCTACCGGATGCGCGTTGAGCGTGGCAGTGAGGGTGCCGTCCTCATGCACGTCGAGCACGAGGACGGGCACCGACACCGGCACCTGGGCGGACGAATCAGGGATCGGGGCGTGTCTCATGCCCGCCAGGTGCGACCACGCCACCCCGCGACCGGATACGCATGTTCGCCGGAGACCGTCAGGAATCCCGACCGATGCTCACTGAAGCTGACGGATCGTCAGGAATCGTGAACAACGGTCAGGAATCCGGCGAACTTCTAGACTTTAGTCTCCATGCACTCAAGTTCCTCCTGGCGCCCCCGCTGTCTGAGGGGCCTGTTTCCCAGGTGCTGCAAGGTTTCCCGTACCCCGACGACACGTTGAAGAACCGTCACTGTGAATGAAGGTTCGTCGGTACTATTGACGCATGGTCGGTCACAGTGAACCGAGACGTTCATGAAACTGGTCGCGCTGCAAGGTGGCGGCGCGGCTGACGAGGTGCTGCGCAGCGCCCAGGACGCGGAGGACTTCGAGCAGGATCTCGTCGACGAATACGCGCTGGCGATGGCTGCTGCCGGGCTCACCGATGGGCATGTGCGAACGACGCGGGCGGCGGTCATCGAGTTCGCTCGGTCGCTGACCTGCCCGTTGTGGGAAGCGACGGCTAACGACGCTGATCGCTTCCTGGCGGAGCAACGGCGCAAGGGCCTGTCGGTGACCACGCGGGCTGGCAAGGCCGGGTCGCTGGCCCAGTTCTACGAGTTTCTCATCACCCGCTATCAGGGACAGATTCGCCGGATGACCGGCGTGACCGTCGACCAGCCGATCGACGAGTTCAACCGGCAAAAGGGGAAGTCGCTCGGCAAGGTCAGGGTGCCGCCCTCTGATGCCGAGGTCGAGGAGTTGTTCACCGGGTGGCGGGCCTCGATCCCCGACGCGAGGAAGTACCTGCCGGCCGCTCGCGACTACTTCGCTGCTTCACTGTGGCGGCGGTTGGGCCTGCGGATCAACGAGTCGGTGATGCTCGACATCCGCGACTGGTGCCGGCGATCAATGGTGTGGATCAGCTCATCGACTGGTGGTTAGCCGAGGTTCGTCACCAGTTCGGCGACGACTGGCAGAACCCGGATGCGCCGCTGCTGCCGTCCGAGCGCTTTGATGACGAACTCGGTCGGTGCGGGCGGATCGGTCACAACTCGTTGCGGCGGGCGCTGACGATCCAGACCGAGCGGTTCCTGCCCGCCTGGGCGGGCCGGCTGACGCCGCAAGTGCTGCGGCACTACTGCGCTTCGTCGTTGTATGGGGCTGGGATGGACTTGAAAGCGCTCCAGGAGCTGCTGGGCCATCAGTGGCTGGCGACGACCTCGGGCCATGTCCATGTGCGCAGCGAGCATGTCGAGCTCGCGTGGCGTAACGCGAACCAGCGGGTCGAGGCCCGCCTGACAGGGGAAGGGTGAGAAGACCGTGAAGTGGAACTTGCGGATGAGAGCCGCCGAACGGGGCATCTGGAAATCAGCCGAGCTGCGCCGCCAGCTCGCTGCGGCTGGGGTGGAGATCAGCGCCGGGAAGATGTCGGGCTGGTGGTCGGGCACTCCACCGACGATCCGGCTGGAAGAGCTCGACGTGATCTGCGCGATCCTCGACTGCACCCCCTCCGACCTGATGACTCCGGAACCGGAGAAGGTTGCCGCACGCCGGCCGAAGAAGGCCGAGACGATCAACGGCGAGAACGAGACCGGGCCGTGGGTCTCTCCAAGGTTCGGGAACCCGCGGTCAGAGCCGCCGTTGTGAGCACGCGGAAGGGGATCAACTCACGCTTTCGGCCGCCGCGAACGTGCTTCACCTGCGGCGTGAACGCGGCAGCCTGGACCTGGCCTGCCGTCGACTACTGCTACGACTGCCTGCCCGGTGGCCCGTTCCCCGCTCCGCCCTGCGAGCGATGCGGGTCGGACGCCTACTACAGCCAGGGCCTCTGCGACCCGCTGTCACCCCGGCAGCCCGGAGTTCGTCGGCTCCTGCAAGGACTGTTTGGCCTGGGGCGTGTATCGCCGACACAACTGGAAGTGCTGGCAATGCCGCTGGTGGTCTCAGCATTACCCGGTCGGCGAATGCCTCTACTGTCACCGCCGCGTCGCCGTCGGCGACCAGGGCGCCTGCCGCCTTTGCTTGGAAAACGCCCGCCGCATCCACGTACCCGGCCAGCCTCTCGACTTCGAGGAAGGCACCCGGATGGGCCTGCAGCTCTTCTTCGCGAACATGGCCCCGAGACGTAAGCCGAGACCGCTCCGACAGTCCGTGCGGGCTGCCCGCATCCTTCTCGCGCAGCAGGCCGAGGAAATCTCCGACTGGCAGCAGCCCGCCCTCTTCGATCTCGCCCCCGACCCGGACGTGCTCCGTGAGCTCACCACCGCTCAGGCCCGCGACTGGTCCTGGCGAACCGATGGCATCGTGTTCGAGCACGCCGAACGCTTCGGCTGGTCCAAGCGCCAGACCAACCAGGTTCGCCGCTCGTTGAAGATGCTCCAGATCCTCGCCCCCGAGGGCGCGACGACCATCCGCGCGACCGAGGTGATCCGGCTGCGTCGCTACGACAGCGACAGCAACGTCCGCTCAACCCTCGACGTCCTCGCCGCCGCCGATATCCTCATCGACGACCGCATCCTGACCATCGACCGCTACTTCGCGGGCAAGTTCGACCAGATCCCCGAGACGATGCGCACCCAGCTCGAGCTCTGGTTCGACATCATGCTCAACGGCAGCCGCATCCCGCCGCGTCGCAAGCACCGCGAGGAGACGACCGTGCGCGTCCAGATCATCGGGATCGCCCCGATCGTCACCGCCTGGGCCCAAGCCGGCCACCATTCCCTCGCCGAGATCAGCCCGGCCATCCTCATCGACTCGTTACCCGAGGAATCGGCCAAGAGGCACGGTGCGATGCTTGGCCTGCGTTCCTTGTTCACGATCCTTAAAGACCGCAAGCTCGTCTTCGCTGACCCGACCAGCAGCATGGGTTCCTACCAGCTCAACGGCACGACGCCGCTTCCGCTGGAACCTGCGGAGATTCGCGCCGTTCTCAATCACGACGACCCTGCGATTGCCCTGGCCGTCGCAATCGTCGCCTTCCACGCGCTCACGAATCTGCAAGTGCGAGGTATCCAGCTCACCGACATCAGCGACGGACGCCCCACGATGCCCGACGGTCGCGTCATCCTGCTCGCGGAACCGGTCCGTGAGCGTCTTGCCCGGTGGCTGGACTACCGTGCGACGAAGTGGCCGAACACCCGCAACCTGCACCTGTTCGTCACGATGCAGACCGCTCCGAGACTGAACTCACCCGACCACCAGTTCCCCTGGAAGAAGGCCGGCCTCTCGGCTAAGGCTCTCCGCGAAGACCGTATCCTCGCCGAAGTCCGCGCTACCGGCGGCGATCCGCGCCGTCTAGCTGATCTGTTCGGCCTGAGCATCGAGGGCACCAACCGCTACGTTGACACCCTCGAACATCCAGACCTGACGAATCACCCGTCACGGCTAGGACTCCACTCTCCGGTGAACTGATGATGCGTGTTATGCGAATACGCTGATTCCGTAGAGCACGAACACGAAGACGTGCGCCGCCCCGTGCAGTGCGGTCACGCGGTGTGCGCTGAACGTGGTGAGGCTCAGGAGCAGGCTCACTCCGAGCAGTACGAGGTTCGCAGGGCTTTCGGCGAGGATCACGGTCTGGTCCGTGAGCAGTCCGATCGCGAGGACGACCGGGAGGGTGAGGCCGACGCAGGATACGAGTGCGCCGTGGGCGAGGTTCGTGACCCGCTGGGTCTCGCCCGTCCACGCCGCACGGATCGTGGTGATCGCCTCGGGCAGGAACACGATCATCGCGATCAGAATGCCCGACAGGGCGACCGGCGCGCCAAGCCGGTTAAGCCCGTCGTCCAGCAGTGCGGCCATGTGGTGGGAGAGCAGCACGATCGGGATGACCGTTGCCAAGAGCAGTGCCACGCGTGCGAGGACCTCTTTGCGGTGTTCGCGCAGCACCGCCGGGATACCGGGCTGGGGCTCGTTTGTATCGGTGCTGGCCTGCACGGGTGTGACTTCTTGGAAGTCGGTGTTCTGCGCCCCGGTCTGCCGGTAGAGGAAGAACCCGTAGAGCAGGATCGTGAGGATCAGGATCGGCACCGCCTGGCCGGGCGTGTAGGCGCCGTTCTCGCCGATGACGGCGGGGAACGCGAACGCGACCGTCACGAGGACGACGAGCAGGGAGAGGTAGGAGGAGATCCCGGTACGGTTCACGCGCAGGTTCTGATGCCGCATTCCGCCGATGAGGAGCGCGAGGCCGATGACGAGGGTGAGGACGATCATGGTCGCTGCCATGACGGAGTCGCGGGCGATCGTGGCGTGGTCGCCGGGTCCGAGCATGACTGCGGAGATCAGGATCACCTCGATCAGCACGATTGAGAGGGTGAGCACGAGAGTGCCATAGGGATCGCCGAGCCGGTGAGCGAGGTGTTCGGCTTCGGTGACGACACCGAACGCGCACACGATGATCACCGCGACGATCGCCGCCAGCACAGTGAACACGCTCCCGGTCGGGAGCGGACCGACCAGGAGCGGCTGGCAGAGGATGAGAGCGAGGAACGCGCCCCAGCCGAGGAGGAGGCGGAGGATCGCGGTCGGGGTGAGGATGGAGCGGAGCGTGGTCGTGACGTGCACAGGGATACCCGTGTTCTGCGGGGCCGTCCCAGCTCGTGATGTGGCTGCACGGGTCGTCCCGGCAGCATCCTGCAACCCAAGTATTCTACCCGCCGGTCTGCGCGATTGCTGTTCAGTGCGCCTCCCGAGACACTAGAACCCATGACGGTCGCGGGGCTTTGGGTGGTGTTCGTGTGCACGGGGAACACATGCCGGTCGCCGATGGCCGCCCGTGTCCTCACCGACCGCCTCACCGCCGGCATCCGCGAGAACATCGTCGTGTCCTCACGCGGCACCGATCCAGTGGAAGTCGGTGCTGGGATGGATGCGCGTGCCCGTCGCGCCCTCACCGGACGTGGGCTTGACAGCGGCGAACACCGGGTCTGTCGGCTCCAGACGGAAGACATCGCCGCAACGGACCTGTTCGTCGCGTTGAGCCGCGAGCACGTGGCCCGCCTCATCAGCCTCGGCGCAGACGACAGTCAGATCATTCTGCTGGGGATGTTCGACCCTGAGCAGCCCGGCGTGGATGTGCCAGACCCGTTCGAATCCGACCAGGCCGCGTATGAAGCAGTGTTGACGCAGATCGAGCGTTGCATGCCCGGACTGCTCATCGAGCTCACCGCCCGCGCCCAGACCCCATAGGCGTCAGGCGACCCACCGGTTACTGCGACGTGGCGCGGGTGCGCTCGATCAAGCACACCACAGCGGCTATCGCGGACACGGCGGCGACCGCGGCGACCGGGAGCCACACGGTGCCGCCGATGAGGGTGCCCGCGGTCGCGGTGCCCGCGGAACCGGCAGCGATCTTCAGTGCCCCGACCCAGATGAACACCTGCCCGCGTGCCTCTGCTGGCGCGTACTCGCTGCGGGCAGCGAGCGTCGCGGCGAAGAATAAGGCGTTCGCGACGCCCGCGACTGTGAATGCGATCAGCGCGGTCGTGAGGTTCGGCACCGGGAGCACGACGGCGAGTGTGATCGCGACGGCGGCGGCCAGGAGCGCGGTGAGATTGTCCGCATCGCCTCTGAGGGACCAGATCATCAGCAGCGCGGACCCGACGAGGTTGCCCACTCCGTAGCCTGCGACGAGAGTACCTGCGAGGGCCGCCCCGCCGAGCGTGGGGGCGAGAGCGACGGCGTAGATCGGGAGGGCGGCGACGGAGAACGCCACCACGACAGTGAGCCCCAGTGTGCGCCGCAACGGGCCGGAGCGCCAGATCGTCACCAGCGTCCGCCCCGGAGACGGCACCGCCCCGGGATCTGCGACCGGAGCCTGCCGCGGGAGGGCGAGCACTGCCCCGGCGCCGAGGATCGCTGCCGTAGCGAGCATGAGGGTGGCCTCCAGCGGGCCGGTGACGGCCGCGATCCAGGCGACCGCGGCGGGGCCGAGGGTGCCGCTGATGCCGTAGCTGGCGACATCCCAGCTCTGCGCCCGCCGTTGGCTCTGCTGCGACGGCCCGGCGATCGAGGGCAGGCGGCTACTCACCCCTCCGGTGAGCATCGGCCCGAACAGGCCCGACACCGCCAACAAGCCTGCGGGTACGACCACCCACGTCACCGGCAGCAGCAGCCCGGCCGCGCCCAGCAGCACCCCGTGGGCGAGGGCGGAGACCGCGATGACTTTCCGCCCGTCCTGTACAGTGTCGAGGCGGCGGGCGATGAACGGGCCGAACAGGTGCGGGGCCGTGATCGAGGCGCCCAGCAGTCCCGATACCCACCCCGGGAGGCCTTGCGCGTGGGCGAGGAGCACGATCGCGACGACCGCGCCGCCGTCGGCGGAGCGCACTAGGGTCGCAGCGAACACGTAGCGAGCCAGCGCCCACCCCCGCCCCGCCGCATCCCCGAGGGCGTGCTGCGGGTCAGGCAAGGCCGAGCTGATCCACCACGTCGGCGACCCGCGCTCTTTGTTCGCCGGTGAGACCTTGGATCGGCAACGGCAGACACTGCTGTGGGGCGAGGCCGAGGTGTTCAGCGATCGCCGCGGTCACGCGCAGACTGCCACCGTACTCGGCGAACAACGCCCAGAGCGGGGCGAGCCGCTCCGACTCCGCCACCGCATCCCCGGCGTGGCCTGCTTGGGCGGCGCGGGTTATCGTGAGCGCCGGTTCGGGGAGTGTGCCACCGATGACGGAGTACCAGGCCTCGCAGCCCGCGTTCAGCCCGGTCGCGGCGAACGCGTCGCCGGAGACCCCGATCGTGACATGCTCCGGAATCACCGCCCGAATCCCCGCCACATGCTCCCGTGCCTTTCCCGGGTCGGTGGGTACGCCAGGGACCTTGATCGAGACGATGCCCGGCAACTGGGCGATGCGGGCGTACAGTTCGGTGGTGAACGTGAAGTGGGTGGTGCCGGGGTTGTCGTAGACGATCACCGGCAACTGGGTGTGCTCGGTGACCGTGCGGTAGAGCTCGAACACGTCATCCGGGGTGAGCGGCTGATAGGTCATCGGGGTCAGCAGCACCCCGGCAGCACCGGCGTCTTCCGCACTGTCGACGTGGGCGAGGACGTGCGAGGTGCGCAGGCCCCCGACCCCGACGACCACCGGCGTCGACCCGGCATGCTCTACGGCGAGGCGAGCGACGCGCGCGCGTTCTTCGGGGGTGAGGTAGGCGTATGAGCCGGTCGAGCCGAGTGCTGTGATCGAGTCCGCTCCCGCTGCCACGAGTCGTTCGATGAGCCCGGCGAATGCCGCCTCGTCGACCACGTCGTCGTGGAGCGGGGTGAGGGGGAAAGCGCTCAGACCGGTGAAGCGGGTGTTCATGACTGTTCCTGTTCGGGCCGGTGTTCAAGACCCAGAATCGGGTTGCCATAGACGGACTGCACCTCGGCGATGACGACTCGGTACTCGCCGAGCCATTCCCCGTACCGGAATTTCGCGAGCCGGTGCGTGTCCATGCCCATGAGCTGCTTCAGGGCGTCCATATCGGTCCAGTAATAGACCTCCGCGTGCAGGCCGGTGTCCTCGTTATGCCCGGCCTCCTCGCCGAGGAAGCCGGGGATCTGACGGGCACGCTCGGCGATCTCGCTATCGATACGATCGAACTCCTCGGTCAGGTTCTTCGTCTCGAAAATGAACGTGGAACTGTACTTCGGTGTGGCGCTCATGCGGCCTCCTTCTCCGGTTTCGTGATCGGTGCTGTGGGAGTGGCGGCGCGTGTGCCGCCGCGTTGCGCGGCAGCACCGGCGAAAATGACCACCGCGATGCCCGCCAGTTGCATCAGCGTCGGCTGCTGTGCCAGGACGAGCAGGCCGATGAGGATCCCGAACGCGGGCTCGATCGACAGCAGCGTGCCAAACGCGGTCTGGGTCATGCGCCGCAGGGCGAGCATCTCGAGCCCGAACGCGATCACCGGGGTGACAAGTGCGATCCCCGCCGCGACCGGCAGCACCCACCAGGTGAACTCGCCCCCGATCACCTGCGGCAACCCGACCGGGAGCGTCGCAAGAGCAGCAACGGGGATGGTGAGCGAGAGGCCGCTGATCCCGGAGAACCGGTCTCCGACGTGCTGGGTGAGGAGGTTGTACAACCCCCAGCAGGTGCCGGCGGCCAGCGCGAAGCCGACGCCTGCGAGGTCGATGCGTCCGTGCCACGGTTCGGTCAGCAGCACGACCCCGACGAACGCGAGGGCGGGCCAGATGAGGGCTTTGCGGCGCTGGCTCATGAGGCCGGCGACGGTGAGGGGTCCGAGGAACTCGATCGCGACCGCGGTGCCCAGCGGGATGCGCTCGACGGCGGCGAGGAAGAACGTCGTCATGAACCCCGTCACCACCCCGAGCGCGATCAGCGCGGGCACGTCCTTGCGACGCAACGAGCGGATCGCGGGGCGGGCGATCATCCACAAGAACACCACCCCGAAGCACATCCGCAACCACGCCGTGCCTGCCGCACCGACCTGGTCGATCACCGGCACCGACAGGGCGTTGGAGAGCTGCACAGACAGCATCGCCGCGACCGCCATCGACCACGGCGGAATCCCCGTCGTCGTGCGTGCCCTGGTCACGGTGCTCCGATCAGGCGACTGGTCGCACGGACTCCGGCGCCCAGATCCGTGAGAGCATCGACCAGCGCGTCAGCGGCGGCATGGAGGTCTGCGTCTGAGGTCGGGGCGAGGGCGTCGAGGATGAAGAACGCCGTGCGGGTGTCGTCGGTGAGCCCGGTGCGGCGGCCCTGTCGCCAGTTCCATCTCCGGCACGTCACCCCGGCGTCATCGCACCAGACGACTTCACCGGCGTCCGGGTACTCGGTAGCGGGCTCCCCGTTCGCGGTGGTCTCGAACGGTTCGGTCCCGGTGGCACGAATCAGTCGTGCCGGACCCTGGTAGCAGTGGAAGTCCTCGCCACCGAATGGAATCTGGCGGAGCACCGAGATCGCGTTGTAGATATCCGTGAGCGCGTTCACCCGCGGCAGGCCCTTCTCAGCGCGGCGGGTGAGGGCTTCGAGGCTGTTGCGGGTGCGCTGCGGCTTCGCCCCGAACCCCCGGTACGCCTCCCGCCACGCTGCGATATGCGGCAGCTCATCCACCGCAGAAGCGGCAAGCAGACCAGCCGCATGCTTCTCGGCTGCGGTGATGAGTTCGTCCACTCCTTGCCCGCCCTCCTGGGCGGTGACCGCGGGGGTGAGGCCGTCGATGACAACGAGCATGGCTCGGTAGTCGGGGCGCAGCTCGAACACCGCAGGTTCCACAGTGGCGGCGGACAGGAACTCGTCGGGGGTCATGGTGTCAGGCATTCGGGGTCTCCGTTCGGTGCGCGGCCCCGACTCCCGGTTCGAAGACCGTGAGCGAGAACCGGGCAGGCTCTGTAGTGGTGTTCATGTACGAGTGGGCCAGATCGCCGTCGAAGGCCAGCGCATCACCGGGGGCGAGTGCGAAGCGCTCATCGCCGACCGTCACGGTCACGGTGCCAGCCTGGACGTGCAGCAGCTCGCGGGTGCCCGCACTGTGCGGCTCGCTCTGATGCTGGTCGCCTGGTGCGAGCGTCCAATCCCACAGCTCGACCACGTCCGGCGGCTCGGTGCCCGCCACGAGCACACCCTGACCACCCTGGTCACCGGTCCACAACACTGCGCCGTCACCGTGCCGGGTGAGCTTCGCCGTGCGCGAGGCAGGCGGTTCCACCAGCGCAGGCAACCCGACACCCAGTGCATCAGAAAGACGCAGCAACGTACCCACACTCGGATTCACACCACCCTGCTCGACGTTCACGAGCATGCGACGGCTCACCCCCGCAGTGGCCGCGAGCTGATCAAGCGTCCAGCCACGCCGTTTGCGTTCCTGCTTCACCCGCGCACCGATCGCGCGCGCCAGCGACTCCGCTCCCACATCCATATAGTGCAGCATACTGCACTCTACGGGCACTGTCGAGATTCAGGAGCCAGACCTCAGCCGGGAATGACGCACCACCGCGCATCGAGCCACAGGCTCCGCGAACATTGAACGCGAGATAGGCTGACAGAGCATCGAGTGCTCAAGTTCCGGCGAAAAACTTCAATATTTCGACGAACTTTTAAACTTTCGCGGCGGCGCGGGCACTGGTGTCGAACAGCCGGTTCTCGGCCGGGTGGAGCTGGTGCTGGATGACGTAGGACTTGCCCTTGATCTTCCACAACCCCTGCCCGACTCCGAGCGTGGGCAGCAGGGATTGCTCGGTGCCGGTCAGCCCGAGCGCCGTAGAGGTCGGGCCCAACTGATCGCTTTCTTGCCGGTAGATGATCCTGGTCTCCGCGTTCGCCAGCAGGGAGTTCGCCAGCCCGCGCATGGCTGATCCCTGGTCGCCGACGTTGTCCAGGTCGGAGACCTTGTGGAAGATCATCGCGTTCGCGATGCCGTAGGCGCGAGCAAGCCTCCAATGGGCATCCATCCGCTTCAACAACGCCGGCTGGCTCATCAGACGCCAGGCCTCGTCGTAGATGCACCACCGTTGACCGCCGGCCGGGTCGAGCAGCGCGGCCTCCATCCACGCCGACGAGCACGTCATCAGCACCGAGATCAACGTGGAGTTCTCGGTGACCTGGGACAGGTCGAGGGAGATCATCGGCAACGACGGATCGAACACCTCTGTGCTGGGTCCGTCGAACAGGCCGGCTAGATGTACTGGCCGGGGACGTTGATCAATCGTGAGAACGGCGGCTGGTTCCCGCATGCCGTGTGGGGGCGATGGTGGTTGTAGTAGTGCAGCCAGCTGTCCAGCTCGCCCCGTCGTTCGGCTTCGGAGGTGTAGCAGCGGGCGTAGGCCCAGCCATCGGCCAGCGTGCGGTGGAAGCGTTCGATCTTGCCGTTGGTCTGCGGCCGATACGGCCGTGTGCGCTTGTGCTTGATGCCCAGCTCGGCGCAGATGTCGCGCCACAGGTGTGAGCGGTAGGCGCCGCCGTTGTCGGACAGGACCCGCTCGACGGTCACTCCTCGGGCCCTGAACCACTCGACAGCTCGAACCAGCACGCCGGTCGCAGTCGCGCCGGTTTCGTCGTCATGGATCTCGGCGTAGGCGACGCGGGAGTAGTCATCGATGACGGTGTGGACGTAGGCCTTGCCCATCAACGGGTCCCGGTACTTATTCCTGGGTTTGTCGGGAGTCGCGGCCCGGTTCTTCTCGCCTTGTTGGCGGCCGACGTAGCGCCATCCACCGCCGTCGGGGATGTTGCCGAGCTTCTTCACGTCGACGTGGAGCATCGCTCCGGGGTGGTCGTGTTCGTAGCGTCGGACGGGTTCGCCAGTGGCGCGGTCGACGTGCGAGAGCCGGTTCAACCGTGCGCAACACAGGACGCGGTGGACGGTCGACGGAGCGATGCCGAGCCGGCAGGCCAACTGCACCGGCCCTTCGCGCAGGCGAAGGCGAAGGCTCACACAGCGCTGGACGATCTTGGCGCTGGTCTTGTTCGGCGAGGACTTTGGTCGTGAGGACCGGTCTTCCATCGACTCGCCGGCGCGGTAGCGGTCGACCCACCGCTTCACGGTGGGCCAGGCCACCTGGAACCGGGCAGCGACCTCGCTGATGGGCCAGCCGTGGTCGACGACGAGTTGGGCGACTTTGAGTCGGTGGCGAGGGGTGAGGGCGGCGTTGGCGTGGGACATGAAGAGGCCTTCCTGGTGGCATGTGCCGCCCAGGAAGGCCAGATGCCGCCGCGGGCGGCGAGATTGTGTGATCAGGGCTCATCGAGATGTGCACGAGCTCGTGAGCCGTGGCACATGACGGTGCCGAGGGGGGCTTTCCCGTTTCAGGCTCCCGGGTAGGAGTCGAGGTTCCACCAGTGGTCATCGAAGTCAGCGACACATGCGTTGCGCCCTCCGTGGGGGGCGTCGTTGGGTTCGGTGACGGTGGTTGCGCCGTGTGCCAGGGCCGTGGTGAAGAGGCTGTCGACGTCCCCATCGCTGGCGACCACCAGGTTGCAGATCCCCGGTCCGTAATGCGGGTCATCGTCCCGAGCGGAGCCGAGCATGATGCCACCGTTGTCGCGCCAGGCAAGTTGCGCATGGGCCACCAAGGTCGAGTCATCAGGATCCCGCACGATCATGGCGGTGGTGAAGCCGATGGCTTGGAGGAAGTCGATGCCTCGATCGGCATCGGTGTAGCGCAGGCAGTGAAAGAGCTGTGGTGTAGTCATGGCTCCAGCCTCACCCTGGAAGCGTGTCGGTGTCTTGAAGCAATGGGAAATCGGCCTTCGACTGGCGCAGCGTCCACCCGGTCATCGACTTCCATTCGCGCGACAGGTGCGCTTGGTCGCTGTAGCCGGCCATGGCAGCGACGTCGGAGAGCTGGGCACCACTCTGGACGAGGTCTTTGGCGTGGTTGAAGCGAGCGATGCGCGCCACCTGTTTGGGCGAAAGACCTGTCTCCAGATCGAACAGGCTAGAGAGACGCCGTCTGGACAGGCCAACATCCTGAGCCAGGTCGGAGATGGGGATCACACCCCCGGCTCGATGAATCTGCGAGAGTGCCTCGACCATGTCTGCCCGCGGTGTGTGGGAATGCTGGTCGAGCCTCTTGGCGAGGAATGCCGCCAAGAGGTGGAACCGTCGCGGCCACGTTGACTGCCGCAGCTGGTCGAGCAGGTGCCTGGGCCACGGGAGATCCTTCACATCAACCATCGAGCCGGCCAGCTCTCCGGCCGGCGGTCCAAGAAGCCGACGGGCCGAGAGCGGGTGGATCGACAACTCGAGGCCCTGCTGGCGCCCCCTCGACTGGATCAGGGCCGGAGTGGTGTGCAGGCCGGAGACCAGTACGTCCAGGCGATGCCGCTCGCCGCCATGCAACCAGCCACAGTCGATCGGCTCCGCGAACGAGAGCACCACCGTGACACCCAACGAGGGAACCCCGTGGTGGTCAGTGTCGCTACTGGTGAAGTCATACCCCACCCAGGAAAGGAGATGAGGGCGCAACCCCTGCGGGATCGCTGGCTGCCAGACGGGCATGCACCCACCCTAGGCAAACCCTGGCCCAGAAGCAGAGACTTGACTGACGACCATTGTGGTGTCGCTACACGCCCGCCAGTCACGACCGCCACGCCCGTAGCGGCTCGATCAACGTGTCCGGTCAGTACGGCAGATCACCGGCGACCAACCTCCGGAGTGCGTGGCCGACCATGCGGCCGTCTTCCTTCAACCGTCCGTCGTCGTCGCCGGCAGGGTCGAGAAGGTGGTCGACGACCATCGGCAAGATCGGCACAGTGTTCTCCCGCATGGTCGCCGCCAGCGCCGTATCGATCGCGGTGTGCTCCAACGGCGACATTGGCCGAGCGAGCACCGTCTCCGTCAACGCGCCGATCAGGTCGCGACGTCGGGAGGTGACCGTCGCGGTCCACTGCTCGTCACTCATCCCCGCCGGCCGGTACCCCTCATCCAACGGGTTCAGACGCGAAGGCAGGCCGTGCCCGAGCTTGATCGCCCGACCGCCGACGGCGTCGGCGACGGGGGTGTGCTCGCCTTTCGGGTCGCCGGGGATGTAGACCCGGCGCCCGAACCCGAGCGACCGCGCATAGAGGCTCTTGGCGAGGGAGGATTTGCCGGAGCCGACGATCCCGGCTATCACGACATTCGGGGCAGTGATGACCCCGTTGGCATACAGCACCCACGGGTCGTAGACGAACGAGCCGCCTGAGTAGAGGTCTTGGCCGATGAACACGCCCTGGGAGCCGAGGCCGCCTTCGGCGAGGAACGGATACGCCCCGGAAAGCATCGCGGAGGTGTCCTGATGTCTCGGGAGCCGGAACCTGCCCGGCGTCCGCAACATGGCGGGGCCGGGCTCCCCGGCGGCGGGCAGATACCGGGTCGCCCGCCGTTCGGCCCGTTCACGCTCCCGCTTCGCTCGAGTCTCGGCCTGCTCGCGCTTGCGCTGCTCGGCGACGAGCTCCGTGGCAGCGGCTCGGCGCTGCTTGCGCAGACGGCGCCGCTCCTTCGCAGGGGCGACCAGGACGGCGGAGTGCAGCTTCTCACGGTCGCCGCTCACCGGAACAGCCCCCGCGTCTCGGCGACCTCGCTGATCGCATCCGGCCGAAACCACGACGACCCGTCCGGCCGCACAGGCCCACGATGCCGGCCCGCGCCCTGCCGCATGGGCGGCTCGGCGGCTCGCGCCGTCGACGCCTCGGGTTCGGGGGCGTCGATGCGACGGGAAAGGCCGACGTACGTCAGGTCGGGGCTGTAGGTGAGGGCGTAGTCGCTGCGGGTCGCGACCCGATCCGCCGGCGTTTGCGGTGGCGCGTCGTAGACGTACCCGTTCTCCATGCCATCGCGGATGGTGTCCTCGCCCTGATCGAAGCCGGCGAGGTATTCAATCGCGGCGTCGGTACCTTGCCGGTCGATGATCTCCATCACCGGATCGGCCTCGCCGCCTTGGAGGAACACGACGTTCACCCACCGATCGGCCGGCGGGTTCTCAGGGCGCCAGGCGATGCGCCCGGCCCGGTTCGAGGCCCGGTCGAGCGCCGTATCGGCCTGCCCGACATAGGCGGCGGCCTCGTGGAGGGCGGCGGCGGCCTCGAAGGTGAGCTGGCTGCCGGCCTCCCGGTCGCCAGCATCGGTCGCGGCCCGGCCGGTGTGATGCTGGTGGGCGCGGGTGAGCTGATCGAGCACCTGGCTCAGCGACCGAGTGGCGGCCATGAGCTCGCCGATCACCGGATACAGCGCTTCGGGGTCCTCCACGCGCTGGGTGGCGTGGGCGAGACCGCGGACTGCTTCGGCGGTCTCGCGGGCATCGGCGTAGGGATCGTTGAACGTCGGCATGACAACTCCTCAGATTCGGCGGCAGCGGCAGCGCCCCGACCCCGCGGAGGTGAAAAGGGGTCGGGGCGCTGTGCCTGCCAGGTGCACCGACCGGCGCCCCACGTCCGCTCTTAGATGCGGCGTGCGATGGGGAGGGCGGCAGCGGTGAACGCGGCGGCTTGCTGCCCGACAAGCCGGCGGGTCTCGCAGGAGGCCTGGATAGCGGCCTGCTCTATCGCGGCGACCGCGGCATCGAGCTCCTCGACCGTAGGGGCGGTGACGGCGATGAGGCCGGTGTAGCGCAGCACCCCGTGCCCAGCGGTAAGGTCGGCCTCCTGACGGAGCACGTCTTCGTATTCGGCGGTCTGGGAAGCGTCCTGGATCTGCCCGATCTTCGCCCGCTGCGCCCGGTCGCTGATGTATTCGACCTTCTTCTTGCGGATGTCACGCACCGCCTGGTCGGTCCGCAGCGGGGTGCAGATCAGCGAGATCGACCGCTGAATCCCCGTCGACAGAGCGACCGGGGCGAGGAACCCCGGATAGACCATCGCCCGCGGCCACTCGCTGATCCACAGCACGGCGTGGTGGCCGGAATCGGTGCGGAGCCGATCCCACGTCTCGGCGACCGCGACCGGGCCAGCGGTGGCGAGGTCCTGGCCGAGCTGCCCGTGACGTTCCAGGGTCGGCCCGATGGCGGGGTCGTAGGCAGTGCGCAGCATCACCGCGAGCTGGCCGGCCGACAACCAGGAAGACGGGTCGAGATCCGCGGCCCGCAGCGCGGAGACGAGCGTCGTCATCTCCTGGCGCAGTACGTTCGCCGCCCCCTTGATGCCACCGCCGGCGGTGCGGATCTGCCGGCCCGCCGCCTTCATATCCAGGCTCAGCGAAAGCGTGGTGGCGTGTCGCTCCCCGGCGGGACCGGCCCTCTGGATGAGCTCGGCGTAGGTGGTCGAGGCTCAAGAGTCGTCATGGGCGCCGTGCTCAGCCCACCATTCCGCGAGGCCCTGCCCGGAGGCAGGCAGGGTCCGTTCCAGCACTTGCAGGGCACTGACCCTCCCGGAGCGGCAGATCGTCGCCAGTACCCGGCCCCAGGCGGTGACGCGGCGGTTCTGTTCGGACGGGTCCAGCAGCACGAACGCCGGATGCGTGACCTCCACCACGACGGTGAGCGTGTTCGCGGTCGGGTCGTGGATCATCCCGGCGCCGGTCTCGGGGTCGGTGTACTCGCGCAGCCTCGCCATGTCGCCGGGCAGCGCGAGGGTACCCTCGGGCCTGGGGACGATGATGCGGCGGCGGTAGAGCAGTTGCCCGCCGGTGGTGCGCCACAGCCACCAGGCGCACACCGGTATCCATTCGACCAGCGCCCGGCCGCCGCCCTTCACCCACGTCAGAGTGATCGCGGCTAGCCAGACGGGGGCGGAGTAAGCGATGAGGATGCCGCCGCCGGCGTAGAGCGCCCCAATCAGGGAGGCGCCGCCGAGGCCGAGGGCGATCATCTGCGACAGGGAGAGCCCGAGGATCAGGCCCCGGCGGGTGAGGCGGGAGAACTTCACCGGCACCAGTTCGCCGGTCGTCTTCGTGTCGTCGGTGCGTGGCATCGCCTACTCCTTCCCTTCGGTCGGACCCGGATTCGGGTTCGGTTCGTTCGGGGTGTTCGGCATCGGCGCCGACGGAGGAGGCGGGGTGCCGCCCGAACCCCCGTCACCGCTGGGGTCGGTGGAGTTGCCGGTGCTCTGCGCGCCGCTGGCGGCGGTGTCGGCCTGGTTCCCGACCTCGTTGCCGGCCTCGGCCGCTTCTTTGGCGACCATGACGCCGGCTACGACCGGGGCGGCAGGCCCCGTACTCGCGGCGGTCTCCGTTCCCGCTTCGGCGGTCGCGGTCTCGGTGCCAGCCGTCTCGGTGCTGGCGGGTGGCTTCGCCGCGGGCGGGCTCCCGCCGCCGTCGCCGTCGCCCCCGCTGTCGCCGGATCCGTCGAGGATCTTCTTCGGGCCGTCGCCGCTGGTCTTGGAGGGGATGGGCAGCGGCCGGTTCATGGCGTTCTTCGCGTCCTGCTCGGCGCCCATCGAGTTGTAGAGGTCGAAGCCGACGAAGCTGATGAGCCGGTAGACCATGTAGGGGGCGAAGGCGGCGATTCCGAGTAGCACGATCCCGGCGATGGGTTCGGTCACCGCGGTCAGGCCGGAGTCGATGTGGGCTGACCCCATGCCGGCGATCATGAACCACCGCTGAGAGCGTTGCCCGCCCGTGCGCCCGGGCGCCGCGCTCAGCCGGAGAACAGACCGTCCCAGGCGGCGCCGTTCCGGGGTTCCAGACCGGCGGCCTGCAGCATCCGGTGGGCCACGAGGTCCCACGTGAACAGCCGGGCGCGGGCGCGGCCCGCCTCACCCATGCGCCGCGCCGTCGTCGGGTTCGACATCCGCTCCATCGCCGCCAGGAGGTCCGCGGCGTCCCCGGCACCACGGTGAGCCCCGCGGGGCCGATCATGTCCGCCGCGCCACCGAGGGCCGAGCCTATGCTCGGTACCCCGGCCGCGGCGGCCTCCACGTGCACGATCCCCGCCGGCTCGAAGCGGGTGGGCACCACCAGGCACGTGGCCCGGGCGGAGAGCTGCGCGAGCAGCCGCCGCGGCCCGGGCTCGGCCGTGCGCAGGAAACCGTGACCGGTCACGCCGGGCAGCTCCACGGGCGGGTGGTTGCCCACGAGGTCCAGCCGGGCCCGCGGCACGCGCTCGCGCAGCGCGCGGAACGCCTCCAGCAGCGTGGGCCCGTTCTTGCCCTCCCACGCCTTGCCCACGAAGAGGAACCGGGGCACGCTCCAGTCCTTGTGCGCGTGGTGACCGCCGGGAAAGCCGCGCTCGCGGCCGGTGGGATCGCCGACGACGCCGTCGCCTTCCGACCCGGCGCCGGTTCCGTTCCCGGGGTCCTCGCCGGGCACGTGGTTGGCGCCCAGGCCCACGGGGAAGACCTTGGCCGGGTCCACACGGTAGTCCTCGACCACGGAACGGGCCGTCCACGGTGTGGCGGTGCAGCACGCGGCGGCCTCCTGAAAGGCCCGCCGCTGGGCGCGCAGCCGCATCCGGTGCGTGCCCGGGCCCACGCGGCCCCACTCCAGCTCACCGGCGTCGATCGCCTGGCGCACGGTGAGGTCCTCGAACGTGACGACCCTGGGATGGTGCACCTCGAAGGACGTTCCCAGCCGCAGCACGGCATCCAGGTGCCCGGCGCGGGCCAGTTCACGACGCATCCGCAGCGACCCCAGCGCCCTGTACTCCGCGCCGATCCGGGCGGCGGACTTCGCATGGTCCACGGCCTCGGGCAGCGGCTGACCCCTCAGCACAGCGGGCAGGCGGGGAAGCATCCGGGGGACGGCGAGGACGCGCTGGAGACCGGCGTCGGTCCGCTCGCCCGCTCGGGCACTGAGCCCCACGACGTCGTGCCCCTGCGCCCGCAGCGCCGCCGCGAGACCCGCGGGGGTCCCGGACCACGAGGCCGGGTCGAAGGGGTCGCCGTGGAAGGCGATCCCGAGCCGCAACCGTGCCGCCCCGGAGGATGCAGAATCATTCATGCGTCCACCCTAGCCACCGGCGGAAATCCGTCCGGAGGCGGGGGCGCGTCGTCGTCGGAACCGAGGGAAACGCCGGGATATCGGGACCTCGCGGACGGTTCGGTGTTCGGAGGCACCGGGGTCGGGCGCTTGGCCCTCGAGGACGCCCCCAGCGCCCGTGCCGACGAGATCGCCGCGCTCGCGGCCGGCTGCTCGCGGCCATGTCCTAGACGGGCGGAGCCGGGGGCAGGGAGGGCGACTGCGCCGCGTCGTCGCCCGGGAGATCGGCCGCCGCGGCCGCGGCGCCGAGGTCCACACCGCCCGGCTGCCCCGTCGCCGTATCGGGAGCGTCCTCACCCGAGAACCAGACGAGCAGCCCACCGGCGACCACGACCAGCACGATGCCCGCGAGCGCCGCGTGGCTCAGGTCCTGGCCCAGGGCGGCGTACCCGACCACGGCGCCAAGGGCCGGGTCGAACGCGAAGAGCACGCCGATCACGCGCGCGGAGGTGATCCGCCCGGCGACGGTGTCCACGGAGTAGGGCACGGCCACGCCGATGACCGCCGCGACGGCGAGCAGGGCCCAGTCGGTGCCGTGGACGGTCGGGAGCAGCGGTGCGGCGAAAGGCAGCGTGGCGAGGGCGGCCACGGTGACGGAGAGGGCGACGCCGTCGAGCCCGCCACCGGCCTTGCCCACCTTCGCGGCGAACAGCGTGTAGAGCCCGAAGAACGTGGCCGCGAGCAGCCCCGCCACGTAGCCCGCGAGGTCGGAGTACCCGGTGGGGCCCGCGGAGATCAGGGCCACGCCGCCCAGGGAGAGCAGCGCGCACGCTCCCTCCTTGACCTTGCGGGAGGCCATCAGCGCCACGGCGCACGGCCCGAGGAACTCCAGCGTCACGGCCACGCCCAGGGGCAGCCGGTCGATCGCGGCGTACAGGCTCTGGTTCATGGCCGCCATGGCGCCGCCGTAGACCACGATGCCCAGCCACTCGCCGCGGGTGCGCCCGCGCAGCCTCGGGCGCACGAGCACGAGCACGAGCAGCAGCGCCGCGGCGATCAGCATCCGCAGCCCGCTCGTCCCCGCGGTTCCGTAGGACGCGAAGAGGGTCGAGGAGATCGCGGAGGACAGCTGGATGCACCCGGACCCCACGAACACCAGCGCCGTGGCGGTGAGCACCTCGCGGCGGGTGATCCGGTGACCGGTGCCGCGCGCGGGTGCGGTGGCCGGTGCGGGGGAGTCGTCGTCTGCGGCGTTCCGCGCGGGCATGGGCGGTGAACGGTCCTTCGGCTCTGGGGGCGGGCGGGGAGAGCGAATCCTCGCCCGCCAGCGACTGCCCGGTCACCCTATCCGTTGCCGTCACGACCGTGCACCAGGTGCTCGTGCGCACCCTCGGGCTGGACGGGCCCCTGCGCGTGTGCGCCCTGCCGGTGCTGGTGGTCCCGTGCGTGGCCTGCGTCATCGTCTTCACGGGGCTGGGAGGCAGGGAGCGCCGTCGTCGTGGACCGCGGGCGGCCTGTGGGAGAACCCGCCCGCTGTGACCGGGGGAAATCCGCGTCAGGCGCCCTGGTCCGCCGCCGCGGAGGAGTCCGAGGTCCCGCTCGACTCCGAGGTCCCGGAGGAATCGGAGGACTCCGTGGACTCGCCGGTGCCCATCTCGCCCGGTGCGCCGGCGCCAGGACCGCCCGCACCCATGGCGCCGGGGCCCGAGCCCTCCTGCTGCTCCACGCTGTTCGCGTAGTCGTTCTGGGGGTCGCGGTAGATCGTGTGGATGTGGCCCCACCCGGAGGTCGTCACGCCGTCCACGTCCGCACCGGCGGAGCCCGCCTGGTCCGCGAACTCGATGTAGACGTCCGGGCCGGAGATCTGGAAGTAGATGCCGTCGCCCTGGGACATGTCGTACTCGGTGGCACCGGACCAGTTGACGTAGGTGTCGTCCAGGGAGGCCTTGATCTTGGCGAGCTCGGCCTCGGTGGTCTCCTCGTCCGCGAGGCCCACCCACTGGGAGACGACGTCCAGCAGCAGGTCCTTCTGCTCGTCCGTGAGCTCCGAGCCCTTCAGCCCGGTGCCCGTGGGGTAGTCGCACGTGCTGCCGGGGGCGCACTGCATGGTTGCGAGTTCCTCGCCCTGGTAGAGCTCGGCCTTCTGCTCGCCCGTGAGACTGTCGTAGAACGCGAACGCCGTCTCGTACATCCCGGACAGCGGCTGCACCTCGGTGCCGTCCTCGCTCTCGTACACCGCCGGCTGCGAACCCAGGTGGGTCGGGGCGAACGTGATGTCGTTCGCGGAGCCGTCCAGGGTCGCATTGATGCCCAGGTGGTGGCCGCCGAACTGCACCTCCCACGCGCTCGAGTCGGACGGGTCGCCGAAGAAGGCGATGTAGTACTGACCCAGCGAGTCCTCGGTGCTCGAGCTGTTCTCCGCGAGGTACTCGTCCCCGCCCATGATGTCCTCGACCGTCTGGTAGCCCTCGTCGCTGAGCAGCGCCTTCAGGACCTTCAGCGCCGCGGCCCGCTGCTCGTCGCTCAGATCGGTGAGGTTCAGACCGGCGCGGTCCACGAACGTCACGGGGAAGTTGGACCAGGAGGTCGTCCTGGTCTCGTCGTCGTAGGCGTAGACCATCTGCTCCTTCTGCTCGTCCGTGAGCGTGTCCAGGAACGCCTGGGCAGCCTGGGCGGTCTCGGAGATGGTGCTTGCTGTGGTCGAGCCGTCGCCGGTGTCCGAGTCGGAGGTCGTGGTGGTGGCGCTGGCCGACGACGTCGTCACGGCCGTGGTGGCCGAGGCCGTGTCCGCGGCGGGTACCGAGCACCCGCTGAGCAGCAGGCTCGAGGAGAGCGCGAGGGTCGCGGTCCAGGCGGCGGTCGTGGAGAGGATCTTCATGGCGGGTCTCCCGTTCGTGGTGGCGCCGGTGCTGTGTCCCGGCTGCTTGACGTGTTCCACGCTAGGAACGGGTGCTGTGCCGGGATCAGGGCGAGGCTGTGCCGCCGCTGTGTCTGGCACCGGGAGCCGGCCCCGGACGACGACACAGGTGATCAGCGGGCTGAGGGGTACGATTTCCGCCATGCCCACCGCTCCCTCGAGGACGGGCGCCCGACGCCCCGGCTGGCGGCTGATCTCGGTGCTGGCCCTGCTGCTGGTGCTGATCGCCTCCGCCGTGGTCGTCGCCGTGAACCCGTTGCGCTCCGCCGACGCTCCCACCACCGACTGCACGACCTACGGGCTGTCCTCGGACGATCCCCGTGCCCATCCGCACACCGTCACCCTGCCCACCCGGGACACGGACGAGGACCAGACGCAGGCCGGTGCGCTCGGCGCGCTGCAGCAGACGTTCACCTCCCGCGGGGTGACGAGCAAGTACCACGTGCTCGACGGCGGGGTGGACACGCGCCGCCCGGTGGGCCTCGTGGTGGACCTGCACGGCGACGGCGGGGCCGAGTACTCCGAGCCCGGTGGGCGCACGACCTGCCTGGCCGCCGTGGCAGCTTCCCACAACGACCTCCTGGTGGTGCCGCTGACCCCGGACTGCCGCGGAGCGTGCACGTGGTGGGAGGAGCTGCGGCCGAACCTGCGCTGGCTGCGGGCGCTCGTGCAGGAGCGCCTGCTGCCGGATCTGCCGGTGCAGCGCGACCGGGTCTCCTGGATCGGCTACTCCGGCGGTGCGGAGATGCTCAGCTACGGGGTGCTCAGCAGCGCCCGTGACCTGGTGACCGGCGGCGCGGCGATGGTCGGCGGCGGCGGGGCGCCCGACTCCCTGGACTCGCCCGCGACGAGCGCGCAGAAGCAGGACCTCCTGATGCGGTGGTACGCGGGCGAGGACGACGACGGCACCGATCCGAATTCAGATTTCAACGCCGTGCGCGCCGCCCGCGAGGGACAGCGTTTCTACGAGAAATCTGGATTCAAACGCACACAATTGTCCCTCATGCCGGGGCACAACCACTTCAACATGCCGGATTCCACGATACTGGACAACCTTCTTACGGACGAGTAACCCGACCGGAATCCTTGTGACCCGGGTGATGCGCCCCCGGAAACGCGGGCCCACCAGCGGGGATGCGACCCCCGCAATGCACCGGGCACAATGCCGCGTTCGCAGGATGTCGCGCTGTCGTCGAGGTCGGGGGACCTGGTCGACGTCACAAGAAACATCCGCCTTCACGAGTCTCGTATCCGAGGGACACGTGCGTCTCCTCCTGCCCCATCGGTCCTCAGCGAGGGGGAGCTACACGTAGTGGACAGCCAAGAACAGAGCAGCGGGGCCCATCCGGCCACCGCGGGTGCGGGCGCCGGCCCGGACCGTGCGGTGTACCCGGTGGAGCAGCCACCCGCACCGCGGACCCTGGTGGACATCGTCCTGGACACCGTCGAGCAGTACCCGGACGCGATCGCGCTCGAGGACGAGGACGAGAGCGTGCCCTACGGCGAGCTCGAGGACCGCATCGAGACGCACGTGCAGCGCCTGTGGGACCTGGGCATCGGCCGCGGTGACCGCGTGGGCATCCGCGTGCCCTCGGGCGGCGTCGACCTCTACATCGCGATCCTCGCGACCCTCTTCGCCGGCGCGGCCTACGTGCCGGTGGACTGGGACGACCCGGACGAGCGCGCCAACACGGTGTGGGAGGAGGCCGGCGTCGCCGCCGTCTTCGGCCAGGGTCTGGAACTGACCCGCAACCCCGCCGTTGCCGCCGGTGAGCAGACCGAGACGCCGCGCACCCGCGACGACGCCTGGATCATCTTCACCTCGGGCTCCACCGGCAAGCCCAAGGGCGTGGCCATCAGCCACCGCTCCGCCGCGGCCCTCGTGGACGCCGAGTCCCAGATGTACCTGCAGCGCCGCCCGCTGGCCCCCGGTGACCGCGTGATGGCCGGGCTCTCCGTGGCGTTCGACGCCTCGTGCGAGGAGATGTGGCTCGCGTGGCGCCACGGCGCCACCCTGGTGCCCGCACCGCGCAAGATTGTGCGCTCCGGCCCGGACCTCGGCCAGTGGATCGTGGACAAGCAGATCACCGCGGTCTCCACCGTCCCCACGCTGGCCTCCCTGTGGCCCAGCGAGGCCCTGGACCGCGTGCGCCTGCTGATCTTCGGCGGCGAGGCCTGCCCGCTGGAGCTCACCAAGCACCTCGTGCGCCCGGGCCGCGAGGTCTGGAACACGTACGGCCCCACCGAGGCCACCGTGATCGCTACTGGCGCCCTGCTCAACGGCGAGGCCCCCATCCGCATCGGCCTGGCCGTGCCCGGGTGGGAGCTGGCCGTCGTCGACGCCGCGGGCGAGCCCGTCGCGTGGGGGAGACCGGCGAGCTGATCATCGGCGGCGTGGGTCTGGGCCGCTACCTGGACCCGGCCAAGGACGCCGAGAAGTACGCGCCGCTCGATTCCCTGGGCTGGGACCGTGCCTACCGCTCCGGGGACGTGGTGCGTGCCGAGAAAGAGGGCATCGTCTTCGCCGGGCGCGCGGACGACCAGGTCAAGGTCTCCGGGCGGCGCATCGAGCTCGGCGAGATCGACAACCAGATGACCGAGGTCCCCGGCGTGAAGCTCGGCGCGTGCGCCGTGCACTCCACCCCGGGCGGCGGCAGCGTGATCGCCGGCTACCTCGTGCCCGAGTTCGAGGGCTCCGTGGACCTCTCCGAGGCCCGCCGCTGGCTCGTGGAGCGCCTGCCCGGCGGCATGGTCCCGGCGCTGTGCCTCATGGACGAGCTGCCCATGAAGACCTCCGGCAAGGTGGACCGCAAGGCCCTGCCCTGGCCGCTGCCCACCACGAACGACGACGGCTCCGCGCCGCTCGAGGGTGACCTCGCCTGGCTCGCGGAGCTGTGGGCGGACCAGCTCGGCCCGCTGCCCTTCACCGCGGACAGCGACTTCTTCGCGATGGGCGGCAGCTCCGTGGCGCTCGCGCGCCTGGTCTCCGCGCTGCGCAGGACGCACCCGGACACCGAGATCGCCAAGATCTACTCGCACCCCACCCTGGAGTCCATGGCCGGCTACCTGGCCACGCTGGTGGAGTCCCACGACGTCAAGCGGGACCCGGAGCCCATCCCGGCATCGGCCGGGTGGCTGCAGGGGCTGTTCCTGCTGGCCCTGAACGTGCTCAACGGCTTCCGCTACGTGGTCGGCTCGATCATCGTCGTGTGGATCCTGGCGGTCGTCGCGGACGCCGGCTGGGTGCCCAGGCCCCCGCTGCTGCCGTTGATCGTGGGCTGGCTCGTGATGTTCTCCCTGCCCGGGCGCGTGCTGATCGGCGCCGCCACGGTGCGGCTGCTCACCGCCGGGCTGAAACCCGGGCACTACCCGCGCGGCAGCTGGAACCACGTGCGCGTGTGGGCCGCCGAGCGCGTGGTGGTCTACAACAAGTACGACGTCCTCACCGGCACACCCATGGCGCGCGGACTGCACCGCCTGTTCGGCAACAGGATCGGCAAGGGGGCGCACCTGTACCACACGCCGCCCGTGACCGGTCTGGTGAGCGTGGGCGCGCACTCCACCGTGGAGTTCGAGTCCGACCTCGCGGGCTACTGGCTCGACGGCGACGTCTTCCACGTCGGTGCCATCGAGGTCGGCGACAACGCCCGCGTGGGCACCCGCACCCTGATGGACCCGGGTACGCGCGTGGGCGACGGCGCCGAGGTGCTGCCCGGCTCGCACGTCACCCACAGCATCCCGGACGGGGAGCTGTGGGGCGGGTCCCCGCTGCGCCACCGGGGCACGGCCGGACTGACCTGGCCGGAGGGCTCCCCGGAGTCCACCGGCGGTCTGAAGACCTGGGGCGCAGGACGCTCCTACCTCATGTACTGCCTCGGCACGGTGCTCGTGGGTTTGCTGCCGCTGATCGCGCTGATCCCCGGCGCGCTGATCGTGCTCACCCGCGTGATCCACATCCAGGAGTACGAGATCGTGTTCCCCATCGTGGCCGTGTGGGTCCCGGTGTTCACGGTCGTCACGGCCGTGGTGTGGCTGCTGCTCGTCGTCGCGATCGTGCGGCTGCTGGCCGGGAAGATCGTCCCGGGCTACTTCCCGCAGGAGAGCACGGTGGGCTGGGCCATGTGGCTCACGGAGACCCTCATGCAGCGCACGCTGATCTCCACCTACCCGATCTACGCCTCGTGCATCACCCCGTGGTTCATGCGCCTGCTCGGTGCGAAGGTGGGCCACAACGTGGAGATCTCCACCGCGGAGACCATCCCGCACCTGACCACGCTGAAGGACGGCTCGTTCCTCGCGGACCACGCCCTGGTGACCTCCCACCGCGCCGGCTTCGGCTGGCTGCACGTGGGCACCTCGGTGATCGGCGAGCGCACGTTCGTGGGCAACTCCGGCATCGTGGGTCCTGACCGGGACCTGCCGGCGGACGCCCTCGTGGCCGTGCTCAGCTCGGCGCCGTACCACGCCCCGGCAGGTTCCTCCTGGCTGGGCCGCACCGCGGAGCCGATCGCCCGCGCCAAGACCGAGGCGGACTCCGAGTCCACGTTCCAGCCGCAGCGCCGGCTCAAGGCCGCCCGCGCGTTCGTGGAGTGCTTCCGCTTCCTGCCGGCCATGGTCTCCGCCTGGCTGGACCTGATGATCGTGTACGTGCTGACCGAGGTCTACATGTCTCACGGCATGGGGCTCGACGGCGTGCTCGCCGCGTTCGCGTGGGCCGGTGTGGTGCTCACGGTGGCCAGCACGCTCGCGTGCCTGGTGCCCGTGCTCGTGAAGTGGGCGCTGATGGGCCGCTTCCGGCCCTCGGAGCGTCCGCTGTTCAGCTCCTTCGTGTGGCGCAACGAGCTCACGGACGTCTTCGCCGAGTCCCTGGCCGTGCCCTCCATGATCCGCCTGAGCGTGGGTTCACCCATGTTCAATGTGTGGGCGCGCCTGATGGGCTCCGAGGTGGGGCGCAGCGTGTGGTGCGAGACCTGGTGGCTGCCCGAGTTCGACCTCGTGCACCTGAAGGACAACGTGTCCGTGAACCGCGGCACGGTGCTGCAGACCCACCTGTTCCACGACCGCATCATGCGGATGGAGCCGGTGACCATGCGCAGGGGCTCCACCCTGGGCCCCAACAGCTTCGTGCTGCCGGGCGCCACGATCGAGGAGCGCACCACGGTGGCTCCGGGCTCGTTGGTGATGCGCCAGGAGACGGTCCCCTCGGACGGCAACTGGGGCGGCAACCCCATCCGGCACCTCGAGCCGGGTGACCAGGTGGTCAGCGCCCTGGTGGTGCCCACCCCGGCACCGCCCACCGCCGGCACCGGCTCGGACGGCGCCGGAACCACGAGTGCCGCGAGCGCCGCGGAGCCGCAGCGGTCCGCGGGCTCCACCGCGGCGCCGTCGACCCGAACGGTGACCATGCCCCTCGGGGACGCCACCACCCACCACGAGGGAGCCAGCGAATGACGCAGCACAGTGTGAACGAGGACGTCGTGGAGGGCGACCTCCCCGTCGGGCAGCGCCCGCAGCCGGGGCCGCGCCCACCGCGCGAGGTGTGGCTCGGGGACCGCGGAGATGAGGGCCGCACGGCCGCGGAGAGCGGTCTGTGGACGCAGGCCACCCCGGTGGTCACCGCGCCCCCGCGCTCGACCTCCGCGCCCCGCCAGGGGGCGGTCACCCGCAACGTGACCAGCGCGGACGGGCGGCGCACGAAGCGCCGCATCATGGGTGTGGACGTGGCCCGTGGCTTCGCGCTGATCGGCATGATCGCGGTGCACGTGCTGCCCTCGACCGTGGGCCCGGAGGACGACCCCTCCCTGGAGTGGACGCTGTTCGCGGGTCACTCCGCGGCGCTGTTCGCGATGCTCGCCGGTGTGAGCCTCGCCTTCATGACCGGTGGCCGCCACCCCCGCACGGGCCGTGACGGGCGCCGGGCCCGGGTCTCGATCCTGGTGCGTGCGATCGTGCTGTTCCTGATCGGCATGACGGTCAACTTCCTGGACCTGCCGGTCTTCAACATCCTGATCTACTACGGCCTGATGTTCCTGGTGGCCATCCCGTTCACGCTGCTGAGCGTGCGGTGGCTGCTGGCCTCCTCCGTGTTCTTCGCGGTGGTCATGCCGTTCTTCATGCAGTGGTCCCTCTCGGTGCTGCCGGCGCACGTGTACGGCAACCCGGGCTTCGTGGCACTGTTCACCGATCCCGGGGCCGTGCTCGCGGAGCTGTTCCTGACGGGCACCTACCCCGCGCTGCCGTGGATGACGTTCATCTGCCTGGGCATGGCCCTTGGCCGGATGCCGCTGTCCCGCGACCGCGTGCAGGTGCTGCTCGTGATCGTGGGTGCGGTGGTGGCCGCGATCGGCAAGGGCGTGGCCATGCTGATGCTGTGGCGCTTCGACCTCGAGGAGGCCCTGGTGGACGCCACCCCGTGGATGACGTGGGAGGACGTCTGGAACATCCAGCTCTTCGGCCCGGACCCCCAGATGCCGAACACCACGAACCTGTGGCTGCTGCTCTCCGGCCCGCACACGAACACCCCGTTCGCGCTGGCCGAGAGCGCCGGCATGGCCATGATCGCCCTGGGGGCGTTCCTGCTGCTCAGCCGCGTGATCGGCAAGTGGCTGACCTGGCTCGGTGCCATGGGCTCCATGACGCTGACCCTGTACGTGAGCCACCTGGTGTTCCTGGCGTTCGTGTGGACGGACGGTGCGCCGTGGTTCTGGTACTTCGTGCAGGTGGTGGTCGCGGCACTGTTCGCGGTGGCCTGGCAGAAGGCGGTGGGCAACGGCCCGCTCGAGCGCCTGGTCACGAAGGTCTCCAAGGGCGTGGCGGCGGCCGTCGTGCCGCCGGAGAGGACGACGCCGCGGCGTCGTGCGCAGACGGGCACGCGGGCGCGGAAGCGCTGACCCCGGCCTGAGCCGCGCCGGCTTCCGGCGCACCGGACGAACGGACCTCAGCCCTGCGGGGCGGGGTCCGTTCGCCATGCCACGGCCAGGCGGGTGTTCTCCCGGGCGGGGCAGCGCACGTCGCCCACGCTCCAGCCGCGGCCGTAGCTCGCGCGGGTGCCCGGGCCCACGTTGACGCTCGCGGGATCGCGCGCGAGTCCGGTGCCCCAGCCCTTCAGCAGGGCCCCGACACGCACCCACGCGCGGGTGACCTCCAGGGCACGACGCCGCCCGCGCAGCTTCAGCAGCCGGGTGCGGTCCACGGGGCGCAGGATCTCCAGGAGCACGTCCGTCTCCACCCCGCTCTGCACGCGCTCGACGTCCACGCCCACCTCGCACTGGGCCGTGACCACGGCCACGATGCCTGCCGCCCGGGACACCGAGAACCGGACGGGACGCACGCCGCCCAGGACGGGTGAGAAGCCGAGCTCGGGACCGGCGTCGCCGTGCGCTCCGGCCACCGTGCGGGCCCGGCCGTGCACCTCGAGGGGCGCGCCGGTGAGGGGGTCGTGGGCCACCGGGACGTCCCGCGGGGAGCAGCCCAGCCGGTGGCCGAGCACGTGGCGCAGCGCCACACGGGAGACGACGAACAGCTCCCGCGCGGAGGTCTCCTCGATGCCGTGCGCGCGGGCCAGCTCTTCCTCGCTCAGGCACGCGGTCGCGGACTGCGCCCAGGCGCGCACCTGGTCCAGGGGCAGCACGTGCAGCGTGAGGTCCGCCGGCGCCCCGGGCACGCGGCGTCGCAGCTGCGCCCACACCGGCTGCCGCAGCGGGGCGGTCCGGGTGCTCACCGCACACCGCCCACGGTCTCGTCGATGCCCGCGCGGAGCAGCTCGGCCTGCCCGTAGAGGCCGTGGTGGCCGCCGGGGACCTCCAGGCGGCGCACCGGACCGCTCGTGGCGGCGGCCCAGCCCGTCATGGACTCCGCCGTGGCCCCGGGATCCTCGCGGGCGTGCACGAGCAGCAGGGGCGTGGTGAAGCGCGGGGGTGGGGCGTCGTGGGAGAGCGAGGCGCGCAGGTCGCTGCGCAGCGGCGCGAGGACCATCTCGCGCAGACCGGGATCGGCCAGCAGCTCCTCGGGGGTGCCACCCAGGGCGAGCACCCAGGCGGCCAGGGCGTCGTCGTCCTCGAGGATCGCGGCGAGCTCCGGGTCCGGCGCCGGCGGTGCGGCCTTGGCCGAGAGCACCACGCACTCCAGGCGCCCCGGGCGCAGCCGGTCCACGGCCGCGGCGAATCCGGCGGCGATCAGCGCACCGAACGAGTGGCCGAGCACGGTGGTGGGGATCTCGTCCGCGTCGAGCACGGGCAGCAGCGCGGCCAGTGCCTCGGCCACGGCGTCCTGCGCCGTCACGGTGGCGGTTTCCGCCATGCGGGACTCGCGGCCCGGGCGGCGGTGCACGAGGATCTCGGTGCCCGGCAGCTGCAGGCTCCTGCCGGTGAGGCCGCCGCCGCCCGCGTGGGGGAACAGGACGAGACGGCGCCGCGGGGCGGGGCCGGCCGCGCTCCAGCGGTGCACTGCGGTGGCGGGCGGCACGGGCTGCCGGGCGGGGTCGGGCTGGGGAGTGGCGTCGGGGGGAGGGGTGGTGGCCAACGTCCCGGACCTCCTGGGATCGGGTGGGGGTGCCATCCACCGGGACACCCCTCCGGGCAGGGCCGCGGGGGTCGGGGCGTGGTGCGCGCGGATCGGGGGATCGCGGTGCGCACCGGCCGGCGGCTGCGGGCCCGCTCGGGGGTGGGGCGTGACGGGGGTGGCGCTGGGGGAGAAGCTCGTCCGGGCGGCGGTGGCGTCGTAGGCTCGGTGGTCGAGGGGGCGACCTCCGCGGGGGCGCTGCACCGTTCGGACTAGGGACAACAGTACCCACACCGTCCGGGAGGTGTCCGTGCGTGGACGCACCGTGACCCGCACGGCACGGCACGAGACGAAGGAGAAGGAGACGGTCATGGCGAAGAAGAAGCACGGAGCATCGGCCACCCCGGCCACGCGTGAGCTCACGACGGCGGGTGTCGCGTTCGAGGAGCGCGCCTACGAGCACGACCCGCGGGCGGAGTCCTACGGCCTGGAGGCCGCGCAGCAGCTCGGTGTCTCCCCGGAGGCCGTGTTCAAGACCCTCGTGGTGGAGCTGGAGCACGGTGGCTTCGGGGTGTGCGTGGTCCCGGTGGAGCTGCGCGCGGACCTCAAGGCCGCCGCGGCCGCCCTGGGAGCGAAGAAGGCCCACCTCGCGCAGCCCGCGGACGTGCAGCGCCTCACGGGCTACGTGCTGGGCGGGGTGAGCCCCCTGGGGCAGCGCACGAAGCTGCCCACGGTGCTCGACGACTCCGCCCGGGACCTCGAGAGGATGTACGTCTCCGGTGGTCGTCGGGGCCTGGACGTGGGGCTCGCCCCGGCCGACCTCGCGCAGCTCACCGGGGCGATCTTCGCAGCGGTCGCGGCCCCGGATCCGCGACACACCTGACACATATCGGCACACAGCCCCACAGCCCCGGAAGCACGGTTCCCGCGTGGTAATTTGACACCATATTCTTAGGTTTGCCTCACCTTATGGTGGAAGACGGGGACATGTTCCAGGCATTTCTGATCGGCCTGCGCGAAGGGCTCGAGGCGGCGCTGATCGTCGCCATCCTCATCGGATACCTCAAGCGGGTGGGACAGCGCTCGGCGCTCAAGCCCCTGTGGACCGGGGTGGTCGCGGCGATCCTCGTGGCACTGGGCTTCGGTGCCCTGCTCACGTTCGGGCCCTCCACGCTGACCTTCGAGGCGCAGGAGGCGATCGGCGGCTCGCTGTCCATCATCGCCGTGGGCTTCGTGACCTGGATGATCTTCTGGATGGCCGCCGCCTCCCGCAACCTCAAGCACGAACTGGAGTCCCGGGCCGCCGTGGCCGTCCAGGGCTCCACGGTGGGCATCGTGGTGCTGGGCGCCCTCACCGTGGGCCGCGAGGGTCTGGAGACCGCCCTGTTCCTGTGGGCCGCCACCCGCGCGGCCGGCGGCTCGGGCGGGATGCTCGGACCCGCGCTCGCGGCCGTGGCCGGAATCCTCGTGGCGGTCGTCATCGCGTGGGCCATCACCCGCGGACTGCTGCGCCTGAACCTGTCCACCTTCTTCCGCTGGACCGGCGGGTTCCTGGTGGTCGTGGCCGCGGGCGTGCTCGCCTACGGCTTCCACGACCTCCAGGAGGCGGGGATCCTGCCCGGGCTCAACTCCCTGGCCTTCGACCTCTCCGCCGTGATCCCGCCCACCAGCTGGTACGGCGTGCTGCTCAAGGGCGTCTTCAACTTCTCCCCGGCCACCACCTGGCTGGAGTTCACCGCGTGGTGGCTCTACGTGCTGATCGTGATGCCGCTGTTCGTTCTGCGCTCCCGCCAGGGCGGGCGCCGTGCCACGGCACCGGCCGCCGCGGCCCCGGTGACCACCGCCGCCTGACCCGCCCACCCCACCCACCGCCGTCGACGTCGACGGCCCAGACCGAGGACTCCCATGCCCCGTCGTGCCACAACCCTTCCCGCCCTGGTGACTGCCACGGGCCTGCTCCTCACCCTGGCTGCGTGCCAGCCCAACAACCAGTCCGGCGGCAAGGACGACGGCACGATCTCGGTGACCAGCACCGACGACACGTGCGACGTCTCCGCCACCGAGGCCCCCTCCGGGACCGTCCGTTTCGACGTCAAGAACGAGGGTTCCAAGGTCACCGAGTTCTACCTGCTCGGCGAGGACGGGCTGCGGATCGTGGGCGAGGTCGAGAACATCGCCCCGGGCCTGAACCGCCAGCTCACCGTCTCCGTCCCCGAGGGCAGGTACTTCACCGCGTGCAAGCCCGGCATGGTGGGGGACGGCATCCGCGGGGACTTCACCGTGACCAAGGGCGAGGGCGGGGACCAGAAGGACGTCCAGGACGGCGACCTCAAGAACCAGGCCACCACCCAGTACGCCTCCTACGTCAAGGACCAGGCCGAGCAGCTGCTCACCGGCACCAAGCAGTTCGCGGACGCCTACAAGAAGGGCGACGACGCCGCGGCCCGCGAGCTCTACGCCCCGGTGCGCATGCACTGGGAGCGTATCGAGCCCGTGGCCGAGTCCTTCGGTGACCTCGACCCCAAGCTGGACCTGCGCGAGGCGGACCTCGAGTCCGGCCAGAAGTGGACCGGCTGGCACCGCATCGAGAAGGACCTGTGGCCGCCCGCCACCGGCTACACGGCCCTCGCGCAGAAGGACCGCGACGCGCTCGCGGACCAGCTCGTGGCCGACACCCAGACTCTCTACGACCGCACCCGCGACATCACGTTCACCGCGGACCAGCTCTCCAACGGCGCCAAGGAGCTGCTGGACGAGGTCGCCACCGGCAAGGTCACCGGCGAGGAGGAGACCTGGTCCCACACGGACCTGTGGGACTTCCAGGCCAACGTGGACGGCGCCCGGATCGCCTACGAGGACCTCTCCCCGCTGCTCAAGAAGCGCGACGCGAACCTCGACTCCACCCTCAAGACCCGCTTCGACGACCTCCAGAAGCTGCTCGACAAGCACAAGGAGGGTGACGGCTTCGTCATCTACGACACGCTGAGCAAGGCCGAGGTCAAGGAGCTCTCCGACGCCGTCAACGCGCTGTCCGAGCCCCTGTCCACCGTCACGGACAAGGTCGTGGAGTAAACAGGTGGGCGAGACACCGCGGGACGAGACCCCCACCACACCCACCCGCCGCGGGTTCTCCCGGCGCGCCCTGCTCGGCACCGGCGCCGGGGCGCTCGCGGTCGGCGCGGGACTCGGGGCGGCGGGTCGTCCCGCGGTGGCCGCGCTCGAGGACGCCCTCGGGGACCACGAGCCGCAGGACGTCGTGGACTTCCACGGCGAGCACCAGGCCGGGATCGTCACCCCGGCCCAGGACCGGCTGTGCTTCGCGTCCCTGAACGTGCTCACCAAGGACCGGGCCGAACTGATCTCCCTGCTCAAGGACTGGACCGCCGCGTGCCGGCGCATCACCCGGGGCCTGGACGTCACCGAGACCGGTTTCGACGGCGGCTCCGAGTACGCCCCGCCCCAGGACACGGGGGAGGCCCACGACCTCAGTGCCGCCCACCTGACCGTGACCGTGGGCTTCGGGCGCTCGCTGTTCCAGGACTCCTCCGGCAAGGACCGCTTCGGGCTCAAGGCCCACCTTCCGAAGGGGCTGATCGAGCTGCCGCACTTCGCGGGGGACCAGCTCGAGGACGCGCGCACCGGCGGGGACCTGTGCATCCAGGCGTGCGCGGACGATCCCCAGGTGGCGGTTCACGCGGTGCACAACCTGATCCGCATGGGCTTCGGGGTGGTCTCCACCCGGTGGATGCAGCTGGGTTTCGGGCGCACGTCCTCGACCTCCACCGCCCAGGCCACGCCGCGCAACCTCTTCGGCTTCAAGGACGGCACCGCCAATCTCAAGGCGGAGGACTCCGCGGCGATCGACGACCACGTGTGGGTCAGGGACGACTCCTGGCTCAGCGGTGGCACCTACCTGGTGGCCCGCCGCATCCGCATGATCCTCGAGACGTGGGACCGTGAGGCGCTGTCCGGGCAGGAGAAGATCATCGGGCGCACCAAGGGCACGGGGGCACCCCTGTCCGGCGGTGAGGAGTTCACCCCGGTGGACCTGAACATGATGGGCTCCGGCAACCAGCCGATCGTGCCCGTGGACTCCCACGTGCGCCTGGCCCACCCGGACACCAACCACGGCGTGCAGATGCTGCGCCGCGGCTACAACTACGCGGACGGCACGGACACCCTGGGCAACATGGACGTGGGGCTGTTCTTCATCGCCATGGTCAAGGACCCCGCCACCGGATTCGTGCCGATCCAGAAGAAGCTGGCCCGGGAGGACGCCCTGAGCGAGTACCTGCGCCACACCGGCTCCGGGCTCTTCGCGGTGCCCCCGGGGGTCCCGGCGGACGAGAACGCCTACCTGGGGCAGCAGCTCTTCGAGGCCTGAGCCCGCGCCCCCTGAGCTGCGAGGCCCGTGCCACGCACGACGACGCCGCGGTGACCGCGGGCGCTCGGCGAACCGCGGCGTCGCCGTCCCACGACCGTTACACGAGGTGCCCGCGCGATACACGCCGCACTCACGCCGTCAACATCCCGGAAACATGACCGCGTCAGGATCGGGTCATCCGCGCAGACCGCGGACCACCGGACGCGCACGTGTGCCGCCCGGTGGGGATTCCCCGAGGGGTCCGCTCCCGTGCGCGACGAAAGGATGGCGGCATGTCCCTGGACGTGGATGCCCGCAACGAACTCTCCACCCCGGCGCCACCGGCGGAGACCGGGGCCCGCTCGGCGGCGAAGGAGAGCCTGGAGGACTACACGCTGCGCTTCGCCCCGCGCTCCTACCGCACGTGGGGCCCGGGCGTGGTGGCCACGAGCGCGCTCGGTGGCATCGCCTACCTGGCGGACTTCTCGATCGGGGCGAACATCGGCATGGCCCACGGCACCACCAACGCCCTGCTGGGGATCCTGGTGGCCGCGGTGATCATCTTCGTCACGGGGCTACCGCTCGCGTACTACGCGGCGCGCTACAACCTGGATCTCGACCTCATCACCCGCGGCTCGGGCTTCGGGTACTACGGCTCGATCATCACCAACGTCATCTTCGCGACGTTCACGTTCATCCTCTTCGCGCTGGAGGGCTCGATCATGGCCCAGGGGCTGGAGCTGGGCCTGGGGATCCCCAAACCGGTGGGCTACGCGATCGCCACACTGATCGTGATCCCACTGGTGATCTACGGGATGAAGTCCCTGGCCAAGGTGCAGGTGTGGACCACGCCCCTGTGGCTCGTGCTGATGGTGATCCCCGTGGGGTACCTGGTGGTCTCCGACCCCTCCTCCGTGGGGCAGTTCCTGGACTACCGGGGCGAGTCCGGCCAGGGGCCGAGCTTCGCGGCCGTGATGCTCGCGGCGGGCGTGTGCCTGTCCCTGATCGCGCAGATCGCCGAGCAGATCGACTACCTGCGCTTCATGCCTCCCAAGACGGACGAGAACCGGGTGGCCTGGTGGCGCGCGGTCATCCTCGCGGGCCCGGGCTGGGTGCTCTTCGGTGCGGCCAAACAGATCACCGGCCTGTTCATCACGGTGTACCTGATCGCGCGGCTGGACCCGGCGGCGTCGGCGACCGCCAACGAGCCCGTCCACCAGTTCCTGGGGGTCTACCAGCACATGATGCCCGGGTGGCTCGCGATGCTGCTGGCCGTGGTGCTCGTGGTGATCTCGCAGATCAAGATCAACGTGACCAACGCGTACTCGGGCTCCCTCGCCTGGACCAACTCGTTCACCCGCGTGACCCGCACCTACCCGGGGCGGCTGGTGTTCGTGGGGGTGAACCTGGCGATCGCGCTCACGCTCATGGAACTGAACATGTTCGACTTCCTGAACACCGTGCTCAGCTTCTACGCGAACTGCGCGATGGCGTGGATCGTCACGGTGGCCACGGACATCGTGGTCAACAAGCACGTCCTGGGGCTCTCGCCCAAGGTCCCCGAGTTCCGCCGCGGCATGCTGCACAACTGGAACCCCGTGGGGCTCGTCTCGCTGGGGCTCTCCGCGGGGATCTCGATCGCCATGTTCTTCGGGGCCTTCGGACCGGGGATCGCCCCGTTCTCCCCGATCTTCGCGGTGCTGATCGCGGTGGTCGCCACGCCTCTCATGGCCATCCTGACGCGCGGTCGCTACTACCTGCGGCGCACGGACGACGGCATCGACCTGCCCTACACGGACAAGGACGGCAACCCCTCGGACGTGACCCTCACGTGCCACGTCACCGGCCTGGACTTCGAGCGCCCGGACATGCTGCGCTCCAACGAGCCCGGGCCCGACGGCGAGGTGCAGCACATCTCCTCGCTCGCCCTGGCCACGGACAAGACCGGGCGGTACGTGCTCCCCGCGCAGAGCTGAACGGTCAGGGCCGAGCCCGGGAGGCGACGGGGCCGCCTCCCGGGCTCAGCACTGGTTCCACCGTCGACCGGTCGGCCGCCTCACCGCCGGTACGCCGCCCCCGGGTGATCGGCGGGCAGCCGGCTCCCGCCCCCGCCGAAGACCTCGCGGGCGGTGCGGGCCGGGGCCGCGGCGTCGTCGTGGCGCTCGCGGGCGGGCCCCAGAAGTCCGCGCTCGCGCAGCACCGGCGCCACGAAGCGGCCGAAGCGCTCGAAGTCCGCGGGGCGCACGCACGCGTTGACGTTGAAGCCGTCCACGTCCGCGTCCCGGGCCCAGCGTTCGAGCTCGTCCGCGACCGTCTCGGGGGAGCCCGTGATCACCGGTCCGCGCCCGCCCACGGCCACGAACTCGGCCACGCGGCGCGGGGTCCAGGCGGCGTCCGGGTCCATGGTCGTGAAGGACGCGAGCGCCGAGCGGTTGGCGTCCGTCTCCACGTGCTCCAAGGGCGCGTCCGGGTCCGCGTCCGAGAGGTCCACGCCGGTCCACCCGCCGAACAGGGCCAGCGCGGCGGGGACGTCCACGTGCCGGCGGTACTCGGCGAGGCGCTGCTGGGCGGCCTCGTCCGTCTCCGCGACCACGACCGCGACGTTCGTGAACGCCTTGACGGACTCGGGTGCGCGGCCGGCGGCCCGCGCCTCCTCGCGCAGCCTGCCGGTCCAGCGCGCCACGTGCTCGGGCGTGGGCCCGGAGAAGAACACCGCCTCCGCGTGCTTGGCGGCGAACTCCAGGCCGCGCGGGGAGGCACCGGCCTGGAAGAGGAACGGGGTGCGCTGGCGGGTGGGGGCCGTGAGCGCGGGGGCGGTGACGTCGAAGTACGTGCCGTGGTGCTGCGCGCCGCGCACCTTCTGCGGGTCCACGACGACGCCGCTCGCCGGGTCCGCGACGTACGCGTCGTCCTCGTAGCAGCCCTCCCACAGCGCGTAGACCACGTCCATGTACTCGTCCGCGCGGTCGTAGCGCTCGTCGTGGGGCAGCTGCGTGCCGAGGCCCAGGTTGCGGGCGGCGGACTCCTGGTAGGAGGTCACCACGTTCCACGCGATGCGCCCGTCCGTGAGGGCGTCCAGGGTGGCGAAGCGGCGGGCGAGGTCGTAGGGGGCCGCGTAGGTCACCGACGCCGTGACGCCCACGGCCAGGTGCTCCGTGGCCTTCGCGAGCAGCGGGGCCAGCAGCAGGGGGTCCAGCTGCGGCACCTGCACCCCACCGCGCAGGGCGGCGTCCGGGCTGCCGCCGTACACGTCGTAGAGACCCAGCACGTCCGCGAGGAAGATGCCGTGGAAACCGGCGTCCTCGATGATCCGCGCCTCCTTCTCCCAGTGCGCCGGGGAGGCGAAGTCGCGGGACTCGTCCTCCGGGTGCCGCCACAGCCCCGGGGACTGGTGGACGGGCACGGGCATCTCGAAGGCGTTGAACAGCAGCGGGCGGGGCATGGGGGTCCTTTCGGGTGGGATCGGGTCGAGGTCTGGTGGGGCCGGAGGGGCTCTCAGGCCGGGGTGTCTGGCCGGGTGGAGCGCGCGGGGTGGGGGCTCGCCGGGTACGACGCCGCCGCGCAGGGTTCCTGCCCGGCGGCGTCGTCCTGCGCTCAGGCGGGGACAGGGGCGGCGAGGCGCGTGGGGACCACGCGGGCGCCGTCGGCCACGGAGTCCCGGGCCATGCGCCCGGTGAGAACCGAGACCGCCGCGAGCACGGCCAGGTAGCCGCACAGCAGCCAGGGGGTGCCGCCGCCGGTGGCCACGAGCCACGCGGCGATCATGGGCGTGAGGCCGCCGGAGAGGATCGTGCCCACCTGGTAGCCCAGGGAGACCCCGGAGTAGCGCAGGTGCACGGGGAACTGCTCGGCGAACAGCGCGGCCTGGGGGCCGTAGATGCTGTCGTGCAGCACGGCCAGGCCCAGCAGGTAGACGAGCGGCAGCAGGGCGAGCGGACCCCGGTCCAGGAACAGGAAGTACGGCCACACGAACACCCCGATCAGCGCGGCGGAGACTACGGAGATCCGCCGGCGCCCCACACGGTCCGAGAGCCAGCCCCAGAAGGGCCCGCCCACGATGCCCACGCCCGCGGCGATCAGGATCGAGACTATGACCCACTGGCTCTGCCCGCGGTGCTGGGTGACGTAGGTGAGGGTGTAGACGGTGAGGATCGAGAAGATCGCGGGCTGGACCATGCGCTGGCCGATGCACACGATGACACCGCGCGGGTAGCGGGTCAGGACCTCCCGCACGGGGGAGAGCGCCTGGTGGTTCTCGGCCTTGACCTCGCGGAACTCGTCCGCATCCGAGACACCGGCGCGGATCACCAGGCCGATCACCACGAGCACCGCGGAGAACACGAACGGCACCCGCCAGCCCCACGCCTGGAACTGCTCGGCGGTGGTCACGGCCTGCACCACGGCAAAGAACGCGGTGGACAGCAGCATGCCCGCGGCGGAGCCGACCTGCGTGAACGAACCGAACAGCCCGCGCATCCCGGCGGGGGCGTGCTCCACGGACAGCACCGCCGAACCGCCCCACTCCATGCCCGCGGAGAGCCCCTGCAGGATCCGGCACGCGACCAGCAGCACCACCGCGGCCCACCCGATCCGGTCGAAGCCGGGCAGCAGACCGATCAGCGTGGTCGCCAGGCCCATGGCCAGCAGGGACGCCACGAGCAGCGCCTTGCGCCCGATCCGGTCACCCAGGTGCCCCGCGACGATCCCGCCCAGGGGACGGAAGAAGAACGCGATCGCGAAAGTCGCGAACGAGGCGATCACCGCCCCCACCCCGGAACCCTGCGGGAAGAAGTAATGGTTGAAGACCAGCGCGGCGGCCGCGCCGTAGAGGTAGAAGTCGTACCACTCGATGGTCGTGCCCACAAACGACGCCGCCAGCACCCGCTTCTTCGAGCGCACCGCTGCCGCGGCGGTGCGCAGGTCCCCGGGCGTCGCGCCCTCGGGGCCGGTGGCAGGGTGTTCGGGACCGGTGGCCGCGTCGTCGGTGCGGGGGAGAACCGCGTGGTGGGTGCGGCCGGGTGCTGTGTCGCCCATGGACAATCCTTCGGAGCGGGGCGTCACGAAGCATAGGTGAGCGGACGCCGTCCTTGCCCGCGCCGGTGTGGCCACGGGCCGAATCATCACCTGGGGCACCCCACGACAGCGTCAGAGGGTTGCCGTCCGGCCAGCCAGGGCTTCGCACCGGAACTCGTGATTCTTGTGCGATCACACAACCACACCCGCCGCGCACCGGACAAGCCGGGGCCCGGCGCGCATGACGTCGTGTGGCGGGACCGGTGGGATGGCGGAGCCGGTGAGGGGCGCTCCCGTTCGTCCACGAGCGCCACGCCGGAGTCCGCGCCGCCCACGGGACCGCCCCGGCTCCGCCGCAACCACCATCCCCGCCGCGACCACCACCCTCGGCGGGGCCCGTCCCGACGCCGTCGCTTATGCGTGTCGGACGGCCTTGGCACCGTTCAGGAATCGAATAAAGTTTCGAACACCTGGGGAGGGTGAACCACCATGACGGTTCTGGAGAGCACGGAGATCGGAGTCCACGAGGACCCCTGGGACTCGGTCCCGGTGATCGGCGCAGGGGTCAGTGCGGCGCTCGCCGAGGGTGCGCGGGAGATTGTTCCGGAGGATCTCGGTGGGCAGGTGGTCGTGCGCTGCGACGAGACCGGGGCCCCGCGGGAAGTGCTCCACCGGGGGCATGCGCACCGCGTGGTCGAGCAGCCCGTGCGCTGGTACGACCGCCGGAACTGGTGGGATCTCGTGGACCGGGTGCCCCGCGAGTCCCGCACGAGCCTCGTGGACCACGAGCTGTGGCAGGTGCAGGCGGTGCAGCGCGGGGCGGTGCTCCCCGCCACGTTCCGGCTGCTGCGGGACCAGTCCACCGGGTGGTGGCGGCTGCTGTCGGTGACCCGTGGCTGAGCGGTGCCCGCGGTGTGTCGGGGTGCCCCTGCGGGGGTGGCTCGGGGTTGACAGTTGTTAGAATAAAGATTCGAATAGGGCCATGTCGTTCCCCCACCTCCACGTGGCCTCCGCCTTCAGCGCGCACTACGGGGTGGCGCGTCCCGCGGAGCTGGCGGACACCGCCCGGGACCACGGCGCGGAGGTCCTGGCGTGCACGGACCGGGACGGTCTCTACGGCGCGGTCAAGCACGTGCTGGCCTGCCGGGACCGGGGGATCGCCCCCGTGCTGGGGGTGGACCTCGCCCTCCTCGGCCCCGCCACCGCCGGTGCGGGTCCCCGCTCCGGGGCCTCCGGGGCGGCGTCGGGCGCGGTTCCCCGGACAGCGAGCGGGGGAGGACGACTCCGCCCGCGCCCGCCCCGGGTCGTCGGCCGGGTGGTGGTGCTGGCCACCGGCCACAACGCCGGGGCCGGCTACGCCGCCCTGTGCCGGCTGGTCTCCGCCGCCCACCGCGCCCACGACCGCCACGCGGCCCACCCCATCGGTCTCACCGCCGCCCAGCTGGCCCGCCACGTCCACCGGGCCGCCGCCCACGGCCAGCCCGGACTCGTGGTGCTCGTGGGTCCGGACTCGGACGTCGGACGGCTGCTGGTGGGCCACCACTACGGCAGAGCACGCGCCGCCATGGACCGGTGGCGCCGCACCCTGCCCCCGGACACCCTCGTGGTCGAGACCGTGACCCACCTCTCTCCCCAGGGGGCACCGCTGAGCACCGGCCACGCCGTGCGGATGCTCCAGACCGGGCACCAGGCCCGGGTGCCCGTGGTGCTGAGCAACGCCGTGCGCTACGCCCACCCCGGGCAGGCCGTCACGGCGGACGTCCTGGACGCCGCCCGCACCCTGATATCCCTGGACGAACTGGCCGGCGCGGACCGCGGAGTGCTGCAGCCCAACGGACAGGGCTGGCTCAAGGACGAGCGCGAGATGACAGGCCTCGCCCACGAGATCGCCCACGCCGCGGACCACGGGGATGCCGGACGCGACCGGCTGCTCGCGGACACCCACCGCCTCGCCCAGCGCTGCGCCCTGGACGTCGCACAGGACCTCGGAATCGGCCACCCGGTCATCCCCGAGGCCTCCGTGCTCGGCCTCACCGGGGACCCGGACCGCGAACTCGCCCGCCGCTGCTACGCCGGACTCGCCCGCCTGCACGGCCACGAGGACTGGGACCGCACCGTCCCCGGCCTCAACCGGGAGTCCCTGCGCTCGCGGCTGGAGCGCGAGCTGGACGTGATCTCCGCCCTGGGGTTCGCGGGCTACTTCCTCACCGTGGGGGAGGTCTCGGAGCTGATGGGGCAGATGGGGGTGCGCCACGCCGCCCGGGGCTCGGGCGTCTCCTCCCTGGTGGTGCACCTGCTGGGGATCTCCCCGGCGGACCCGCTCGAGTACGACCTCGTCTTCGAGCGCTTCCTCTCCCCGCTGCGCCCCAACCTCCCGGACATCGACATCGACATCGAGAGCGCCCGCCGCCACGCCGTCTACCGGCGGATCTTCGAACGCTTCGGACCCCGGCGCGTCACCCTCATGAGCATGCAAAACGCCTACCGCTCCCGCGGGGCCGTGCGGGACGCCGGGCTGGCCCTGGGGATCGGCGCGCAGGACGTGGACAACGTCGCCGGCCAGCTGTGGCGCGTGCCGGGAGCCACCCTGCGCGAGGAGCTCACCCGCCGCCCCGAGCTCGCCCCACTCGCCGAACGGCTGCGCAGCAACCGCCAGCTGGACCTGCTCGTGGACCTCACCGAACGCCTCGACCGGCTACCCCGGCACATCTCCATGCACCCCTGCGGCGTGATCCTCTCCGACACCACCCTCCTGGACCGCACCCCGGTGCAGACCAGCGGGATCGGGCTGCCCATGTCCCAATACGACAAGCACGACATGGACCCCATGGGACTCATCAAGCTCGACGTCCTGGGCGTGCGCATGCAGTCCACCCTGGCCCACGCCGTCGCCGAGACCGCCCGGCTGCACCCCCACGAACCACCCCCGGACCTCGACACCATGCCCCGGGACGACCCCGACACCTACCGGCTGATCAGCTCCACCCACACCCTCGGCTGCTTCCAGATCGAGTCACCGGGGCAGCGGGAGCTGATCGGCACTATGGGGCCGCAGGAGTTCAACGACCTCGTCGTGGACATCTCCCTCTTCCGCCCCGGCCCCATGCAGGCCAACATGGTCCGCCCCTACCTCGAGGCCCGCCACGGCTGGTCCACCCCGGCACCCCTGCACCCGGACCTGCGCGAGATCCTCGCCGAGACCCACGGCGTGGCCGTCTACCACGAACAGATCATGCGCATCATGGACCGCATGACCGGCTGCGGACTCGGCCGTGCGGACGTCTGGCGCCGGCTGCTCGGCTCACCGGGGGAAGCCCCCGTGGAGACCGCCTTCCGCGACGGCGCCCGCGGCCGCGGCTACACCTCCCGCGCCATCGACACCGTGTGGGACACCCTCCACGCCTTCGGCAGCTTCGGTTTCTGCAAGGCCCACGCCGTGGCCTTTGCCGTCCCCACCTACCAGTCCGCGTGGCTGAAGACCCACCACCCGGAGGCCTTCATGGCCGGGGTCTGGGAGCACGACCCCGGCATGTACCCCGCCCGGCTGCTCGTGGGCGAGGCCCGCCGCATGGGCATCCCCGTGCTCGGCCCGGACGTCAACCGCAGCGGCGGGCACCACCGCGTGGAGTCCGTGACCCCCAGGCCCGGCACCGTGACCCCCGGAGACCTCGACCACGGCATCCCCCACACCCAGGACGGCGCCTGGGGCATCCGCATGTCCCTGCACGCCATCACCGGCATCAGCACCGCGGAGACCGAACGCCTCCTCGCCGGCCAGCCCTACACCGACCTCGCGGACCTGCGCACCCGCGCCCGCCCCTCACGCCGCAGCCTGCAGCGCCTCGCCTCCGCCGGCGCCCTCGACGGTCTGCTGCGCGCCGCCGGCACCCGTGCCTCCCACGCGGACATGGTCCACTTCCTCCGCGAGCAGGCGGACCGCCCCGCCTCCGGGGCCGGCCGCTCGTCCCGCTCCCAGCCGGGGGAGGGGCAGCTGAGCCTGCCCCTGGGGGACGTGGACCTGTTGGCCCTGCCCGCACGGCTGCCCGAGCCCAGCACCGGGGAACGCGTCCGGGCGGAGATGGACACCATGGACGTGGAGGTCAGCGCCCACCTCATGGACTCCCACGCGGAGCTCATGCGCCGCTACGGGGCCACCCGTGCCGAGGACCTGCTGGGACTGCGCAACGGCACCGAGGTGCTGGTCGCCGGGGTGCGCGTCTCCACCATGACACCGCCCATGCGCAGCGGCAGACGCGTGGTCTTCATCTCCCTCGACGACGGCTCCGGAGCAGTGGACTGCACGTTCTTCGACGAGGCCCAGGCCGAGTCCGGCGACGTGCTCTTCGCCCCCACCCTGCTGCTCGTCCACGGCCACACCCGCCGCACCGGCCCGCGGGGCATCGGCATCCAGGCGGCCCGCGCCTGGGACCTCTCCCGCCCGCAGACCCTCCCGGACCCCGCCACCCTGCTCGGCTCCCGACCCGCACCCGGTCGACCACCGCGGCGTCGGGAGCCCCGGGCTGTGGGAGACTGAGGATCATGGCGAAAGACAGTGGCGGAGGGGACCTGCTGCCGACCGTGGACCAGGTGGCCGAAGAGGCCATCAACATCGGCTACCGCTTCGACCAGAAGCTGCAGCGGTGGCGGCAGGCCCGGGCGGTCCAGCGCGGGGACATCCCCACCATGCTCGCCTTCGACGGCTACGGCAGCCCCCGCTACGTCCGCGCCCTGGGCCGCGTGCTGCTCAAGACGCGCTCGCTGAGCCGGGACACCGACGACGCCGCCGAGTCGATCCGCGGTTGGCGCTCCTTCTCGTCCGTGCCCTACGCGTTCGCCCACGTGAACATCTGGCTGGGGGACCATGAGTTCCACCTGGTGGCGGACAAGGGTGGCGTGATCGACGTCGACCTCAACGTCTCCATGGCCCCGGGCGTGCACTCCATCTACATGCAGGCCGAGGGCTCGGAGGTCACGGAGGCCAAGGTCACCGTGGTCTCGGACCAGCAGTACCTGGGTGTCGTGTGCGACGTGGACGACACCGTGATGGTCACCGCGCTGCCCCGCCCGATGCTCGCGGCCTGGAACTCCTTCGTGGCCAACGAGCACGCCCGCATCCCCACCCCGGGGATGTCCACCATGATGGACCGGCTGCGGCGCAAGCACCCGAACGCGCCGTTCCTCTACCTCTCCACGGGGGCGTGGAACGTGGCGCCCACGCTGCGCCGCTTCCTGACCCGCAACGCGTACCCCGCCGGGGCGCTGCTGCTGACGGACTGGGGTCCCACCACAGAACGCTGGTTCCGCTCGGGGGCGCAGCACAAGGTGCAGAACCTGCGCCGGCTCGCGCTGAACTTCCCGCACGTGAAGTGGATCCTGATCGGGGACGACGGCCAGCACGACCCGCAGATCTACGCGGGCTTCGCCGAGCGCTACCCGGACTCGGTGGCGGCCATCGTGATCCGCAACCTCTCGCCCACGGAGGCGGTCCTGGCCTCGGGCGCGCGCCCCTCGGACGGGCACCGCGTGATCTCGCCGGAGGGTGTGCTGTGGATCGAGGCCAACGACGGTGCCTCCATCTCGGACCAGCTCCAGGCCACCGGACTGCTCTGACCCCTGCTCCTCCCGCTGCGGGCCGAACCCCGGCCGGCACCGGAGGGGCGACCCCACCCCCCCCACGAACGGAGAACACCTCATGACCAGCACCATCGGCATCACCGGCGTCACCGGACACATCGGAGGGGCCGTCTCGCGGGCCCTCGAGGAGAAGGGCGTCGCCCACCGCCTGCTGGGGCGCAACCCCCAGCGCTTCGACGAGCGCGTCGCCGCCTCGGCCGGGCTGCTGGACTCCGCGCCGCTGGACTTCGCGGACCCGGAGCAGACGGCCGAGTCCATGACGGGCCTGGACACCGTGTTCCTGGTCTCCGCCGCGGAGACCGCGGAGCGTGAGGCCCAGCAGCTCGCCATGGTGGAGGCACTCACGAAGGCCGGTGTGAAGCGCGTGGTCTACACGTCCTTCGCCTCGCCCTCCCCGAAGGCCACCTTCACGTTCGCCCGCACCCACTACGCCACGGAGCAGGCGATCGAGCGCGCCGGGCTGGAGCACACCTTCCTGCGGGACAACTTCTACCTGGACGTCCTGCCGCTGTTCGCGGGGGAGGACCGTGTGCTGCGCGGGCCCGCCGGGGACGGGCACGTGTCCGCGGTGGCCCGCGCGGACGTCGCCGACGCCGCCGTGGCCGTCCTGCTGGATCCGCAGACCCACTCCCGTGGTGCCTACACCCTTACTGGCCCCGAGTCGCTCACCATGACCGAGGTCGCGGAGATCCTCACGCGTGTCACGGGACAGACCTACCGCTACGAGGCCGAGACGATCGACGCCGCGCACGAGTCCCGGGCGGTCCTGGACCCCGAGCCGTGGGAGATGGAGGCGTGGGTCTCCACCTACACGGCCATCGCGTCCGGGGAGCTCGCGGAGGTCACGGACGACGTCCGCGAGCTCACGGGCCACGCGCCGCTGTCCCTGGAGGACGTCCTGCGCCGGCACTGAGCCGTGCCGCCCGCGCGGTGCGACACGGGCCCGGCGGGGGTCTGACACGCGGTGGAAAAAGATTTTTCGTGACGTCGGGAACTCTGCTTATCCACACCGGGTCCTGAAAAACCGCGTGATGCCGGGCGGCCCGCACGGGGCGTCCTGTGGACAACCCCGGGAAAACGTGTGGCGGCCTGTGGACGGAGCGACCACATCATCTAGGGCTATGTCCCTGCGCGCGACACTAGATGTAGTATTGACCCAGATGTTCAACCACCTGGCGCACCATCCGGACCTCACGCTGAAAAGCCCCGGAAGCGCCGGAGATCCGGGACTTCCCGCAAGGAGAGATGGGCTATGTCAGTCACCGTGTATTCCAAGCCGTCGTGCGTCCAGTGCAACGCCACCTACCGCGCCCTCACCAAGAAGGGCATCGACTACACCGTCGTGGACGTCACCGAGGACACCACCGCGTACGAGCACGTGGTGGGCCTGGGCTACCAGCAGGTGCCGGTCGTCGAGGCCGGTGGCGAGCACTGGTCCGGCTTCCGCCCGGACAAGATCAACACCCTGGCGCTGCTGCGCACCGCATGACAACCGTTCCGTGACGTCCTCGGGCGTCACGGAACCCGCGGCCCGCACCCGGTGGTCGTCGGCACGCGAGAGCGTCCCGGCGGCCACCGGTACTCGCCACCCACCGTTTCTCCCCCAGAATCGAAGTGAATCGGCATGAGTGCCCTGGCCTCCGTCCTCGCCCAGGCGAGGGAACGGGAACACCGCAACACCCCCGTCGTCGTGGGGGAGGACGCACCCCTGGTGGTGTACTTCTCCTCCGTCACGCGCAACACGGACCGGTTCATCGCCAAGCTCCCCGTGCGATCCGTCCGGTTGCCCCTGAAGACCACCGAGCCCGCACCGCAGATCACCGAACCGTACGTGCTCGCGGTCCCCAGCTACGGCCGCCCCGGGGGAGCCGGGTCGGTCCCACCGCAAGTCGTCAAATTTCTCAACGACCCCGTGTCCCGCGCGCACCTCAAGGGCGTGCTCGGAGCCGGCAACACCAACTTCGGTCCCCTGTACTGCGTGGCGGCGGAGAAGGTCGCCGCCAAGTGCGAGGTCCCGCTGCTCTACAAGTTCGAGCTGATGGGCACGGACGAGGACGTCGAGAAAGTCACCCAAGGATTGGAAGAGTTTTGGCAAGCATCCATGCAACCCCGGGCGTGAGCATCGAGCCCGGCCACGAGGACCCCACCTGCTCCGAGAAGTACCGCGGGCTGGGCTACCACGAGCTCAACGCCCTGCTGAACCTCTACGACGCGGACGGCAAGATCCAGTTCGAGGCGGACCGGCAGGCGGCGCGCCAGTACTTCCTGCAGCACGTGAACAAGAACACGGTGTTCTTCCACGACCTCGAGGAGAAGCTGCAGTACCTGGTGGACCACCAGTACTACGAGGCCGAGGTCCTGGAGAAGTACAGCGTCGAGTTCATCAAGAAGCTCTCCAAGCAGGCGTACGGCTACAAGTTCCGCTTCCAGACCTTCCTGGGCGCGTTCAAGTTCTACACGTCCTACACGCTGAAGACCTTCGACGGCCAGCGCTACCTGGAGCGCTTTGAGGACCGCGTGGTCATGGTCTCCCTGTACCTTGCGGACGGGGACGAGGCCCTGGCGGAGCGTCTGGTGGGGGAGATCATCTCCGGGCGCTTCCAGCCGGCCACGCCCACGTTCCTCAACGCGGGCAAGAAGCAGCGCGGCGAGCTGGTCTCGTGCTTCCTGGTGCGCTTCGAGGACAACATGGAGTCCATCGGGCGCAACATCAACTCGGCGCTGCAGCTGTCCAAGCGCGGCGGCGGTGTCGCGTTCGCGCTGACGAACCTGCGCGAGTCCGGTGCGCCCATCAAGATGATCGAGAACCAGTCCTCGGGCGTCATCCCCGTGATGAAGCTGCTGGAGGACTCCTTCTCCTACGCGAACCAGCTGGGCGCGCGTCAGGGCGCCGGCGCCGTGTACCTGCACGCGCACCACCCGGACATCCTCAACTTCCTGGACACCAAGCGCGAGAACGCGGACGAGAAGATCCGCATCAAGACCCTCTCGCTCGGCGTCGTCATCCCGGACATCACGTTCGAGCTGGCCAAGAAGAACCAGGACATGTACCTGTTCTCGCCGTACGACGTGGAGCGGATCTACGGGATGCCCTTCTCGGACGTGAACGTGAGCGAGAAGTACCACGAGATGGTGGACGACTCCCGGATCTCGAAGACCAAGATCAACGCCCGCGAGTTCTTCCAGACCGTGGCGGAGGTGCAGTTCGAGTCCGGCTACCCGTACATCATGTTCGAGGACACCGTGAACCGGGCGAACCCCATCGACGGCAAGATCATCATGTCCAACCTGTGCTCCGAGATCCTGCAGGTCTCCGAGCCCTCCACGTACAACGAGGACCTGACCTACGCGGAGGTGGGCAAGGACATCTCGTGCAACCTGGGGTCCATGAACATCGCCATGGCCATGGAGTCCCCGGACTTCGGGGCGAGCATCGAGACCGCGATCCGTGGTCTGACCGCGGTCTCGGACATGTCGAACATCGACTCCGTCCCCTCGATCCGCCGCGGCAACCAGATGTCCCACGCCGTGGGCCTGGGGCAGATGAACCTGCACGGGTACCTGGCCAAGGAGCACGTCTACTACGGCTCCGAGGAGGGCGTGGACTTCACGAACATGTACTTCTACGCCGTGACCTACCACGCTATCCGGGCCTCGAACCTGATCGCGAAGGAGCGCGGGGAGTCCTTCGTGGGCTTCGAGAAGTCGGACTACGCGAACGGCACGTACTTCGACAAGTACATCGACGGCACGTGGGAGCCCGCCACGGCCCGCGTCCGCGAGCTGTTCGCCGAGGCCGGCGTCCAGCTGCCCACCCCGGAGGACTGGCGCGAGCTGCGCGAGAAGGTCATGGCGGACGGGATGTACAACCAGAACCTGCAGGCGGTCCCGCCCACCGGATCCATCTCGTACATCAACAACTCCACGTCCTCGATCCACCCGATCGCCTCGCGCATCGAGATCCGCAAGGAGGGCAAGCTGGGCCGCGTGTACTACCCGGCACCCTTCATGGACAACGAGAACCTGGAGTACTTCCAGGACGCGTATGAGATCGGCTACGAGAAGATCATCGACACGTACGCCGCGGCCACGCAGCACGTGGACCAGGGCCTGTCCCTGACGCTGTTCTTCAAGGACACCGCCACCACGCGCGACATCAACCGCGCGCAGATCTACGCGTGGCGCAAGGGCATCAAGACCATGTACTACTCGCGCATCCGCCAGCTGGCGCTCGAGGGCACCGAGGTCGAGGGCTGCGTCTCCTGCATGCTCTGACGCCCACCCCGCCACGGGCGAGCGACGGCCGCTGAGAGGTGGCCGTCCAAGCGTGGCGCGGCCACCGCTGAGGGGTGGCGCGGCGTCGTCGCCGTGATCCGGTTTCCGGGACGACGACGCCGCCCGCGCCCTCCGCGCGCTGCCCGCGTTCCCGTGGCCCCCGTTCTTGCTGCCCCGTCCTGCTCCGGCACGGCGGGGCAGCTGTCATCAGACAGGCGCGACGAGTGCGCGCCACCACCCCCAACCCGAGGAGCAACCGCATGGTGAGCACGAACGACCGCCGCACGGCCGAGGGCACCGAGCCCGAGCCCCAGCAGCCCAGGCACTACAGCGAGGAGCAAATTCTCGAGTCGGTGAGCCCACGCCGCGCCCGGAAGCTGCTGGAGGCCACGCTCGCGGGCGGCTTTCGCCCCGAGGAGGATCCGGCCCGTGACAACGTGGCCGCCGGCGAGGGGCACATGCTGCTCATGCCGTCCGTGCTGGGGGAGTGGAGCGGGATCAAGGTCGCCACGGTCTCCCCCGGCAACCCGCAGCGGGGTCTGCCGCGCATCCAGGCCACCTACCTGCTGATGGACACCGCCACGCTGAGCGTCCGCGCGTTCCTGGAGGGCAACTCCCTCACCACGCTGCGCACGCCGGCCATCTCGGCGGTCGCCGCGGACCACCTCGCGCCACGGGACGCGCGCACTCTCGTGGTCTTCGGGACGGGGCCGCAGGCGCTGGCGCACATCGAGGCGTTTGCGGTCGTGCGCGACTTCACCGAGGTGGTCGTGTGCGGGCGCTCCCCGGAGAAGGTCGAGGTCGCGGTCGAGCACGCTCGGGGGCTCGGGCTCGCGGCCCGTGCCGGGGATGCGCAGGACGTGCGCTCCGCGGACGTGGTGGTGTGCGCAACGTCCGCCTCGGAGCCGCTGTTCGACGGCGCCCTGGTCCCGGACTCGGCGTGCGTCGTCGCCATGGGCTCCCACGAGCCGGGCGCCCGCGAGCTCGACGCCGCCCTCATGGGCCGCGCGCAAGTGGTCGTCGAGGACGCCGCGACCGCGCTGCGGGAGGCAGGCGACGTGGTGCTGGCCATCGAGGACGGCACACTGTGCGAGGAGTCGCTGGTCCCGCTCGCGGACATCGTCACCGGTGCCGTGGCGCCGGCCACGGACCGTCCCCGGGTGTTCAAGTGCGTGGGCATGAGCTGGGAGGACCTGGCCGTTGCGGTGGGCATCGTGGAGGGTTCCGAGAACGACGACGTGTGAGGGGTTCTCCCGGGCGGCCGCTCCTCACGCGTGACGGCGTGGAGAGTGTGCCGCCGCGGGAGCCATGAGGGGAGGGCACAGAAAAAACCCCGGAACACGTGTTCCGGGGTTTCGGTGGTGCGCGATACTGGGATCGAACCAGTGACCTCTTCCGTGTCAGGGAAGCGCGCTACCGCTGCGCCAATCGCGCTCAATCTCTTGAACGAGGTGGTTGCACCGAGGTGGAGACGGGATTCGAACCCGCGTAGACGGCTTTGCAGGCCGCTGCCTAACCACTCGGCCACCCCACCGGGGACCAGATCCTTGGAGGACAAGGTCTCAGGTCTCGACCAGGGTCGAAAACTGCGAGCGGACGACGGGAGTCGAACCCGCGACCCTCACCATGGCAAGGTGATGCTCTACCAGCTGAGCTACGTCCGCATTGTTGGTTGATCGAGGCCCTGTTTCTGCAGTGCTCCGATCTTCCGAGCGGAAACTTTATCACAGGTTCTCGCGCTGTCCTCTGCGTTGCCCTTCCGTGTTCCGGAAGGCTTCGCGTCGGGGCGTTTCCAACGAGCAGAAACATTACCCACCGGACCGGGTGCGGGCAAATCGGCGCTACCGGCATCTCAGCCAGACGCCGGTCATCCGCCCCGGAACGCGCGCCGGCAACCGCAATTTGCTCATCCCGGTGGAGGTGCTCTAGAGTTTTCAACGTTGCAAGCGCGATTGGCGCAGCGGTAGCGCGCTTCGTTCACACCGAAGAGGTCACTGGTTCGATCCCAGTATCGCGCACGACACGAAGGAACCCGGTCCCGGGAGGGGTCGGGTTCCTTCGCATTCCAGGGTTCTGTGGCGCCGTTGTCCGTGTCTGAGTCCGTTCCTACGCTGAGCCCCATGACGCAACCCCGCTTGGCCCGCCAGACCGCCACCGGCCGCATGTACGCGCGCCAGGAGGGTGGGGACCTGCAGGTCCCGTCCATCACCACCATCATCGGCTGCGAGGCCAACGACCTCGGCGGCTGGTACGGCTACAGCGCCGCGCAGGCCCTCGCCTCGGATCCCCAGCTACCGGACGCGCTGCGGGACTCGCGGCGTCGTCGTGCCCTGGTGAACCACGCGGCCAAGGCCGCCGAGCGGCACCGGGACCAGGCCGCCCAGCGCGGGGACCGCGTCCACGACTACTGCGAGCAGCTCGCGCTGCGGGCCATGGGCCGCGAGCACCGGGTGGAGGCCGCGCGCGAAGACCTCGCGGAGCACCACGAGACGCGCTTCGCGGACAGCGCGGACCAGTGGTGGGAGCTCTACCGCCCCGAGCCCCTGGCCGCGGAGATCACGGTCTGGAACGCCACGGTGGGCTACGCCGGGACACTTGACCTGGTGGCGCGCATCGGCGGCAAGGTCTGCCTGATCGACTACAAGACCCGCGGCACGGACCGCTCGGGGCGGGTGAAACCCCCGGACCCCAAGGTGGTCACCCAGCTCGTGGCCGGCCTCAAGGCGGAGGAGTCCCTGGTGGACGCCGCCACCGGGCAGTGGGAACCGTGGCGCTACGGGGATGCCGAGGTGCTGATGGCCGTGGCCATCGGCGAGACGGAGGCGCTGACCGTGCAGGCCGTGCCGGACCACCTGCCGCTGCACTGGTTTAAGTTCTGCGCCCTGGCCAAGGTGTGGGCGCGCTCGGCGGATCTCGAGACCGCCGGCGTGCAGCTGCGCAGCATCGCCCCACCCCCGCTCGAGGGCAACCCCACGGGCCGCGGCGGCGGGGTCCCGGAGTCGGCCACGGCCCGGACGGTCGCGGGTCCCGCCGTAGACTGAGCACCACGAACCCCCACCCCGACACCAGCTAGGAGAGCACCGCCCGGTGAGTATTCTGCGCATCCGCACGATCGGGGATCCCGTGCTGCGGACCCCCGCCCAGGAGGTCACGCAGTTCGACGAGTCCCTGGAGACGTTGATCCGTGACATGTTCGAGACCATGTACGCCGTGGGCGGTGTCGGTCTCGCCGCGCCACAGGTGGGCGTCGGACTGCAGATCTTCACGTGGGGCATCCAGGGGGACGAGGGCTACGCGATCAACCCGCACCTGGAGCTCGGCGACGACCCCCAGGAGGGTGGCGAGGGCTGCCTCTCCGTGCCCGGCCTCTCCTACGAGACCCCGCGCCGCGAGCGCGCCGTGCTCACGGCCCTGGACGTGCACGGCGAACCGGTGAGCCGCGAGGCCACGGGTCTGCTGGCCCGCTGCTTCCAGCACGAGACGGACCACCTGCGCGGCATGCTCTACGTGGACCGCCTCGTCGGGGAGCAGCGCAAGGACGCCATGCGGCAGCTGCGTCAGGCCTCGTTCGGGGAGACGGCCGCCCGGATCACGCGGGAGCGGGAGGAGCAGCGCCTTGGCGGCGCTGCGCACAGCACCGGCGACGACGCCGCCCGGGACGGTTCCGGGGCGCAGCCGCCTCGCCGCACCGGCGCGGCCTTCGGCGCTCCTGCAGGCATCCAGGCCGACGGTTTGTCCCGGGGGTCGGTTGCCGCTTTTGGTTCCTCGTTCGGACGAGGGGGTGCGCGATGACCGAGGTCACGAGCGCTGCCGCCGAGCCGCTGAAGGTTCTCTACGCGGGAACTCCCGAGACCGCCGTGGCGCCCCTGGAAGCACTGCACGCGGATCCCAGGATCCACGTCGTGGCGGTGCTGACGCGTGAACCCGCCCCCGTGGGACGCAAGAAGGTCCTCACGTCCTCGGCCGTGGGCCGGCGAGCCGAGGAACTCGGTCTGCCCGTGCTGACCGCGAACCGGGTGACGGAGGAGCTGCTGGACGACCTGCGGGCGACCGGGGCCCAGATCGCCGCGGTCGTGGCCTACGGTGCACTGCTCCCGGCGCCGGCCCTCGCGGTTTTCGAGCACGGCTGGATCAACCTGCACTTCTCCCTGCTCCCGCGCTGGCGCGGGGCCGCCCCGGTCCAGCGCGCCCTGATGGCGGGGGAGCGGACCGTCGGAGCCACGACCTTCGTCCTGGACGAGGGCATGGACACGGGTCCCGTGGTCGCCACGCTCACGGACGAGGTCCGCGAGGACGACACCGCGGGTTCGGTGCTGGCCAGGCTCGCGGTCGAGGGGTCACCGCTGCTCGTGGACTCGCTGCTGGGCGTGGCCTCCGGGCGGCTGCAACCCGTGCCGCAGAGCGGTGAGCCGAGCGCGGCGCACAAGCTCGTCGGGGCGGACGGCCGGGTGCGCTGGGAGGACACGGCGCACGCCGTCGTGGACCGCGTGCGCGGTGTCACCCCGGAACCGGGTGCCTGGACGGAGTACGAGGGGCAGCGCGTCAAGCTCGAGCGCGTGGCCCCCGCACCGGACGCCACCGGACTCGCGCCGGGCGGCGTCGAGATCCGGGGGAAGCACGTGTACGTGGGAACGGGCGGGGGCGCGGTGGAACTCACACGCGTGCAGCCCGCCGGCAAGAAACCGATGGCCGCGCTGGACTGGGCGCGGGGACAGCAGAACAGGGAACAGGTGGTCTTCGTATGAGCCCGGACGGACACGAGCGCGGATCCCGCCCCTCCGGCGGCCGCGACGACAGGGCGCGCAGTGACGGATCGCATCACAACAGGCGTCGCAACGCGCGCGGGCACGAGCGCAACCGCCGCTCCCAGCAGGAGAGGACCTTCTCGGCGCAGGCGCCGGGGCAGCGGCGTCGTCGCTCGGACCCGGCGCGGCTGACGGCCTTCCAGGCACTGCGCGCGGTGAACTCCGAGGACGCCTACGGCAACCTGGTGCTGCCGCGGCTCGTGCGGGAGAACCGGTTGGACAAGCGCGACGCCGCGTTCGCCACGGAGCTCGCGTACGGCACCATGCGCTGGAGCGGCACGTGGGACGCCGTGCTCGCCACGTGCGTGGACCGTCCCCTCGACGAGCTCGACCCCGCCGTGCTGGACGCCCTGCGCCTGGGCACCCACCAGCTGCTGGCCATGCGCGTGCCGGACCACGCCGCCCTGGACGCCACCGTGGGTCTGGTGCGCGGCGAGATCGGCCAGGGTCCCGCGGGACTCGTCAACGCCGTGCTGCGCAAGGTCGCCCGGGCCACGCAGGAGCAGTGGCTGGACGAGCTCGCCGCCGAGCAGCCGGACGAGCTGCGCCGCATGGGCCTGCGCCACGCCCACCCCGTGTGGGAGATCCGCGCCATGCGCCGGGCGCTGCGCGCCAACGGCCGCGACGCCTCCGAGATCGAGGCCCTGCTGGAGGCGGACAACGAGCCGCCGCGCGTCCACCTCGTGGCGCTGCCCGGCATCGGTTCGCTCGAAGCCGCCCTCGAGGACGGGGCCACCCCCGGCGACCTCGTCCCGGACAGCGCCGTCAGCCCGGGCGGGGACGTCCACCGGATCCCCGGTACCCGCGAGGGCGTCGTGCGCGTGCAGGACGCCGGGTCGCAGCTCGTGGCCCGCGTGCTCGCCCAAGCCCCCGTGGCGGAGGACAGGGGCGCGTGGGCGGACTTCTGCGCCGGGCCGGGCGGGAAGGCCGCCCTGCTGGCCGCTCTCGCCCACGAACAGGGCGCGCAGCTGCTCGCCAACGAGGTCAGCGAGCACCGCAGCGAGCTGGTGCGCCACGCGCTCGCCCCGGTGCCCGAGGAGGCCTGGCGCGTGAGCACGGCGGACGCCCGGGACCTCGCCCGGACGGAGACGGCTCGCTTCGACCGCGTGCTCGTGGACGTGCCGTGCACGGGGCTCGGTGCCCTGCGGCGTCGTCCCGAGGCGCGGTGGCGGCGCACGCCGTCGGACGTGGGGAACCTCGCGCCGGTGCAGCGGGAGCTGCTCGACGCCGCCCTGGACGCCACGCGCGCCGGGGGAGTGGTCCTCTACGCCACGTGCTCGCCGCACACCGCCGAGACGCACGACATCCTCCACGACGTCCTGGACGCGCGGAAGGACGTCGAGGTCCTGGACACCGCGGACCTCGCCCGTCAGGCCGCCCTGCCCGGTGCCCTCGAGGGTGAGCGCGCAGCGGGCCACGAGGTGGCCGGCGGCACGAGCGTCCAGCTGTGGCCGCACGTGCACGGCACGGACGCGATGTTCATGGTCGCCCTGCGCAAGCTCGGCTGAGCAGCACTCCCCGGGGAGCCGCCTGCGGGACCGCCCCCGCGAGTGACTCCCTGGGCAGGACACCGTCCGTCACGACGCCGTCCGCGGCATCGCCACCCCACCAGCCCACCCGCACCAGCCACCCCGGCCGCACCGCCGGCCACCGCAACCCAGGAGCACCCCATGTCCCGCTGCGACATCCACCCGTCCATCCTCTCCGCGGACTTCTCGCGTCTCGCGCAGGAGCTCGAGCGCATCTGCGGCGCGGACGCCGCGCACGTGGACGTGATGGACAACCACTTCGTGCCGAACCTGACGCTGGGCCTGCCCGTGGTCGAGAGTCTCCAGGCCGTCTCGCCGATCCCCCTGGACCTACACCTGATGATCGAGGACCCGGACCGCTGGGCGCCGGCCTACGCGGAGGCCGGGTGCGCGTCCGTGACGTTCCACGCGGAGGCCGCCGCCGCCCCCATCAAGCTCGCCCGTGAGCTGCGCGCCGCCGGGGCCAAGGCCGGCCTGGCCGTGCGCCCGGCCACGCCCATCGAGCCGTACCTGGACCTGCTGCCCGAGCTGGACATGCTGCTCGTGATGACCGTGGAACCCGGCTTCGGCGGCCAGAAGTTCCTGGACGTCACCCTGCCCAAGCTGCGCCGCGCCGCGCAGGCGGTGAAGGCGCACGGCGGCACGGTGGCGCTGCAGGTGGACGGCGGCATCACCGAGGAGACCATCGTGCGCGCGGCGGAGGCGGGCGCGGACACGTTCGTCGCCGGCTCGGCCGTCTACGGGAAGGACGACCCGGGGGCCGCCATCGCCGCGCTGCGCGAGACCGCGCGGGCCCACATGGCCTGAGCGGTCGCGGAGGTCACCGGCGGTAACCGGCGTCACGTCCACCCCCGTGTGCCGTGGCATACTGTGGGGCAGCAACGTGTTCCGGGGTCGGTGGAATTCCGAACCGGCGGTGACAGTCCGCGAACCGCGAGCACCGTGCGCCACGATCGCAGCACCCCGTGGGGGGAGCCGCAGGGCAGCGCACGGGACCGCGGCCGAACCGGTGGAATTCCGGTGCCGACAGTACAGTCTGGATGGTAGGCACACGTGCGCGTCGCAGGAGCCTGCGGTGCCCGCCCGTTCACCGGGTGGTCACGGCACCGTGCCCTGTGACGCCGTCCGCCGCGCGGCCGCTGAGGTCGGCGTGCGTCCTCCTCCCCGGAACCACTGGTCGTGGCGGGTGAGAGGAGACTCCATGGATGTTCTGCGGTGGTTGTTCGACGCACAGATCCGCGTGGGTGACGGGTTCATCCTGTGGCGCGAGGTGCTCGGCAACGTGTTCGGTCTGCTCTCCGCGCTGGGCGGCATGCGGCGCAAGGTGTGGGCGTGGCCGGTGGGCATCATCGGCAACGCGATCCTCCTCACGGTCTTCCTGGGCGCGGTCTTCGACACCCCCAATCCCGTGAACCTGCTGGGCCAGGCCGGGCGGCAGGTCATGTTCATCGCGGTGTCGGTCTACGGCTGGGTGCAGTGGCGCCGTTCGCGGGGCCAGGAGCAGGAGGCGGTCTCGCCGCGCTGGGCGACCGGGCGGCAGCGGCTGTTCATGGTGATCGCGCTGGTGGCCGGCACGGCCGTGCTGACCCCGGTCTTCCGCATGCTGGGCTCCTACGAGCCGGTCTGGGCGGACGCGTGGATCTTCATGGGCTCGCTGCTCGCGACCCTCGGCATGGCCAAGGGCTGGGTCGAGTTCTGGCTCTTCTGGGTGGCCGTTGACCTCGTGGGTGTGCCGCTGCTCTTCTCCGCGGGCTACTACGCCTCGGGCCTGATGTACGTCTTCTACGGCGGCTTCACGCTCGCCGGGTTCTTCGTGTGGTGGCGCGTGAACACGCGGCAGCGCAAGAGTGCGACGATCGGCACCGGCTTCCCGGACCTGCACCTCTCGGTGGGGGACCAGGACCGGTGACCACGGCCGACGACGCCGCAGCGCCCGGTTCCCGGGGCCCCTTCACCGCCGCCGAGGAGACCGCCATGCGCGCCGCCCTGGACGCGGCGCGACTCGGGGTGCGCGGCGCCAATCCCGTGGTGGGTGCCGCGCTCCTCGGGGCGGACGGAACGCTCCTGCACGTGGGACACCACCGCGGCGCGGGGACGGAGCACGCGGAGGTGGACGCGCTGCGCCAGGCCCACGAGGCCGGGACGCCGCTGCACGGCACCACGATGGTCGTGACCCTGGAGCCCTGCCGTCACACCGGACGCACCGGGCCGTGCGCGGAGGCCATTCTCGCCGCGGGCATCCCGCGTGTGGTCTACGCCGTCGCGGACGGCACGGAGACCGCCGGGGGTGGCGGTGCCTTCCTCGCCGAGCACGGAGTCTCGGTGGCCCACGGACTGCTGGAACGCGAGGCGCGCGAACTCAACGACCGCTGGTTCCTGGCGCAGCGGCGTCGTCGGCCGTTCGTGAGCCTGAAGATCGCGCAGAGCCTCGACGGCAGGGTGGCCGCCGCGGACGGCACGAGCCAGTGGATCACCGGCGCGCCCGCCCGTGCGGAGGGCCACGCCCTGCGCACGCGCGTGGACGCGATCCTCATGGGCGGGGGCACGCTGCGGCTCGACGATCCCGCGCTGACGGCGCGCGCCGAGGACGGGACGCCGCTCGCCCGGCAGCCGTTTCGCGCGGTGATGTCCACGCGCCCCGTTCCCGACGACGCCCGCGTGCGCCGCGGTGTGGCCCCGGACGCCCCGGATGACGGCCTGTTCGTGCACCTGCCCACCCACGACCCGCACGAGGCGCTGGCTGAGCTGCGTTCCCGAGGCGTGGGCCACGTGCTCGTGGAGGGCGGGCCCACCGTGAGCGCGGCATTCCTGGCGGAGGACCTCGTGGACGAGCTGTGGCTGTACCAGGCCCCGGTCCTGCTGGGCGAGGGCGCCGCCGCCGTGGCCCCGCTGGGGATCGGTACGCTCGCGGACGCCCGGCGCTGGCGCAGCGATCCCGTGGGACTCCCGGGGGGCGTTCCGGCCGTGGGGAGCGTGGGGGAGGACTGCCGCTGGCACCTCGCGCCCGCTGCGCCCCCGGTGATCGAGCCGCCCGCGGTCCCCGACCACCACCTCATCTGACCCGACCCCGTTCCCGAGGAGAACCAGTGTTCACAGGAATAGTCGAAGCCCAGGCCACCGTCGAGCGCGTCGAGCGGCTCGCCGAGGACGCCGCCCGTCTGCACGTGCGCGCGGGCGCGCTCGTCGAGGACCTCCCCGAGGGCGGTTCGCTCGCGGTCAACGGCGTGTGTCTCACGGCCGTTCCCGCCCCGGGTGCCCTCTCCGCCGACTTCACCGCGGACGTGATGGGCGAGACCCTGCGCCTGACCACGCTGGGCGAGCTGCACGACGGCGAGCAGGTCAACGTGGAGCGCTGCACGGCCGCGGGCCAGCGCCTGGACGGCCACGTGGTGCAGGGCCACGTGGACGGCGTGGGCACGGTGCTCTCCCGCGTGGCGCACACCGGGTGGGAGACCGTGCGCGTGGGTCTGCCTAGCACCCTGGCGCCCTACGTCGCGGTCAAGGGCTCGGTGGCCGTGGACGGCGTCTCCCTCACGGTCACCGCGGTGTCGGGACCGCAGGAGCCGGAGGCGTGGTTCGAGGTGGGACTGATCCCGGAGACGCTGCGGGCGACGACGCTCGGCACCCGGCCACCCGGCGCGCACGTCAACCTGGAGGTGGACGTGATGGCCAAGTACGCGCAACGGCTCGCGTCCTTCGCAGCACCTGCGGGGACCGCGGAGCGGGGCGTGGTGCTCGATCCCGTCGAAGACGCCGTGGCGGCCATCGCCTCGGGTGCGGCGGTGGTGGTCGTGGACGATGAGGACCGCGAGAACGAGGGGGACCTGGTCTTCGCGGCCCAGCACGCCACGCAGCCGCTCATGGGCTTCACCATCCGGCACAGCTCCGGCGTGGTGTGCGTGCCCATGCCGGACGACGTCGCGGACCGGCTCGGCCTGCCCCCGATGACCGCCCACAACGAGGATGCCAAGGGCACCGCGTACACGGTCACGTGCGACGCGCGCGTGGGCGTCACCACCGGCATCAGCGCGCGGGACCGTGCCCTGACCGCGCGCCTGCTCGCCCTGCCCACCACGTCCGCCGCGGACCTCACCCGCCCCGGGCACGTGCTGCCGCTGCGCGCCGTGGCAGGCGGTGTCCGCCAGCGCGCGGGACACACCGAGGCCGCCGTGGAGCTCACCCGCCTGGCCGGCTGCACCCCGGTCGGGGCGATCGCGGAGGTCGTCGACGACGGCGGCCAGCCGTTGCGCGCCCCCGCCCTGCGCCGCTTCGCGGACGAGCACGGACTGGTCATGGTCAGCATCGCGGACCTGGTCGAGCACCTGGACGCCGCGGACAACCGCACACCCGCCGAGGCCCGCCCGGAGGATGGGATGTCAGCATGAGCCGAGCGGAACAGGAGGCGCTCGTGCACAGCGACCCCGTGGTCGTGCCCACGGAGTTCGGGACCTTCGACACGGTCGGCTGGCGGGTCCCCGTGCCCTCGGGCGCACCGGGGGCCGAGCACCTCTCGCTCTCCGCGAGCCCGCCGCCGGAGGAGGCCCACCTGCCGCCGCTCGTGCGGCTGCACTCCGAGTGCCTCACGGGCGACGTCCTGGGCTCGTGGCGCTGCGACTGCGGTCCGCAGCTGCACCTGGCCATGGAGCGGATCGCCCGCCACGGCGGCACGGTGCTCTACCTGCGCAACCACGAGGGCAGGGGCATCGGGCTGATCAACAAGCTGCGGGCCTACAAGCTGCAGGACGCCGGCGCGGACACCGTGGACGCCAACACGATGCTCGGGCTGCCCGCGGAGGCCCGCGACTACACCGCCGCCGCGCGGATCCTCACGGCCATGGGGCTCACGCGGATCCGGCTGCTGAGCAACAACCCGGACAAGGTCGCCAAGCTGGAGGCCCTCGGGATCACCGTCACGCAGATGGTGCCCCACGAGGTCCACGCGCGCGACGAGAACGTGAACTACCTGCGCACCAAGCGCGACCGCATGCACCACCACCTGACCCACCTCACACCAGGAGAGACACCATGAGCGGACACGGAGCCCCCACCATCCAGGCCTCGGACCTCGACGCCTCCCAGCTGCGCGTGGCCGTCGTGGCCGCGAGCTGGCACACCACCATCATGGACGGGCTCGTGGCCGGGGCGCGCCGCGCCCTGCAGGAGTCCCGCGTGGGATCCGTCGTGGAGGTGCGCGTGCCCGGCAGCTTCGAGCTGCCCGTGGCGGCGAGGCGGCTCGCGGACTCGGTGGACGCCGTCGTCGCCCTCGGAGTGGTGGTGCGCGGCGGCACCCCGCACTTCGACTACGTCTGCAGCGCGGCCACCACGGGGCTCACGGAGGTCTCCGTGGCCACCGGCACCCCGGTGGGCTTCGGCGTGCTCACGTGCGATACCGAGCAGCAGGGCCTGGATCGCGCCGGGCTGGAGGGATCGAGCGAGGACAAGGGCTACGAGGCGGTCCACGCCGCGGTGAGCACCGCCCTGACCCTGCGGGCGCTCGAGATCTGAGCGGGCGGCGGGCGCGGGCCCGCGCGGAGGGCGACGACGACGTCGGGTGGTCCCGCGGCGTCGTCGGCCCGGGACACCGGGCGGTTCGAGGGCGGCGCGCACACGCATTACCCTAGAACGGTGAAAACCTTCGAAGACCTCTTCACCGAACTCAGCGACAAGGCCGCGCGGCGCCCCGAGGGCTCCAAGACCGTCACGGAGCTGGACTCCGGGGTGCACGGGATCGGCAAGAAGGTCGTGGAGGAGGCCGCCGAGGTGTGGATGGCGTGCGAGTACGAGACGGACGCCGAGGCAGCGGAGGAGATCTCCCAGCTGCTCTACCACCTGCAGGTCATGATGATCGCCAAGGGCATGAGCCTCGAGGACGTCTACAAGCACCTCTGATCCCGCGCGCCGCCCGCCCGGATCTTCCCCGCCCACGCCCCACCGCCCGCCACCGCGGAAAGGAACACCATGCTGCGAGTCGCCGTGCCCAACAAGGGTGCGCTGTCGGAAGCCGCCATCACCATGCTCACCGAGGCCGGCTACCGGCAGCGGCGCAGCAGCCGGGAGCTCGTGCTCGTGGACAACGAGAACCACGTGGAGTTCTTCTACCTGCGGCCCCGTGACATCGCGATCTACGTGGGCGGCGGCACCCTGGACCTGGGCATCACCGGTCGGGACCTGCTGCTGGACTCCGGGGCGCAGGCCCACGAGGAGCTGGGCCTGGACTTCGCCCGCTCGACCTTCCGCCTGGCGGGGCCCCGCGGCCAGTTCCAGGACCTCCGGGAGCTCGAGGGCAAGCGGATCGCCACGAGCTATCAGCTGCTGCTCGAGCGTCACCTGCGGAGCCAGGGCGTGAACGCGGAGGTCGTGCGCCTGGACGGTGCGGTGGAGTCCTCGATCCGGCTGGGCGTCGCGGACGCGATCGCAGACGTCGTGGAGACCGGCAACACCCTGCGCGCCGCCGGGCTGGAGATCTTCGACGAGCCGATCATGCACTCCGAGGCCCTGCTGATCCGCCGCGGGGACGAGCCCGAGCCGGAGGGGCTGCAGGTGCTGCGACGCCGTCTGCAGGGCGTGCTCGTGGCCCGGCAGTACGTGATGATGGACTACGACATCAGCGAGGAGCTGCTGCCTGCCGCCATGGAGATCACCCCCGGCATGCAGGGCCCCACGATCTCCCCGCTCGGCCGCGACGGCGCCGTGGCGGTGCGCGCGATGGTCCTCAAGGGCGACACCAACAACGTGATGGACGCGCTCTACGAGGTCGGGGCCAGGGCCATCCTGGTCTCGCCCATCCAGGCCGCGCGGATCTGACCCGCGCCGAGCGGCCCGGGGACGGGCCGCCAAGAAACTTTCGCAACAGTGAGGACGGTGACGTGATGGGTGTGGCCGTACGGGTCATCCCGTGCCTGGACGTGGACGCCGGGCGTGTGGTCAAGGGCGTGAACTTCGAGAACCTGCGCGACGCCGGGGATCCCGTGGAGCTGGCCGCGCGGTACAACCTGGCCCGCGCGGACGAGCTCACGTTCCTGGACGTCACCGCGTCCTCGGCTGAACGGGACACGATGTTCGACGTCGTGGGCCGGGCCGCCGAGCAGGTCTTCATCCCGCTGACCGTGGGTGGCGGCGTGCGCACGCCGCAGGACGTGGACCGGCTGCTGCGCTGCGGCGCGGACAAGGCGTCCATCAACACCGCGGCGGTCACCCGCCCGGAGGTCATCGACGAGATCACCGACCGTTTCGGCAACCAGGTCCTGGTGCTCTCCCTCGACGCGCGCCGCACGGGCAACACGGCGTCGGGCTACGAGGTCACGACCCACGGCGGCCGCACGCTCACCGGCATGGACGCCCTCGAGTGGGCACACGAGGCCGAGGAGCGCGGGGTGGGGGAGATCCTGCTCAACTCCATGGACGCGGACGGCACCCGCGAGGGTTTCGACCTGGAGATGATCTCCGCCGTGCGAGAGCGCGTGCGCGTGCCGCTGATCGCGTCCGGCGGAGCGGGTGCCCCCGAGCACTTCCCGCCGGCGGTGGCCGCCGGGGCCGACGCCGTCCTGGCCGCCTCGATCTTCCACTTCGGTCCGCACGAGGCCATTGCGCAGGTCAAGGACGCCCTGCACGCCGCCGGGTACGAGGTGCGGCGATGAGTGCGGCGCGCAACGAGGACACCCTGGACCCGGCCGTCGCCGAGCGGCTCAAGCGCGACCCCGCCGGACTCGTGGCGGCCGTGGTGCAGCAGTACGACACCCTGGAGGTGCTGATGCTGGGCTGGATGGACGACGAGGCCCTGCGCCGCACCCTGACCGAGGGCCGGGTGACCTTCTGGTCCCGATCCCGCCAGGAGTACTGGCGCAAGGGGGACACCTCCGGCCACGTCCAGGCGGTGCACTCGGTGCACCTGGACTGCGATGGCGACGCCCTGCTCGTGCGGGTGGACCAGACCGGCGCGGCGTGCCACACGGGCTCGCGCACATGTTTCGACGAGCGGGACCTCCACGCGGAAAAGGCGGTTTGAATGCGGGAACTCGGCACCATCACACCCACCCTCGAGGAGTTCCGGGAGGTCGCGCGCACGCGCCGCGTGATTCCCGTGCGCACCACCGTGCTCGCGGACGCCCTGACGCCCGTGGGCCTGTACCGGTGTCTCGTCACGCGTGACGGGGACCCGGCCCCCGGGACGTTCCTGCTGGAGTCCGCGGCCGAGGGCGGGGTGTGGTCCCGCTACTCCTTCGTGGGCGCCGGCTCCCTGGCCACGCTGACCGCGCGCGACGGCGAGGCGCACTGGCTCGGGGAGGCGCCCTCCGGTGCACCCACGAGCGGTGACCCCCTCGATGCCCTGCGCGCCACCATGGAGCTGCTGCACACCGACCCCTTCGAGGGCGTGCCCCCGCTCACGAGCGGCATGGTCGGCTTCGTGGGCTGGGAGGCCGTGCGGCGCTGGGAGAAGCTGCCGCACCCGCCGCAGGACGACCTGCACGTCCCGGAGCTCGCGATGAACCTCGTCGCGGACATGGCGGTGCACGACAGCAAGGACGGCACCGTCACGCTCGTGGGCAATGCGGTGAACCTCAACGACACGGACGAGGGCCTGGACGCCGCCTACCACGACGCCGTACGCCGCGTGCGCTCCATGGTGGAGCGGCTGGCCACCCCGCTCGGACACACCACGGTCTCCGTGTCGGAGCGTGAGGACCTCGCCTCCGGGGACGTGGAGTCCCTCGTGCGCCAGTCGTGGGACCGCGAGCTGTTCATGTCCGCGATCGACCGCGGCAAGCAGGCGATCGTGGACGGCGACATCTTCCAGGTGGTCGTCTCCCGCCGCTTCGAGGCCGAGTGCCGCGCCAGCTCCCTGGACGTCTACCGCACCCTGCGGCGGATCAACCCGAGCCCGTACATGTACCTGTACTCGTTCGAGGACGCGGACGGCCGGCCCTACTCGATCGTCGGCTCCTCGCCCGAGGCGCTCGTGACGGTCACCGGCAAGCAGGCCGTGACGCACCCGATCGCGGGCTCTCGGCCCCGCGGCGCCACCGTGGACGAGGACCTCGCCCTGGGCCAGGAGCTGCTTGCCGACGACAAGGAGCGCGCGGAGCACCTGATGCTGGTGGACCTCGCGCGCAACGACCTCTCGCGGATCGCCGAGCCGGGCAGCGTGGACGTCAGCGAGTTCATGGAGATCGAGCGCTTCAGCCACATCATGCACCTGTGCTCCACCGTGGTGGCCCGGATGCGCGAGGACGTGAGCGCGTACGACGTGCTCGCCGCGACCTTCCCGGCGGGCACCCTCTCCGGCGCCCCGAAGCCCCGGGCGCTGCAGCTGCTCGACGAGTACGAACCGCTGCGCCGGGCCGTCTACGGCGGCGTCGTGGGCTACATGGACTTCGCGGGAAACATGGACATGGCCATCGCGATCCGCACCGCGCTCCTGCTCGGGGGTACGGCGTACGTCCAGGCGGGCGGCGGTATCGTGGCGGACTCGGACCCCGAGGCCGAGGCCCTGGAGTCCCTGAACAAGGCGACCGCACCCCTGCGCGCGGCCCTGATTGCCGAGTCGCTGCGCTCCCTGCAGCGCTGACACCCCCGACACCGCGTCCCTCGAGGAGCCCCCATTTGCTGCGCCGTACCGCCCCCGCCGTCCTGGTCACGCTGCTGTGCGCCCTGGCCCTGTTCGGCACCACCACGCTGACGTGGATCCACGCGGGGGTCACCACGTCCCTGCAACCGGTCACCGTGGACGTCACCGGCTCGGATGCCGCTCCGGCCGTCACGGCCCTGGGGCTGGTGGCGGCCGTCGCCGCCGTGGCCTCGGTGCTCGGTGGCCGGTGGCTACGCAGCGTCGTCGGCGTCGTTGTCGCCCTGGCGGGCGTGGGCGCGGTGGTCGCGGTGCTCGCCGTGACCTCCGACCCCCGTGCGGCGGCGCAGCCCACCGTGGGCACGCGCACCGGCGTGATCAGCGAGGGCGGGGACTACGCCCTGACCGGCTGGCCGTGGGGCGCGGTGGCCGCCGGCGTGCTGCTCGGGCTGTGCGGTGTGTGGCTCGTACTGGTCGCCCAGCGCGCCCGGCGGCGCGTCTCGCAGCGCTACGACCGCGCCGCCGTCACGGGTACGGGCGGTGCCGGGGCCGACGCCGCGGCGTCGGGAACCACGACGTCGCCCGCGACCGCGGGGGAGGCCCAGGCCCTGGACCACGCGGACGACATCGACACGTGGGACGCCCTCACGCGTGGCGAGGACCCCACCCGCGAGGACTGACACGCCACGACTGCCCGGTCTGCTCCCCGGGCACGTGGCACAATGGACCCAGAGATTTCGTCCCGCGCCCCGGCGCGGGCACAGCACACCACGGGCCGAGCGGCCCGACCGGCACGGGAGAGTGGACACGCATGTCGAACACCGATCAGATCATCCTGGACCACACCGCCGCGGTGGGCCACGGCAACACCGTGGCCGCCTGGGCCTGCGTGGCCGTGATGACCGTGGGCGTCCTCGTAGGCTGCACCGGCTTCGTGATGGCCTCGACCCCGGTCACGGTGGTCGGCATCGGCCTGATCGTCCTCGGCGTGATCGTGGGCGGCGTGCTCAAGGCCATGGGCTATGGCAAGGGCGGTTCCAAGACCGCCTCCCACTGATCACCCGCCCGGGGATCGGCACGGAGAACCACCGACGATGACCAGTTCCGCAGTGCGTGGAACTGGTCATCGTCTTCCGCACGCCGGGTGCTGCGGCACCGGCCCGCGGACCGACGAATGAGGAGTCGCATGACGCAGCAGCACACCGGCACGGTGCTGGACCAGATCATCGCGGGGGTGCGCGAGGACCTCGCGAGTCGCAGGGCCCGGGTGGGCCTGGACGAGGTGCGGCGCGCCGCCGAGCAGCGCGAACCGGCGCTGGACGCGGAGGCGGCACTGCGCGGCACCGCGCCCGCCTCCGTGCAGGTGATCGCGGAGGTCAAGCGCTCCAGCCCCTCCAAGGGCGCGCTGGCGGAGATCGCCGATCCTGCCGCGCTGGCCGCGAGCTACGAGCGCGGGGGAGCCTCGGCGATCTCCGTGCTCACGGAGCAGCGCCGCTTCGGGGGCTCGCTCGAGGACCTCGACGCCGTGCGTGCCGCGGTGGACGTCCCGGTGCTGCGCAAGGACTTCGTCGTGGACGAGTACCAGGTGTGGGAGGCGCGGGCCCACGGCGCGGACCTCGTGCTGCTCATCGTGGCCGCCCTCGACGACGCCCACCTGCGCCGCCTGCTCGAGCTGACCCACGAGCTGGGCATGCACGCCCTCGTGGAGACGCACACGTCCGAGGAGGTCCGGCGGGCGGTGGCCGCCGGCGCCCGGATCATCGGCGTGAACACGCGCAACCTCAAGACGCTGGACGTGGACGTCCACACCTTCGGCCGCGTGGCGGGGGAGATCCCCGGGGACGTCGTCGTCGTGGCGGAGTCCGGTGTGCTCGGCGAGGACCAGATCCGGCTCTACGCCGGCCACGGCGCGAACGCCGTGCTCGCGGGCGAGGTGCTCGTGTGCTCGGAGGACCCGGCGCAGAGCATCGCGCGCTTCCGTGAGGTGGGCGCCCTCGCCCGCGGGGAGTTCCTCGACGGCGTGACCCCGCCGGCCGCGCAGGAGGAGTTCGCCGCCGCGCAGGTGACGGGGGAGGCCGCGCAGGGCGCGCCGTCGACCCTGCGCGAGGCCCCGGGGCCGTACTTCGGGGACTTCGGCGGGCGCTGGATGCCCGAGTCCCTCGTGGCCGCGCTCGACGAGCTCACCGAGACCTTCGAGAAGGCCCGCACGGACGAGGATTTCCTGGAGGAGTTCTCCCGGCTCTCGCGCGAGTACTCGGGCCGCCCGTCCCTGCTGACCGAGGCGGAGCGCTTCGGCGCGGAGCTGGGTGTGCGGGTCTTCCTCAAGCGCGAGGACCTCAACCACACGGGCTCCCACAAGATCAACAACGTGCTGGGCCAGGCGCTGCTCGCCCGGCGCATGGGCAAGACACGGCTGATCGCGGAGACCGGCGCGGGCCAGCACGGCGTGGCCACCGCCACCGCCGCGGCGCTGTTCGGCATGGAGTGCTGCGTGTACATGGGCGAGGAGGACACCCGTCGCCAGGCCCTGAACGTGGCCCGCATGCGCCTGCTCGGTGCGGAGGTCGTGGCCGTGACGAACGGCTCGCGCACCCTCAAGGACGCGATCAACGAGGCGCTGCGGGACTGGGTGGCCTCCGTGGACACCACGCACTACCTGCTGGGCACGGCCGCCGGGCCGCACCCGTTCCCCGCGATGGTGCGCTACTTCCACGAGCAGATCGGCGAGGAGGCCCGCGCGCAGATCCTCGAGAAGGCCGGTCGCCTCCCGGACGCCGTCACAGCGTGCGTGGGCGGCGGATCTAACGCCATCGGCATCTTCCACGGCTTCCTGGACGACGCCTCCGTGGAGCTCTACGGCAACGAGGCCGGCGGCGACGGCGTGGAGACGGGCCGTCACGCGGCGACCATCACACTCGGCCGCCCGGGCGTGATGCACGGCTCCAGGACGTTCCTGATGCAGGACACGGACGGGCAGACGGTGGAGTCCCACTCGATCTCCGCCGGGCTCGACTACCCCGCGGTGGGTCCCGAGCACTCCTACCTGCACTCCATCGGCCGCGTGAAGTACGAGGCCGTGACGGACGTCCAGGCCATGGACGCCTTCCGGCTGCTGTGCCGCACCGAGGGCATCATCCCCGCCATCGAATCCTCGCACGCACTCGCGGGGGCCCGCGAGGTCGCCGCCCGCTGGGTGCGCGAGCTCGGCCCGGAGGCGGCCGCGCAGAAGATCATCGTGGTCTCCCTCTCCGGGCGCGGCGACAAGGACGTCGCCACGGCCGCCGAGTGGTTCGACATGCTCCCGGACGACAGCCACGAGGAACGCGTGGCCCAGAAAGGCGAACAACTGTGAGCACCCCCGCAACGGGCGGCACGCCCGTCACGCTGACCGAACGCATCGTCCCCAAGGGCCTGTCCCGCAACCCCGACTCCGCGCTCTCGCGGCGGATCGAGCAGTGCCGCGCGCAGGGTCGCCCCGCGCTCGTGGGGTACCTGCCCGCCGGGTACCCCACGGTCGAGGAGTCGGTCGAGGCCGCCGTCGCCCTGGGTCGCAACGGCGCGGACGTGATCGAGATCGGCATTCCCTACTCGGACCCCGTGATGGACGGTCCGGTGATCCAGGCGGCCACCACCGCGGCCCTGGCCAACGGCTTCCGCGTGGCGGACGCGTTCACCGTGGTGCGCGCGGTCGCCGAGCGCACGGACGCCGTACCCGTGGTGATGACCTACTGGAACCCCGTGCTGCAGAAGGGCGTGGACGAGTTCGCCCGCCGCCTGGCCGAGGCCGGGGGAGCCGGGGTCATCACCCCGGACCTGATCCCGGACGAGGCCTCGGAGTGGTTCGCGGCGTCCCAGGAGCACGGACTGGACCGGATCTTCCTGGTGGCTCCGTCCACCACGCGCGAGCGCATGGACATGACCGTGAGCGCGGCGTCCGGCTTCGTGTACGCCGTGTCCGTCATGGGCGTCACGGGCACCCGCGACCAGGTGTCCTCCGCCGCGGAGGACGTCGTCGCCCGTGCCCGGGCCGCCGGGGCCGAGCGCGTGTGCGTGGGCCTGGGCGTCTCCTCGCGCGAGCACGTGCTCGAGATCGGCGAGTACGCGGACGGCGTGATCGTGGGCACGGCACTCGTCCGCGCGCTGGGCGAGGGTGGCCCCGAGGCCGTGGGCAGGCTCGCGGCGCACCTGGCGGGACGCGAGTGACGCCCCTCCTGGTGCCCGCGTCCATCCCCTCGCCGGGCATCAGCAGCATCCACCTGGGCTTCTTCACGCTGCACTTCTACGCGCTGTGCATCCTGGTGGGGATCGGGCTGGCCATCTGGCTCACGACCCGCCGGTGGAGGCAGCGCGGTCAGGATCCGGACGTGCTGTGGGACATCGTCTTCTGGGCGGTGATCGCCGGGATCATCGGTGCGCGCGCCTACCACGTGCTCATCACGGACCCCAAGGGGTACTTCGGCCCCGGGGCCGATCCGACTGCGGTGTTCCGGATCTGGGAGGGCGGACTCGGCATCATGGGCGCGGTCCTCTTCGGGGCCGGTGCCGCGTGGTTCGTCTCGCGCCGGAACGGGCTGCCCCTGTCCGTCTTCGCGGACTGCGTGGCGCCCGCGCTGCTGCTGGCCCAGGCGTGCGGGCGCTGGGGCAACTGGTTCAACCAGGAGCTCTTCGGGAAGCCCACCACGCTGCCGTGGGGCCTGGAGATCTCACCTTCCTCCCCGAACTTCCCGGCGGGGCTGCCCGCGGACACCCTGTTCCACCCCACGTTCCTCTACGAGAGCCTGTGGAACCTGCTCGGTGTGGTGGTCCTGCTGGCGCTGGACCGCCGCTTCCAGCTGCGCCACGGCCGGCTCTTCGCCCTGTACATGGTGTACTACGGCTTCGGCCGGCTCATGATCGAGCTGTTTCTGCGCGTGGACCCGGCGCTGATGATCGGCGGGGTGCGCGTGCACGTGTGGACCTCGCTGGCCATCGTGGTCGCGGGTCTCGTGATCTTCGTGGTCGTCGGACGCAGGGGCCGCCGGGACGGGACGGAGCCCGCGGCGCCTGCGGCTCAGGCCGCCCCGGACGCCACCGCCTGAGACCGCCTGGCCGCGCGGCCGGCTGCCTCGCACAGGACCTCGGGACCGTCGTGTCCCGGGGTCCTGTGCATGCTGCGTCAGCCGCAGTCGTCATCGTGGGGCGTCATCTACGCCCCGCGGCACGGGGTGACACGCGTTACGTGGTAAGTTACCCACGCGCCCGCCGAAACCGCTCACCCGCAAGGTTCCCGGGCCCGATCCTCGGTCCTCTCGGACCGTCTCCTTCCGCAATGGGGCGGACATCGCGCGTCACCTGGATCCCACGGCGCCCGCTGCACACCCACACGAGTGTTCCCCGGGCATCGTCGACGCACCAGACCTGCCCACCCCGTGGTGAGGAGCATCCATGACCCATCAGCATCCCCGTACCTCCGGTGCCGCACCGCGCACGGACGCGTCGTCAGCCGGGGACACGGTCGACGACGGCGCCCCCGTGGTCTCGCCGTTCGAGCAGTTCTCCGCCGTTCCCGAGGACACCGGGCTGTACCACCGCGAGGACGAGAAGGATGCCTGCGGCCTCGCCGTGATCGCCACCCTCGACGGCGTGGCGTCGCACGACATCGTCGACGCCGCCCTCACCGCCCTGCGCAACCTCGAGCACCGCGGAGCCGTGGGCGGGGACGAGGGCACGGGCGACGGCGCGGGGCTGCTGACCCAGATCCCGGACGAGTTCCTGCGCGAGCAGGTGGACTTCGCGCTGCCGCCGCAGGGTGCCTACGCCGTGGGCACGGCGTTCATGCCCACGGGCGGCAAGCACCTGGAGGACCTCAAGCGCTCCCTCGAGGAGCTCGCCCGCACGGAGCACCTCACGGTGCTCGGCTGGCGCGACGTCCCGGTCGAGGAGGACGTCGTGGGCGCCTCCGCGCGCGCCGTGATGCCCACGTTCGTGCAGTTCTTCGTCTCGGACAAGAGCCACAACGAACGTGCCGCCTCCCTCTTCGCCCGCGACGCGACGTCGTACGATCCCGCCGCCGCCCAGCTGGAGCTGGACCAGAAGGCGTTCCGCGTGCGCAAGCGCGCGCAGAACAAGTTCGGCGTGTACTTCCCGTCCTTCTCCTCCCGGACCCTGGTCTACAAGGGAATGCTGACCACCGCGCAGCTCGAGCCGTTCTACCCGGACCTCTCGGACCCGCACTACACCACCAAGCTCGCGGTCGTGCACTCGCGCTTCTCCACCAACACGTTCCCGTCCTGGCCGCTCGCGCAGCCCATGCGCACACTGGCGCACAACGGCGAGATCAACACGGTCGTGGGCAACCGCAACTGGATGCGCGCCCGGCAGTCCTCCATGTCCGGCGCGGTGCTGGGCCGTCAGCCGGAGGACCTGTTCCCCATCTGCTCCGAGGGGGCCTCGGACTCGCAGTCGCTGGACGAGGTCGCGGAGCTGCTGCAGCTGTCCGGCCGCCCGGTGACCGAGACCATGCTCATGCTGATCCCGGAGGCGTGGCAGAACCACGAGACCATGGACCCGCAGCTCAAGGCGTTCTACGAGTACCACTCCACGCTCATGGAGCCGTGGGACGGCCCGGCGTGCGTGTCCTTCACGGACGGTGTGCGCGTGGGCTCGGTGCTGGACCGCAACGGGCTGCGCCCGGGCCGCTTCTGGCAGACCGATGACGGCCTGGTGATCTTCGCGTCGGAGGTGGGCGTCGTGGACGTGGGGGACCGCACGGTCGTGCGCAAGGGCCGGGTCTCCCCGGGAACCATGTTCCTGGTGGACACGGACGAGGGACGGATCGTCGAGGACAGCGAGATCAAGGCCGAGCTCGCCGCCGCGAAGCCCTGGCAGGACTGGGTCCGCGACTCGGTGCTGCCGGTGGGCGAGCTGCCCGAGCGCGAGCACATGACCCACCCGGCGCACTCGGTGCGGCTGCGACAGAAGACCTTCGGGTACACCGAGGAAGAGCTGAAGATGATCATCGGTCCCATGGCGCTGGCCGGGGCCGAGCCGATCTACGCGATGGGCACCGACACTCCCGTGGCCGTGCTCTCCAACCGCTCCCGGCTGCTCTACGACTACTTCGTGCAGTCCTTCGCCCAGGTGACCAACCCGCCGCTGGACGCGATCCGCGAGGAGCTCGTCACGTCCATGGCCGGTTCCGTGGGCCCCACGGCCAACCTGCTCTCCACGCAGCAGACCCGGACCCGGCAGATCCGCCTGACGTTCCCGGTGATCGACAACGACCAGCTGGACCAGTTCGTGCACCTGGACGACGAGGACGGTGTGCCGCTGAGCCTGCGCGTGCGCGGACTCTACCGCCCGCTGGACGGTGCGGAGTCCCTGCGCGCCCGGATCGCCGAGATCTGCGAGAAGGTCTCCGCCGCCGTGAACCGCGGGGTGCAGTTCGTCATCATCTCCGACCGCGACTCCAACGGCGTGTGGGCGCCGATCCCGTCGCTGCTGCTGACCTCCGCGGTGCACCACCACCTGCTGCACTCGGCCACCCGCACCAGGGTGGCGCTGATCGTGGAGTCCGGCGACGTCCGCGAGGTGCACCACGTGGCGCTGCTGCTGGGCTACGGGGCCTCGGCGGTGAACCCGTACCTCGCCATGGAGTCCGCGGAGGAGCTCGTGCGCCGCGGGCGCATCACGGGCGTCACCGAGGAGCAGGCCGTGGCCAACCTCATCAAGGCGCTCGGCAAGGGCGTCCAGAAGATCATGTCCAAAATGGGCATCTCCACGGTGCAGTCCTACTGCGGTGCCCAGACCTTCGAGGCACTGGGGCTGTCCAGCGAGCTCGTGGACGACTACTTCGCGGGCACCCGCACCCAGATCGAGGGCGTGGGCCTGGACGTGATCGCGGCGGAGACCGAGTCGCGCCACCGCCTGGCGTACCCCGAGGACGGTGTCACCGAGCCGCACCGCGACCTCGCGACCGGCGGCGAGTACAACTGGCGCAGGGAGGGCCCGCGCCACCTCTTCGACCCGCACACCATCTTCCGGCTGCAGCACGCCACGCGCACCGGACGCTACGACATCTTCAAGTCCTACACCTCCCGCGTGAACGACCAGGCCAAGGAGATCGCCACCCTGCGTGGCCTCATGAGCTTCGCCTCCAGGCGCGAGCCCGTGGACATCGACGACGTCGAGCCCGTCAGCGAGATCGTCAAGCGGTTCTCCACCGGGGCCATGAGCTACGGCTCGATCTCCATGGAGGCCCACGAGACGCTCGCGATCGCCATGAACATGCTCGGTGGCAAGTCCAACACGGGCGAGGGCGGTGAGGACCCCGAGCGACTCGTGGACCCGCAGCGCCGTTCGGCGGTCAAGCAGGTGGCCTCCGGGCGCTTCGGCGTGACGAGCCTGTACCTGGCCTCCGCGGACGACCTGCAGATCAAGATGGCCCAGGGCGCCAAGCCCGGCGAGGGCGGCCAGCTGATGGCGCAGAAGGTCTACCCGTGGATCGCCCGCACGCGGCACTCCACCCCGGGTGTGTCCCTGATCTCGCCGCCGCCGCACCACGACATCTACTCGATCGAGGACCTCGCGCAGCTGATCTACGACCTCAAGCGCTCGAACCCCCGCGCGCGGGTGCACGTCAAGCTCGTGTCGGAGCGGGGGATCGGCACGGTCGCGGCGGGGGTGACCAAGGCCAAGGCCGACGTCGTGCTGGTCTCCGGCCACGACGGCGGCACGGGTGCCGCGCCCCTGAACTCGCTCAAGCACGCGGGCATGCCGTGGGAGCTGGGCCTGGCCGAGGCGCAGCAGACGCTGCGGCTCAACGGGCTGCGCGAGCGCGTGGTCGTGCAGGCGGACGGGCAGCTGAAGACCGGACGCGACGTCGTCGTCGCCGCGCTGCTCGGGGCGGAGGAGTTCGGCTTCGCGACCGCCCCGCTGGTGGTCGAGGGCTGCATCATGATGCGCAAGTGCCACCTGGACACGTGCCCCGTGGGCGTGGCCACCCAGAACCCGGAGCTGCGCCGGCGCTTCACCGGCAAGGCCGAGCACGTGGTGAACTTCTTCGAGTTCATCGCGCAGGAGGTGCGCGAGCTGCTCGCGGAGCTGGGCTTCCGCAGCATCGCGGAGGCCGTGGGCCACGCCGAGGTGCTGCGCACGCAGGAGGCCGTGGCGCACTGGAAGGCCAAGGGCCTGGACCTGAGCCCGGTGCTGGACTCGTTCCGAGCCGAGGGCGTCAAGGACGGGCTGCGCAACACCACCGTGCAGGACCACGAGCTCGAGAAGCACTTCGACAACAAGCTGATCCCGCTCGTGGGCCCGGCCATCGACTCCGCCGAGCCCGTGCGGATCCAGGAACGGGTGGTCAACACGGACCGCGCGGTGGGCACCATGCTCGGCTACACGGTCACGAACGCCCTCGGCCTGCGCGAGCTGCCGGACGACACGGTGGACGTGACCCTCACGGGCCAGGCCGGGCAGTCGCTCGGCGCGTTCATCCCCCGCGGCATCACGCTGCGGCTCGAGGGAGACGCCAACGACTACACCGGCAAGGGACTCTCCGGTGGTCGGATCGTCGTGCGGCCCCCGCGCGACGCAGGGTTCGTGGCCCACGAGAACGTGATCGCCGGCAACGTGATCGGCTACGGCGCGACCAGCGGCGAGATGTTCTTCAACGGCGTCGTCGGCGAACGCTTCCTGGTCCGCAACTCGGGTGCCACGGCGGTCGTCGAGGGCATCGGCGACCACGGCTGCGAGTACATGACCGGCGGTGTGGCCGTGGTCCTGGGCGAGACCGGCCGCAACTTCGGTGCCGGCATGTCCGGGGGAGTGGCCTACGTGCTGGACCTGGACCCGGTGGACGTGAACAAGCAGGCCCGCGACAGCGGGGACCTGCAGCTGGATCACCTGGACCCGCAGGACCGCGAGCTGCTCACCGGGCTGATCAAGCGCCACGGAGAGGAGACCAGCTCGGAGTTCGCCCGCGAGCTGCTCGCGGACCCGGACGCCCTGGCGACCCGCTTCACCAAGGTGCTCCCGCGGGACTACTCCGCGGTGCTCGCACTGCGCAACGAGGCCGAGGCCGCCGGGGACGACCCGGACGGCGACGCCACCTGGCACAAGATCCTGGAGGTGACCGACCGTGGCTGATCCCCGTGGTTTTCTCAAGGTCCGCACGCGTGAGGACCGCCCCAAGCGACCCGTTCCCGTGCGACTCATGGACTGGAAGGAGGTCCAGCAGCGGCAGGAGGACGGCACGATCAACGAGCAGGCCGGCCGGTGCATGGACTGCGGCGTGCCGTTCTGCCACCAGGGCTGCCCGCTGGGCAACCTGATCCCGGAGTGGAACGACCTCGTGTGGCGCGAGCAGTGGGACGAGGCGTCCGAGCGCATGCACGCCACCAACAACTTCCCGGAGTTCACCGGGCGGGTGTGCCCGGCGCCGTGCGAGTCCTCGTGCGTGCTGGGCATCAACCAGCCGGCCGTGACCATCAAGCAGGTCGAGTACGCGATCGGCGAGAAGGCGTTCGAGGACGAGCTCATCAAGCCGTACATCCCGCAGCGGCTCGTGGGCAAGACCATCGCGGTCGTGGGCTCCGGTCCGGCGGGTCTCGCCGCGGCGCAGCAGCTCACGCAGGCGGGCTTCACCGTGGCCGTGTACGAGCGCGACGACAGCATCGGCGGGCTGCTGCGCTACGGCATCCCGGACTTCAAGCTCGAGAAGTCGGTGCTGGAGCGCCGCCTGGAGATCATGCGCCAGGAGGGCACCAAGTTCCGCCCCGGCGTGGAGATCGGCCAGGACATCACGTGGGACGCGCTGCGCCGCCGCTACGACGCCGTGATCGTCGCCACCGGTGCCACCCGCCCGCGCGACCTGGACATCCCCGGCCGGCAGCTGGACGGCATCCACTACGCGATGGACTACCTGGTGCGCTCCAACAAGCACGTGGCCGGCCAGGAGGTTCCGGACCTGATCGACGCCAAGGGCAAGAACGTCATCGTCCTGGGCGGCGGTGACACGGGCTCCGACTGCATCGGCACCGCGCTGCGGCAGGGCGCGGCGTCGGTGACGTCCCTGGCCATCGGCCGCAAGCCGCCGGCGGACCGCGCGGACGAGGAGCCGTGGCCCATGATGCCGCGGGTCTTCGAGGTCTCCACGTCCCACGAGGAGGGCGGGGAGCGCACGTACCTCGCCTCCACCGTGGAGTTCGTGGGCAACGACGACGGCGTGCTGACCGGTCTGCGGGTCGCCGAGACCGAGTACCGCGAGGACGGCTCCCGCGTGCCGAAGCCCGGCACGGAGAAGGTGCTCCCGGCGGACCTCGTCTTCCTGGCCCTGGGCTTCACCGGCAACGAGTCGGAGGAGCTCACCGACCAGCTGCCCGTGTCCCTGGACCGGCGCAGCAACGTGGCGCGGGACGAGACCTACATGACCGCCGTGGACGGCGTGTTCTCGTGCGGCGACGCCGGGCGCGGGCAGTCCCTGGTGGTGTGGGCCATCGCGGAGGGCCGGGCGTGCGCGGCGCACGTGGAGCGCCACCTCACCGGTCAGACCCGGCTGCCCGAGCCCGTGGAGCCGTCGGAGCGCGCGATCGACCTGAGTGTCTGACCGAACGTCTGGACGATTGTCCGAGCACGTCCGGACGTGATCCACGGGACGCCGTGGCGTGAACGAGGTCGTATCCATTCACGGTGCACGTTGCTAAGGTGGAGGCAGACATCGGCGGAGCGGCCGCGGCCATGCAGCACTTCGTTGCCCGGCCCGGCCGCTTTGCCGTGTGTGCAGACCATCCGCCAATCGAAAGGGAGTCACCCCATGCGTCGAGCGAAGATCGTAGCCACCATCGGCCCCGCCATTTCCTCGTACGAGAACATCACCCGAGCGATCCAGGCGGGGATGAACGTGGCTCGCCTGAACATGAGCCACGGCGACCACGAGGTCCACAACGCGTCCTACGAGAACCTGCGGCGCGCGAGCGAGGAGCTGGACACCACCGTGGCCATCCTCGCGGACCTGCAGGGTCCCAAGATCCGCCTCGGCAACTTCGCGGACGGCCCCCACGACCTCGCGGTCGGGGACACGTTCACGATCACCGTGCGGGACATCCCCGGCACCAAGGACATCTGCTCCACCACGCACAAGGGCCTGCCCGGTGACGTGAGCGTGGGCGATCCGCTGCTGATCGACGACGGCAAGGTCGCCCTGCGCGCCACCGCCGTCTCGGACACGGACGTCACCACGGAGGTCGTGGTCCCGGGCACCGTCTCGGACCACAAGGGCATCAACCTGCCGGGCGTGGCCGTCAACGTGCCCGCCCTGAGCGAGAAGGACGAGGCGGACCTGCGCTGGGCGCTGCAGCGCGGCGTGGACATCATCGCGCTGTCCTTCGTGCGCGACGCCAAGGACATCGAGCGCGTGCACGAGATCATGGCCGAGGAGGGGCGCAAGCTCCCCGTGATCGCCAAGATCGAGAAGCCGCAGGCCGTGGACGCCCTGCACGAGATCATCGACGCGTTCGACGGCATCATGGTCGCCCGCGGTGACCTGGGCGTCGAGCTGCCGCTGGAGGCCGTGCCGATCGTGCAGAAGCGCGCGATCGAGCTCGCCCGCCGCTGGGCCAAGCCCGTGATCGTGGCCACCCAGGTGCTCGAGTCCATGATCGACAACCCGCGCCCCACGCGCGCGGAGGCCTCGGACTGCGCGAACGCCGTGCTCGACGGCGCGGACGCCGTGATGCTCTCGGGCGAGACCTCGGTGGGCAAGTACCCCATCAAGACGCTCGAGACCATGTCGAACATCATCGTGGCCACCGAGACCCAGGGCATGGACCGCATGCCGCCGCTGGGCACCGAGCCCCGCACGCGCGGCGGTGCGATCACCCTCGCCGCGGTGACCATCGCCCGGCAGCTGGACGTGAGCTACATCTGCACGTTCACCCAGTCCGGCGACTCCGCCCGCAGGCTCTCCCGCCTGCGCCCGGACCGCCCGATCCTCGCCTTCACCCCGGAGCGCAGCGTGCAGTCCTGGCTGCAGCTGCTGTGGGGCGTGCAGCCCATCCGCGTGGAGCGCGTGGAGCACACGGACGACATGACCCGCCAGGTGGACCACTACCTGCTCGAGCACGAGCTCGCGAGCACCGAGGACATGGTCGTCATCTGCGCCGGGTCTCCTCCCGGACACGCCGGGTCCACCAACCTGGTCAAGGTCCACCGCGTGGGCGACCTGCAGGACGCCGGCGAGGCGCCCCAGCGTGAGCGCCACGAGGAGGTTCGCCCCTGGGGCGGCGGGGAGCTGCACGGCTCCGCGTCCTAGCGCGAGCCGTGATCGGCGCGCCGCGCGGTGAGCACTGCCCGGCGACACGCTGAGTGAACGACGACGGCGCGGGGCCGTGGATCGAGCAGATCCGCAGCCCCGCGCCGTCGTCGTTCCATGTCCGGGGCCCGCGCGCCGGTGCCCGCGGGCGCGACGGTGCGAAACGGTGCGGACATGCGAACGGCCCCGTTCCCACGGGGCCGTTCGTCGCTGGTGGAACGTGCGTTCAACCAGGTTGTGGTGGCGGTGGGCAGATCAGGTGGGGCCCGGGACGAATCCGGCCCCGCCCTGATGCGTGCCTTGCGCCGTGGTGCCTACGGCGTGTCCGAGCAGGTGGCGATGGAGTAGGCGCCGGTGGCGCTGTTCTCCTTCGTCTTCTTGCCGTCGCGCGTGAGCGTGCAGCTGACCTTTGCGTCGGACGCGCCGGACTTGTCCTGCACCGTCACCGAGTAGAAGTCCGTGGTCTTGGCGGTCACGGTCTCGGTCCACGTGGTGGTCATGTCGGCGGTGCTCATGGAGCCGCCGGCACCGTAGGAGACGGAGGCCGACTCCGAAGCGGTGGCGTCGAGCTTCAGCTGGTCCTTGCCGTCCGCCGAGCCCGCGCTGCTGTTGCTGTCCGCGGAGCTGGTCGCGGCGCTGGACTGGATGGAGTCGTTCACGGTCTTCGCGGCGCCGCCGATGAGGGTGACGCACCCGGCGAAGAGCAGGAGGACGACCACCACGATGATGCCCACGATCCACGGCCACTTCTTCCGCTTCTTCTTCGGCGGTTCCTGGTAGTAGCCCTGCTGCGGATGGCCCTGCTGCCCGTAGGGCTGGCCGTCCTGGGGGCGGTGGTTCCCGGGCTGCCCCTCGGGGCGGGTCCGTTGGTGGGGGTGCTCATGGTGTTCTCCCTGCTGTGGTCTGCGTGACGGATCGCTCTTGCGATAGCAAATGAGTGCGTGCGCACCAACCTACCGGGGAGGGCCACTGACTGCGTTCTACGTCACAACGTGTCGTGACGGGCGTCGAACCCGTGGCGTGCGGCGAGTGAGGCCTGGCGCCTTGGCGGCCGGGGTCCGCGTACGTGGCTCACGGGGCACTGCTCATGGCCCGGGGTCCTTACGGGCGGCACGGTGGCAACGAAAAACGGCCCCGCGTCAACGAGGCCGTTCCTGTGCTGCTCCCACCGGGAGCGTTGCGGTGCCCAAGGTGGGACTCGAACCCACACATGTCTCCATACCGCATTTTGAGTGCGGCGCGTCTGCCAATTCCGCCACTTGGGCCGGTCAGTGGTGGGCCTCTCACCGGAGGCACCCCGCTGGCGCGGCTCACAGCATACATGATGGGACTAGGCTGGAGACCGTTGCGACGACGCCCCGGAGGCCCCCGCAGAGGCCGTAAGAACGGCTGCGCGGGACACCGGGCGGCGCGCCCACGGGCCCCGACCGTGAGGACCCGTGCCGTGCGGCGTCGTCGTCCACATGTCGTCTGCACCGCCGTACCGCGTCCGCCCGTGACGGACGTCCGACCCCGAACCGAGGAGATCCCGTGACGGATTCACCCAGCACCCCGGACAACGCCGCGCCCGAGCCCGTCCCGGCGGAAGCCTCGCAGGAGGACACCGTTGCCGCGCCCGGCGCCGGCGAGACCCGCACCGTGGTGGTGGCGGAGGACGAGGCGCTGATCCGCATGGACATCGTCGAGATGCTCCAGGACGCCGGCTACCGCGTGGTGGCGCAGGCGGAGAACGGCGAGCAGGCCGTGGCCCTGACCGCGGAGCACCGCCCGGACGTGGTGCTCATGGACGTGAAGATGCCCGTGATGGACGGCATCACAGCGGCGGAGCAGATCGCGGGCCAGCGGATCGCGCCCGTCGTCCTGCTCACGGCGTTCAGCCAGCGCGAGCTCGTGGAGCGCGCCCGCGAGGCCGGGGCCATGGCCTACGTGGTCAAGCCTTTCACGGTCGAGGACGTGGTGCCCGCCATCGAGATCGCGATGTCCCGCTTCGAGGAGATCGCCGCGCTCGAGAACGAGGTCGTGGACATGAAGGAGCAGTTCGCCACGCGCAAGCTCGTGGAGCGCGCCAAGTCCCTGCTCCAGACCAAGATGGGCCTTTCCGAGCCGGAGGCGTTCCGCTGGATCCAGAAGACCTCCATGGATCGCCGGCTGTCCATGCGCGAGGTGGCCGAGGCGATCATCAGCCAGGTGGCCTGACCGCCCGGCCCTGCGCCCCGGGGCGTCGGAGCCTGGCCCTAGGATGGTCGTGTGACTGAGACGAAGGACAAGGCCGCCCAGGACCAGCCCGCGACCCGCACGGTGGTGATCGGCGAGAAGACCGACTCCCCGCGGGAGGTGCCGCTGCCCGTGCCCGTCTCCCGGCCGGAGAAGCGGCTGCTGCTGATCGACGGCCACTCCCTGGCGTTCCGCGCCTTCTTCGCGCTCTCCCGCGCCGCCGAGTACGGTGGCGGTCCCGGGTTCGTCACCTCCGAGGGCGTGCACACCGAGGGTGTCTACGGCTTCGTGAACACCATGGTCAAGCTCCTGCGCGAGGAGAAGCCCACCCACCTGGTGGTTTCCTTCGACCTCGAGGGCCCCACGCTGCGCTCCCAGGAGTACGGGGAGTACAAGGGCGGCCGCGACGAGACCCCGGAGGAGTTCCACGGCCAGGTCCCCAACATCCAGCGCATCCTGGAGGCGGTGGGCATTCCCATCGTCACGAGCGAGGGCCACGAGGCGGACGACGTCCTGGCCACGCTCGCCACCACGGCGGCCGCGGAGGACTTCGAGGTGCTCGTGTTCTCGGGGGACCGCGACGCCTTCCAGATGATCACGGACCACGTCACGGTGGTCTACCCGGGCCGCACCCCCTCGGACCTGCGCCGCATGGACGCGGAGGCGGTCTTCGAGAAGTACAAGGTCGCGCCCCAGAACTACCCGGACCTCGCCGCTCTCACGGGGGAGACGGCGGACAACCTGCCGGGTGTGCCCGGCGTGGGCCCCGGCTTCGCCGCCAAGTGGATCACCGCCTACGGCCCGGTGGAGTCCCTGCTCGAGCACGCGGACAAGATCACGGGCAAGAAGGGTGAGGCGCTGCGCGAGAACGAGGACCTCGTGCGCCGCAACCGCAAGCTCAACCGCCTGCTCACGGACCTCCCGCTCGACATCGACCTCACGGACGCCGCCCTGCCGCACGCGGATCCGGAGACCGTGGCCGCCATCTTCGACGAGCTCGAGTTCGGCTCGCAGCTGCGCGGACGTCTGCTGGACGCCTTCGGTGCGGCCGCCGCGGACGACGACGCCGTCACGCCGGCCGAGGTCACGGACGTCACCCGGGTGCGCACCGCCGCGGAGTTCGCGGCCTGGACGGCAGCGCTCGAGGAGGGGGACGCCGTCGTCGTGCGCCGACTCTCCGTCGAACCCAAGGCGCCGTCCGGCACGGAAGTCACGAGCCTGATGCTCACCGGAGCCACGGGTGCCGCCGTGGACCTGGTCGAGGCGGACCAGGACCTCTCCGGCGCGGTGGAGGCATGGCTCGCGGACCCCGCCGCGCCCAAGATCGTGGACGGGCTCAAGGACCTCTACCACGGGCTGCTGCTGCGCGGCATCGAGCTCGCGGGCGTCGTGGACGACGTCCAGCTCTCGGGGTACCTGGTGCGCCCGGCGCTGCGCTCCTACGAGCTGGAGGCCCAGCTCGCCCAGCACCTGGACGTGGAGGTCGCGACGGTCGAGGCGGATTCGGCGGCCGAGCAGCAGGGCCAGACCGCACTGGACCTCGACACGGACGGTGAGCCGTCCGGTGTCAGCGACGCCGAGCTCGTACGCCAGGCGACCCTGGGTGCCGCGTGCCGTCAGCTGAGCGAGCACCTGCGGGGCCTGCTCGAGGCGGACGGTCAGCTGCCCCTGCTCACCGAGCTCGAGATGCCGCTCGCGGTGATCCTCGCCCGCATGGAGAACGCGGGCATCGCCATCGACCGTCCCGGCATCGACCAGCTCTTCGAAGATCTCCAGCAGCCCATCGACCAGGCCTTCGAGCTCGCCCAGGCGCAGCTCGACCACGAGATCAATCTGGGCTCCACCAAACAGCTGCAGGCCGTGATGTTCGACGAGCTCGGCCTGCCCAAGACCAAGAAGACCAAGACCGGCTTCACCACGGACGCCGCCGCGGTCGCGGACCTGCTCGGACGGGTGGACCCGGAGACGCAGGGCTCGCGGTTCCTCGTGGCCCTGATGAACTGGCGCGAGTACTCCAAGCTCAAGCAGATCGTGGCCGGCCTGCGGGACGCCATTGCCGAGGACGGCCGGATCCACACCACGTACCAGCAGACCGTCGCGGCCACGGGGCGGCTGTCCTCCACCGGACCCAACCTGCAGAACATCCCGGTGCGCACCGAGCAGGGCCAGCGCATCCGCGACGTGTTCGTGGTGGGGGAGGACGCGCAGGGCCCGTTCGAGTGCCTGATGACCGCGGACTACTCACAGATCGAGATGCGCATCATGGCGCACCTCTCCGGGGACGAAGGTCTCATCGAGGCGTTCCGGGCGGGGGAGGACCTGCACCGTTTCGTGGGCTCGCGCGTGTTCGACGTCGCTCCGGAGGACGTCACCCCGGCCATGCGCTCCAAGGTCAAGGCCATGAGCTACGGACTGGTCTACGGGCTGAGCTCCTACGGACTCTCCCAGCAGCTGAACATCGGGGTGGACGAGGCCCGCACCATGATGAGCGGGTACTTCGAGCGCTTTGGCGGGGTGCGGGACTTCCTGCGCGGCGTCGTCGAGGAGGCCCGTTCCAAGGGCTACACGGAGACCATCGACGGGCGCCGCCGCTACCTCCCCGAGCTCACGAGCGACAACCGGCAGGCCCGCCAGGCCGCCGAGCGCATGGCCCTGAACGCGCCCATCCAGGGCTCGGCCGCAGACATCATCAAGAAGGCCATGATCGGCGTGGACCGCGCCCTGCGCGAGGGGTCGATGCGCTCCCGCGTGCTGCTGCAGGTCCACGACGAACTCATCGTGGAGGTCGCCCCCGGGGAGGCCGCCGCCGTGGAGGAGATCCTGCGCACCGAGATGGCCGGCGCCGCGGACCTCACCGTGCCCCTGGACGTCAACGTGGGCACCGGGCGCACGTGGCACCAGGCGGCCCACTGACGCCCACCCCGCAGCCAGACCGTCCGCCCGCGTGCGTCTCCGACCCCGCCCGGCGGTCGGACCCGCCCCGGGACTCCGCAGACCGAGGACCCCGCAGACCGAGGAGCACCATGACCGCGACACCCCCGAACGAGCAGCCCACCGAGACCACGTACAGCGCACGCGGCAGCAACTACGTGCTGCGCAAGTTCTTCGTGGAGGAGGGCGGCGTGGCGGCGAACCCCGAGGCCGTCGAGTGGCACCGCGCCGTGGACCACGGCTTCCACGGTCCCGAGCCCACCGAGGAGGCCACCGGCCACATCCTCGAGTCCATGCGCGCGGTGGGCACCCGGCTGCGGGCGGCCTACACGGCCGATCCCGTCCCCACGGCGGCGCTGGGCGCGGACCGGCCGGTGGCAACGTTCTGCTCCTGGAACTCCGAGCTCACGGTCGGACCGGGTGCCGGGGTCCCCGCCTGGCTCATCTCCGAGGTCACCGTGCGCCCGACCCACGCCCGCCGCGGGCTGCTGCGCCGTCTGATGACGGACGACCTCACCGAGGCGCACGAGGCCGGCTTCCCGATCGCGGCGCTGACCGCCTCCGAGGCGACCATCTACGGCCGCTTCGGTTTCGGCGCGGGCACGTTCAACACTGAGATCACGGTGGACGCCCACACCCGGCTGCAGCTGAAGGCGCCCACGGTGGGTTCCGTGGAGATGGCGGACAACCAGGCGGTGGCGCGGCTCGCCCCCGAGATCTTCGAGCGCTTCCACCGGCAGACCGCCGGCTCCGTGGACCGCCAGCCCAAGTGGTGGGGTCTGGTCTCCGGCGCCTGGGACTGGCACGAGGGCAAGTCGGACCCCGAGATCCGCACGGCCGTGCACTACGACGCCGACGGCCGCGCGGACGGGTACGTCAGCTACAAGTTCCTTCCCACGCAGGGCTTCGAGGGTGCGTTGAAGGTCGTGGACCTGGTGTGCCCGAACTGGGAGGGGCGCATCGCCCTGTGGGAGTACCTGTGCAACCTGGACCTCGTCACGGAGGTCCGCCACGCGGGTGCGCCCATGGAGGACGCCCTGATGTGGGGCATGGTGGACATGTCCGCGTACACGGTGCGCAAGCGCTTCGAGCGCCTGTGGCTGCGCGTCCTCGACCCCGTGGCGGCACTGAGCGCCCGCCGCTACACGTCCCACCGCCGGCTCACACTGTCCATCGTGGACTCCATGGGCTTCGCGGACGGCATCTTCACGATCGACACCACCGGGGACGAGACCCGCGTGGAACGGGTGGGGGACCGGCCGCGCACGCAGGACGACCTCGCCGGGAAGTCCATGCCCGCCGTTGAGCTGCCGGACGGCGTGGACGTGGCCCTGAACGTGGACGCCCTGGGCTCCCTGTACCTGGGGGCCGTCAAGGCCTCCACCCTGTACTACGGCGGGCTGCTGCGCGTGCGGGACCAGGACGCCCTGCGGGACATCCAGGCGCTGATGTCCACGCCCACGGACCCGTACTGCATCTCCCCGTTCTGATTCCGCGCCCCCTCGGGGGACCGCACACCCGCGGAGGCACGCACCGCGCCAGGCTTGAACCCGAGGTGCTCGGGCCCTAGACTGGAGCGGTGCGTGCATTCGCACGCCCTGAGCACCACCTGAGTTTCCGGACAACGCCCCACCGGGCGGCACCGGGAACGGGAAACCATCAAACCAATTCCATCGGAGTCCCTACTACATGACCACCACCACCCAGCAGGTTGCCGTCAACGACATCGGAACGGAAGAGGACTTCCTCGCCGCTGTCGACGCAACCATCAAGTACTTCAATGACGGCGACCTCGTGGAAGGCACCGTCGTCAAGGTCGACCGCGACGAGGTCCTCCTGGACATCGGGTACAAGACCGAAGGTGTCATCCCCTCGCGTGAGCTGTCCATCAAGCACGACATCAACCCTGACGACGTCGTGGCCGTGGGTGACGAGGTGGAGGCTCTGGTCCTCACCAAGGAGGACAAGGAAGGTCGCCTGATCCTCTCCAAGAAGCGCGCTCAGTACGAGCGTGCCTGGGGCGACATCGAGAAGGTCAAGGAAGAGGACGGCGTCGTCACCGGCACCGTCATCGAGGTCGTCAAGGGCGGCCTCATCCTGGACATCGGCCTGCGCGGCTTCCTGCCCGCCTCCCTCGTGGAGATGCGCCGCGTCCGCGACCTCGCGCCGTACATCGGTCAGCAGCTCGAGGCGAAGATCATCGAGCTCGACAAGAACCGCAACAACGTGGTCCTCTCCCGCCGTGCCTGGCTCGAGCAGACCCAGTCCGAGGTGCGCGCCAACTTCCTGCAGCAGCTGCAGAAGGGCCAGGTCCGCACGGGCACCGTCTCCTCGATCGTCAACTTCGGTGCGTTCGTGGACCTGGGCGGCGTCGACGGCCTGGTGCACGTCTCCGAGCTGTCCTGGAAGCACATCGACCACCCCTCCGAGGTTGTCGAGGTCGGCCAGGAAGTCACCGTCGAGGTGCTGGACGTGGACATGGACCGCGAGCGTGTCTCCCTGTCCCTGAAGGCCACCCAGGAGGATCCCTGGCAGCTCTTCGCCCGCACCCACGCCCTGGGTCAGGTCGTGCCGGGCAAGGTCACCAAGCTGGTTCCGTTCGGTGCGTTCGTGCGCGTCGAGGACGGCATCGAGGGCCTGGTGCACATCTCCGAGCTGGCGCAGCGCCACGTGGACATGGCCGAGCAGGTCGTCTCCGTCAACGAGGAGCTCTTCGTCAAGGTCATCGACATCGACCTCGAGCGTCGCCGCATCTCGCTGTCGCTGAAGCAGGCCAACGAGGGTGTGGACCCGGAGTCCACCGACTTCGATCCCGCCCAGTACGGCATGGCCGCCGAGTACGACGAGCAGGGCAACTACAAGTACCCCGAGGGCTTCGATCCCGAGACCAACGAGTGGATCGAAGGCTACGAGGAGCAGCGCGCGGCGTGGGAGGAGCAGTACGCCCAGGCCCAGTCCCGCTGGGAGGCCCACAAGGAGCAGGTGCGCAAGCACATCCAGGACGACCAGGAAGCTGCCGCGACCACGTCGTCGTCCTCTTCTTCCTCCTCGTCCTCGTCGGCCCCGAGCCACGCGTCGGGTCCCACGAGCTACTCCTCGGAGCAGTCCTCCGAGGACGCCGGCACGCTCGCCTCGGACGAGGCGCTGGCCGCTCTGCGCGAGAAGCTCACCGGTCACTGAGTCACGCGTGGGTGTCACCCCCCGGGTTCCGGCGGGTGACACCCGCTGAGCGTTGACGAAAGGTCCCGCACCCCAAGGGGTGCGGGACCTTTTGCGTGTCCGGGGAGTGTCTGCACGAGGAGCCGAGGTGCTGCGTCCTGCGGCCTGGGTCGTATGGCGGACCCGAGGCAGAGCCCGCGGGCACGCCCTTCAGACGTGTTAGGGCCTGGCCCCCCGCGAGGATCAGGGGATGTCCTCCCAGACCGGTTCACCGAGAGTGGGCTCGCCGTGGCCCGAGGTGACGCTCGCGAGCACGGCCCGGGCGGCGTCGAGCTCGGAAAGAAGGTCTGGAACGAGCGCGTGGAGCACCGCGTGGCCCGCGCGGTACTCGGTGGGGAGGACGGTCAGGTCACGGGCGCGGATCTCGGCCTCCACTCGTCCGGCGTCCCCGTGTGGGACCGGCAGGGCGAGGTCGCGGCAGCGGACGCGCCGCACCAGGGGAGCGTCCTGCAGCGCCTCCGTGACCGCGCCGGAGTAGGCGCGCACGAGACCGCCCGCTCCCAGCTTGATTCCGCCGAACCAGCGCACGACGACGGCGCACGCGTCCGAGAGGTCGGCGGCGTCGTCCCCGCGCGTCTGGGGCACGTACGAGGAGAGCGCCTGCAGCATGGGGACACCGGCGGTTCCCGCCGGTTCGCCGTCGTCGGAGGAGCGTCCGATCTCGCGGTGCGCCCCGATCAGGAAGGCCGAGCAGTGGTGCCGCGCGTCCCGGTGCTCCGACGTCACGCGCGCGATGAACGCCCGGGCGGCGTCCTCGTCCTGGACTCGGGTGAGCAGCGCGAGAAAACGCGACTTCTTGATCTCGAGCTCCGCCGAGTGGACCGTTCCCGCGCGCGGGACGGTGTAGGACACAGGGTGTGCGGGGGACTGGGCGGCGAGGGGATCGGAGGACACGCCCTCCAGTGTAGGGAGGGGGTGGCCAGAGTCCCCGGTCGCCCCTGAGAACCCGGAAGCGGGTGGCGAACCAGAAGGGTCCCCGACAACCGGCCGCTACAGTGTGGGGGAGCCGACTGCGACGTCCACGTTCCCTGCCGAAAGTTGCTCCGTGCTGCATCGACTCCACGACTGTCTCGGGCTGCGCACCACGCCCTCCATCTTCTTCGTCTCCGCGGCGCTCGTGGTGGTGTTCACCGCGGCCATGAGTCTGTTCCCGGGGCCGGTGCAGGGGGTCTTCGGCGACATCGCGCACGTGCTGCGCTATCAGACGGGGTGGTTCTACACGCTCAGCGTCACCGGCCTCGTGATCTTCGCGGTGGGCCTGGCCCTGAGCCGCTACGGTCGAGTCAGGCTCGGTGACGACGACTCCGAGCCCGCGTACTCCGGACTGACCTGGTTCGGGATGCTCTTCGCCGCCGGTGTGGGCGCGGTGCTGATGTTCTGGGGTGTCGCGGAGCCCATCAACCACTACGCGAACCCGCCCATGTACGGGACCGAACCGGCCTCGGACCGTTCCGCCGTGGAGGCGCTGAACATCGCGAACTTCCACTTCGGCGTGCACATGTGGGCCATTCTCGCGGTGCCCGGACTCGCCTTCGGCTACTTCACGTACAATCGCAAGCTCCCGCCGCGTGTCTCCTCTGCGTTTCACCCGCTGCTGGGGGACGGCATCCACGGCCCGTGGGGCAAGGCCATCGACATCCTCTCCATCGTGGCCACGGTCTTCGGGCTGGCGGTCTCCGTGGGACTGGGTGCGCTGCAGATCAACAGCGGGCTCACGTACGTGTACGGGATCCCCATGGAGGGGTGGGTCCAGGCGGCGATCATCGCCGTGATCACCGCGGTGGGGCTCGCGTCGGTGCTGGCTGGGATGGAGAAGGGCATCAAGCGGCTGTCCTACGCGAACATCATCCTGGCCGTGGCCCTGCTGCTGTTCGTGCTGATGGCCGGGGCCTCCATGTCCACGATGCGCGCCGTCGTGGAGCCCGTGGGCGGCTACCTGGGTCAGCTGCCCACGCTGGCGTTCTTCAACGACACGTACGGGGGCGGGCAGTGGTCGGGGGACTGGACGGTCTTCTACTGGGCGTGGACGGTCACCTGGGCCCCGTTCGTGGGCATGTTCGTGGCCAAGATCTCGCGCGGGCGGACCATCCGGCAGTTCGTCGTGGGTGTGCTCGGGGTGCCCTCGGCATTCGTCGCCGTATGGATGGCCGTGTACGGCTACAACGCGATCCGTATCGACCGCGCCCCGCAGACGCGGGGGACCCTCACGGAGACCATCGTGACGCAGGGCAACCCGGAGGCCGCTCTCTTCCAGTTCCTGCAGACGATGCCGTGGTTCGCGGTCACGGCATTCGTGGCGCTGGTCGTGATCACGATCTTCTTCATCACGTCCATCGACTCCGGGGCGCTCGTGATGGACGCCATGGCCAACGGGCACGAGGACGAGGGATCCCGCCGGCAGCGCATCTTCTGGACGCTCGCCGTGGGAGCGGTGTGCACCGCGATCATCGCGACCTCCGGGGAGAACGGACTCGACGCCCTGCAGGAGGTTATCATCGTGATCGGTGCGCCCGTGATGCTCCTCGAGGTGCTCCAGGCCGTCATGCTGCTGCAGGCGCTGCGGCAGGACGCGGGCACGGCGCGGCCCATGCGCACCCGCCAGTGGAAGCGCGTGCTGCCCGCGGAGGAGTACCACCGCCGGGCGCAGGAGGCCGGCCCGGCGGTTGCGGACTTCGTGATCCGGCCGGAGTACGAGGTGGGCACGGAGCCGGAGCACGACACGCACCAGCCCCGCACGTGGCACTGGCAGCGGGAGCAGGAGGGCCGACCCGTCTACCAGCTCGCGCTGACGGGCGGTGCTTCGGCGGGCAAGCGCACCGCGGCGCGCGCCTTCGAGGAGCTCGGGGCCGTGATGCTCGACAGCGTGCAGATGTGGCACGAGCTGCTCGAACCCGGCACGGGGACGCGCAGCGAGGTGGAGCGGGTCTTCGGCGACCAGCTGGCCACGGCCCCCGAGGCGTCGGCGGCCGAGGTCTCGGACGCGCTCGACGAGCTGATGGCCCGCAACGAGACGGTGCGTGCGCGGGCGCACGAGCTGCTGATGCCGCACATGCGGGAGATCGCGCGGCGTCGCGCCCGGGACGTGGGGCCGGACGCCGTGATGGTCCAGGTGGTCCGCGACCCCCTCGAGGCGGAGCAGCGCGACCGCTTCGACCTCGTGGTCGCAGTGGCCGCCCCGGCGGAGGAGCGCGTCCAGCGGCTGCGTGAGGACGAGGGGCTGCCGGTGGACGTCGCCTGGGACGTCGTGGACCGTGCCCCCTCCGAGAACGAGACCAGGGGCGTTGCGGACCGGGTGATCGTCAACGACGGGGACGTGGAACAGGTGCGGGAGCAGGTCCGGGAGATCTGGAATGATCAGATCCTCCCCGTCCTGCAGGAGGACGGCGCGGTGGAGGAGGAAGACCGTGACGGAACTGTTCACCCGACCGGGTCGCACTGACGTCCTGCGCGTGGGCCTCACCGGGGGGATCGCCTCCGGGAAGTCCACCGTCTCGCGCCGCCTCGCGGAGCTCGGTGCGCGCGTCATCGACGCAGATGCTCTGGCCCGTGCCCTCCAGGAGCCGGGAGCCGCCGGGTACGAGGGCATCGTCGCGCACTTCGGCCCCCGGGTCCTCATGGGCGACGACGCCGCCCTGGACCGCGCGGCCCTCGCCGCCATCGTCTTCGCGGATCCTTCGGAGCTCGAGGCCCTGAACGGGATCATGCACCCGCTCGTGCGCCGGGAGAGCGCCCGGCTGGTCGAGGAGGTTCCCCCGGGCGGGGTTGTCGTGCACGACATCCCGCTGCTCGTGGAGACCGGCCAGCACGAGGGCATGGACCGCGTGGTCGTGGTCGAGGCGCCGGAGGAGGAGCGCGTGCGCCGCATGGTCGAGGACCGTGGGATGGACGAGCAGGACGCCCGGGCCCGGATCGCCGCACAGGCCACGGACGAGCAGCGCCGCGCAGTGGCCACGACCGTGCTGGAGAACTCCGGAACGGTCGAGCAGCTCGTGGCGCAGGTGGACGGGTGGTGGCGCGCGGAGGTTGCGTGATCCCGCGGGCCTGACACGCACGCGAGCCGAGTGCGGAGGCGGCGGGCGGCGTCGTCATCGTGTCTGAGCCTGCGCGTACCCTGATGCCATGTCGCTCGCCCAGAAGATCAATCGCGTGGTCGCACCCTTCGAGGTCGTGTCCGAGTTCCAGCCCGCCGGTGACCAGCCCAAGGCCATTGCCGAGCTTGCGGAGCGGATCCAGGGCGGCGAGAAGGACGTCGTGCTCATGGGCGCCACGGGCACCGGCAAGTCCGCGACCGCGGCGTGGCTGATCGAGGCCGTGCAGCGGCCCACGCTGCTGCTCGTGCAGAACAAGACGCTGGCCGCCCAGCTCGCCAACGAGCTGCGTGAGCTGCTGCCCAACAACGCGGTCGAGTACTTCGTCTCCTACTACGACTACTACCAGCCGGAGGCGTACGTCCCGCAGACGGACACCTTCATCGAGAAGGACTCCTCGGTCAACGAGGAGGTGGAGCGGCTGCGGCACTCCGCCACCAACTCGCTGCTCACGCGCCGCGACACCGTGGTGGTCTCCACCGTCTCGTGCATCTACGGCCTCGGCACGCCGGAGGAGTACGTCAAGCAGATGGTCACCCTGGCCGTGGGCGAGGAGATGGACCGGGACGCCCTGCTGCGCCAGTTCGTCAACATGCAGTACGTCCGCAACGACGTCGACTTCCACCGCGGCACCTTCCGTGTACGCGGCGACACCGTGGAGATCATCCCCATGTACGAGGAGCTCGCCCTGCGGATCGAGTTCTTCGGGGACGAGATCGAGGCCCTCTACACGCTGCACCCGCTCACCGGTGAGATCGTGAACGAGGAGCAGGAGATGTACGTCTTCCCGGCCTCGCACTACGTGGCCGGCGCGGAGCGCATGGCCACCGCCATCGAGTCCATCCAGAAGGAGCTGCAGGAGCGGCTGCAGGAGCTCGAGTCGCAGAACAAGCTCGTCGAGGCCCAGCGGCTGCGCATGCGCACCACGTACGACCTCGAGATGATGGAGCAGATGGGCTACTGCAACGGCATCGAGAACTACTCGCTGCACATCGACGGCCGCCCGCGCGGCTCCGCCCCGCACTGTCTGCTGGACTACTTCCCGGACGACTTCCTGCTCATCATCGACGAGTCCCACGTGACCGTGCCCCAGATCGGGGGCATGTACGAGGGGGACATGTCCCGCAAGCGCACGCTCGTGGAGCACGGCTTCCGGCTGCCCTCGGCCATGGACAACCGGCCGCTGAAGTGGGACGAGTTCCTCGAGCGGATCGGGCAGACCATGTACATGTCCGCGACCCCGGGGCCGTACGAGATGTCCAAGGTGGACTCCGTGGTGGAGCAGATCATCCGTCCCACCGGGCTCGTGGACCCGCAGGTGATCGTGAAGCCCACCAAGGGCCAGATCGACGACCTCCTGGAGCAGATCGAGCTGCGGGTGGAGCGCAACGAGCGCGTCCTCGTGACCACGCTGACCAAGCGCATGGCCGAGGACCTGACCGAGTACCTCATGGAGCACGGCGTCAAGGTCCAGTACCTGCACTCGGACGTGGACACCCTGCGCCGCGTGGAGCTGCTGCGCGAGCTGCGCATGGGCGTGTTCGACGTGCTCGTGGGCATCAACCTGCTGCGCGAGGGACTCGACCTCCCGGAGGTGTCGCTCGTCGCGATCCTGGACGCGGACAAGGAGGGCTTCCTGCGCTCCACCACGTCCCTGATCCAGACCATCGGCCGTGCCGCCCGCAACGTCTCGGGAGAGGTCCACATGTACGCGGACAAGATCACCCGCTCCATGGACGTCGCCATCGAGGAGACCAACCGCCGCCGGGACATCCAGATCGCGTACAACAAGGAGCACGGGATCGACCCCACGCCCCTGCGCAAGAAGATCGCGGACATCACCGACCAGCTGGCCCGGGAGGACGAGGACACCAAGACCCTGCTGGCCCAGCGCTCGGCGGCGAACAACCACACGGCACCCGTCAAGGGCAAGGGCGGCGGCACGTCCTCCGTGACCGGACCGGAGAAGAACCAGGCCGCCGCGGCCGCGGAGTCCAAGCTGCTGCGCGACGGCGTGGCCGCCGCTCCGGCGGAGGACCTGGTCCAGCTGATCGAGGAGCTCAGCGAGCAGATGCGCAACGCGGCCACCGAACTGAAGTTCGAGCTGGCCGGGCGGCTGCGGGACGAGATCGCGGACCTGAAGAAGGAGCTGCGCCGCATGAAGGATGCGGGCCACGCCTGACCAGCCCGGATGCCCTCCGCGCTCCGGTACACTGCATGACCTGTGCGGTCCGGCCACGGGCTGCTCCCAGCAACGCTCTCCGAAGGGGTACACGTGGAGATTTCCGGACTGCAGTGGGGGATCACCATTGCGGTGATCGTGGGACTGCTCGCCTACGACTTCGTCTTCCATGCGCGCAAGCCGCACGAGCCCACCATCAGGGAAGCCTCCCTGTGGACCGGGCTCTACGTCTCCCTGGCCCTGGTGTTCGGCCTGCTCATCCTCTTCTGGGACGGTCCTGGCTTCGCTGCCGAGTACTACGCCGGTTTCGTCACAGAGCAGGCGCTGTCCGTGGACAACCTGTTCGTGTTCCTCATCATCATGGCGTCCTTCAAGGTGCCGCGCGCGGACCAGCAGAAGGTGCTGCTCTTCGGCATCGTGGTGGCACTGATCGCCCGCACGCTGTTCATCTTCGTGGGGGCCGCGGCCATCAACCGGTGGGCCGCGCTGTTCTACGTGTTCGGGATCTTCCTCAACTACACCGCGGGCAACCTGGTCAAGGGTGAGATCACGGACAAGGACGAGGACGACGCGGCCAACAACGTCATGGTGCGCCTGGCCAAGCGCTTCCTGAAGACCACGGACGAGTACGACGGCGACAAGCTCTTCACGGAGGTCGACGGCAAGCGCGTGATGACCCCCATGCTGCTCGTCATGGTGGCGATCGGCCTCACGGACATCATGTTCGCCCTGGACTCGATTCCCGCGATCTTCGGCCTGACGCAGGAGACGTACATCGTCTTCACCGCCACGGCGTTCTCCCTGATGGGCCTGCGACAGCTCTACTTCCTGATCGACGGGCTCCTGGACCGCCTGATCTACCTCTCGTGGGGCCTGGCCCTCATCCTGGGCTTCATCGGCGTGAAGCTCATCCTGCACGCCCTGCACGAGAACACCCTGCCGTTCATCAACGAGGGCCACCCGGTGCACGTGGTTGAGGTCACCACGGGCTTCTCGCTCGCGGTCATCCTGGGTGTCCTAGTGCTCACCGTGCTGGCCTCCCTGTACAGCCCCAAGGGCCGGGCGGTGCGCATCATTAACGGCGCACGCGACTGGTCCGAGCGCTACCTCAGCCTGCCCGAGTCCGCACCCCTGGAGGAGCGCACCAAGGCCGCGGAGAAGATGCAGAAGTACCGGGACCAGCTCCCGGGCGTGAAGGCCAAGTACCGGGACGAGCTCATCGAGTCCGAGGCCCGCTACCACGACCTCCTCGAACGCGCGCACGGTCTGCGGGAGAAGCGCATCGCGGACGCGCAGCAGAACTGACCCGGCCACGCGCAGACCCACGTGCCCCTCGGACGACGTCCGAGGGGCACGCGTCGTCTGGTAAACTGGTCCGCGATCAGGGGAGTATCCCTCACCTCCGTGCACGTCAGTACGTTCGGCGCCAACGCCGGGCCGGGCACGGACCACGACCGTCGGGAGACCCGCCGTGAGGCGCAGGATCCGGGCCGTGGGGGAGAGACTTGTGCGGTTCTTGCAACCCCAAGGAGTCTCCCGTGGAGATCACCACCCTGCAGTGGGGCATCACGATTGCCCTGATCCTCGGCCTGCTGGCCTACGACTTCGTCTTCCACGTGCGCACCCCGCACGAGCCCACAGTCCGTGAGGCGGCCGTCTGGTCCGCCGTCTACGTGGGCATCGCCCTGCTCTTCGGCCTGGTGATCCTCTGGCTGGAGGGCCCCACCCTGATGGCCGAGTACTACGGCGGCTACGTCACGGAGAAGGCGCTGTCCGTGGACAACCTCTTCGTCTTCCTCATCATCATGGGGTCGTTCGCGGTGCCGCGCGCGCACCAGCAGAAGGTGCTGCTCTTCGGCATCGTCTTCGCGCTGTTCGCCCGCACGGCGTTCATCCTGGTGGGCGCCGCCGCGATCAACGCGTTCGCATGGGTGTTCTACCTCTTCGGCCTGATCCTGATCCTCACCGCGGGCAACCTCATCAAGGGCGAACTGAGCGAGGAGAAGGAGGACGAGGCCAACAACGTGATCGTCCGCCTGGCTCGCCGGGTCCTGCACACCACCGACCACTACGACGGCGACAAGCTCTTCACGGTGCAGAACGGCAAGCGTGCGCTGACGCCGATGCTGCTCGTGATGGTGGCGATCGGTGGCACGGACATCCTCTTCGCGCTGGACTCGATCCCCGCGATCTTCGGTCTGACGCAGGAGCCGTACATCGTCTTCACGGCCACCGCGTTCTCGCTCATGGGGCTGCGCCAGCTCTACTTCCTGATCGACGGCCTGCTGGACCGGCTGATCTACCTCTCGTGGGGCCTGTCGATCATCCTCGCGTTCATCGGCGTGAAGCTCATGCTGCACGCGCTGCATGAGAACACCCTCCCGTTCATCAACGACGGCGAGCACGTGGCCGTGGTGGAGATCGGCATCGGCACCTCGCTCGCCGTGATCATCGGCGTGCTCGTGGTCACCGTGCTGGGCTCGCTCTACAGCCCCAAGGGACGCGCGCTGCGCACGATCCAGAAGACCCAGAACCTCACGGAGCGCTACCTCGCGCTTCCCGCGGACGCTCCCGCCTCCGAGCGCAACGGCCTGGCCGAGGAGATCGCCGCCCTGCAGGAGCGCCTCCCGCGGATCTCCGAGACGCACAAGAACGAGCTCATCGAGTCGCGCGCCTGGTTCCGCTCACGCTTGGAGGCGGCACACGGCCAGCACCGTGAGTTCCAGGAGACGGGCCGGGTGCACACCCCTGGTCCGGAGGCCGTGGACTGACGACGACGCCGCCCGCTGGGTTCCCGGGAGCAGTGACCGGCGCGCCCGCGCCGGGGGAACGGGGTTGGCAAGGGTGCGACATGACCTGCTGGGCGCGCCGGGCGCAGTGCAGTCCGGACCGGCGGGGATGACGCCGCGCTAACCCGCGAACGGACCCGGCGGCGTCGTGCACCACAGGGCCGCCCCGGCGAAGAGGCCCGCCCACAGCAGGGACACGAGCGTGCCGATGATGAACTGCTCACGCTGCAGGGCGTTGGTGAACTCCCCGTAGCGGGCGAGGCCCTTGACAGCCACGACCACCGCGATGCCGCCGATCATTCCGGTCATGAGCGACACGATGGCGGACGCCCGTTCGAGGGCACCGATCACGAGACCGCCACGCAGGGGCGGGTCCACGGGATCGGCCGCGGCCTCCGACTCGGCCCAGGGGTTCACCTCGGGTGCGGGGCGCTCGTTCGACACGTCCGCGAAGGCGAAGACGGCGCGCACCACGGGGTCGCCGGACAGCGTGCCCGCCACGAGCAGGGCCGGGAAGGCCCAGGACCGCGGAGCGGTGCCCGAGTGCAGCGTCCACACCGCGGTGGCGACCACGAGCAGGGTGGGCAGCACGATGGTGGTCAGGGGTCGGAGGGGCGTCATGAGCGTCCCCCTCGGTCCTCGTGGTCGGCGGTCATGGGGTGCCGAGGCGTGTCTGCCAGTTCGAAGAGGTCCACGAGGACGTCGTGCACCGCGTGCTCCTGCTGCCACAGTGCGGCGCCGAGCCTGCGGGAGACGGAGGACTGGGCGATGCCGAGCGTGTGCGCCATCTCCTGCTGCGTCCGGCCGAGGTCCGCGAGCCCGGCGGCCTCGGCACCGCTGGGAGTGCGCCGGGCGCGCACGGCGCACACGAGGTCCAGCACGGTGCCTGCCCGCTCGGCCCACTCGCCACCGCGCACCACGGGTGTCTCCCGTTCCTTGGCCTGACCCACCGCGTCACGGGCTGCGACGAACGCCGGTCCGGTGGTCTCGCGCACGGATGCACCGAGCGGTGAGTCCACGGCGCCGATCCCGAGACCGACGTGCCAGGTCCCCGCGTCCGCGAGGTGGAGCACCGCGCGCAGGGCGAGGGCGGCGTCGTCGTACAGGGCCTGCAGTTCATCGCCGGCGCTCACGTCCCAGCCGAGCAGGGGGCGGGGGAGGGCTCGCTGCAGGGACTCGCGCAGTGCGGCAATGTTCTGCGCGGACGCGTCCGCGCGGGACGCCCGGCGGTCGATCGTCAGGACGAACACGCCCCACCTCCTCGGTCATGCGGCTCTGAGCGCATAGTAACCCATCATGCATCCTGAAATGCATAAATGGCCACGCTCAGCGGCCCGTCTCCGCCACACCGCCCACGTTGTCCACGAGCACCGCGGGGAAGCCGTCCTCGTCCGAGGCCGCGAGGTCGATCCGCGCGTTGATGCCCCAGTCGTGGTTGCCGTCCGGATCGTCGAAGACCTGCAGGACCGTCCAGAACCCCGGCATGCCCTCCGGGTGCTCGTCGATCCGGATGAGGGACGGGCCGCGGGACTGGGCGTCCGTGTAGATGTCCTCGTACTCGTCGAAGTAGGCGTCCAGCGCGTCCGCCCAGCGGTCCCGGTCCCACCCGGTCTTCTCGTCCAGCGCGCCCAGGACCTTGTCCTTCTCCTGGGCGAAGAGCTCGACCCGCTGGAACAGGGCGTTGCGCACCATGACCCGGAACGCGCGCACGTTGGACGTGACGCCCTCGGGCTGCTCCGCGACCAGCTCCTCGAGCGAGTCCGCGCCCGTGCCCATGGGGGACTCGGTGCCGGAGGCGAGCTTCTCCCACTCGTCCAGCAGCGAGTTGTCGGTCTGCCGGATGGACTCGCCGAGCCACTCCACGAGGTCCGTGAGCGGTCCGGTGGTCGCATCCACGGGGACGGTCTGGCGCAGCGCCTTGTACGCGTCCGAAAGGTAGCGCAGCAGGACACCCTCCGAGCGGGCGAGGCCGTAGAACTGCACGTAGTCACCGAAGGTCATGGCGCGCTCGTACATGTCCCGCACGATGGACTTGGGGGACAGCTCGAACTGCGAGACCCACGGTGCCGAGCCGCGGTACGTCTCGAAGGCCTGGTCCAGCAACTCCTTGAGGGGCTGCGGGTAGGTGATCTCGTCGAGCTCGCGCATGCGCTCCATGTACTCGAGCCCCTCCGCCTTCATGGCGGCCAGCGCCTCGCCCTTGACCTTCTTCTCCTGCAGGTTCAGCACCTGCCGGGGCTTCTCGAGGGTTGCCTCGATCACGGAGACGACGTCGAGCGCGTACGTCTCGGACTCAGGGTCCAGCAGTCCGAGGGCCGCCAGGGCGAAGGGGGAGAGCGGCTGGTTGAGCGCGAAGTTCTCCTGCAGCTCCACGGTGAGGCGGTACCTGCGGCCGGTCTCGTCCGGTTCGGGCAGGCGCACGACCACCCCGGCGCGCATGAGCTCCTTCAGGATGGCCAGGCCCTGGCGCAGCAGCGCCCGCTGCCGGGCCCTGGGCTCGTCCACGCTGGTGAGCAGTCGGTAGGCGGCCGCGATGTTGTCCCCGGGGCGCTGCAGCATGTTCAGCACCATGGCGTGGCTGATGTCGAAGGAGGACGTGAGCTGCTCCGGCTGCGCCGCCACGAGGCCGTCGAAGGTCTTCCGGCTCCAGGACACGAAGCCCTCCGGTGCCTTCTTCTTGGGCACCTGGCGCAGCTTCTTCTGGTCGTCGCCGTGCTTGGCGCGCGCCTTGGCCATGGCGCGCTCGTTCTCGATCACGTGCTCGGGCGCCTGCACCACCACGGTGCCGGCGGTGTCGTAGCCCGCGCGCCCGGCGCGTCCCGCGATCTGGTGGAACTCGCGCGCGCTGAGGCGGCGGGTGCGGCGGCCGTCGTACTTGGACAGCGCGGTGATCAGCACCGTGCGGATGGGCACGTTGATGCCCACGCCCAGGGTGTCCGTGCCGCAGATGACCTTGAGCAGTCCGGTCTGGGCGAGCTGCTCCACGAGCCGACGGTACTTGGGCAGCATGCCGGCGTGGTGCACGCCGATGCCGTGGCGCACGAGCCGGTTCAGGGTCTTGCCGAAGCCCGCGGAGAAGCGGAAGTCTTTGATCAGCTCCGCGACCCGCTGCTTCTCCTCCTTGCTCAGCACGTCCACGGACATCAGGTTCTGTGCCTGCTCCGCCGCGGCCAGCTGGGAGAAGTGGACCACGTAGACCGGTGCCTGGTGCGTGGTCAGCAGCTCCTCGAGCTCCTCGTGGATGGGCCGCTCGGAGTAGTAGTAGTGCAGGGGGATGGGCCGCTCGGCGGAGGAGACGAGCGCGGTGGACCGCCCGGTGGTCTCCTGCAGCCGCTGCTCGATGCGGGTCACGTCCCCGAGGGTCGCGCTCATCATCAGGAACTGCGCCTGAGGCAGCTCGATCAGCGGCACCTGCCACGCCCAGCCCCGCTGCGGGTCCGCGTAGAAGTGGAACTCGTCCATCACGACGATCCCGAGGTCCGCGTCCGCGCCCTCGCGCAGGGAGACGTTGGCGAGGATCTCCGCGGTGCAGCACACGATCGGGGCGTCCGCGTTCACGGCGGAGTCCCCGGTGACCATGCCCACGTTCTCCGCGCCGAAGATCTCGCACAGGTCGAAGAACTTCTCGGACACGAGCGCCTTGATGGGGGCCGTGTAGTACGAGCGCTGACCCCGCGCGAGACCCGCGAAGTGCGCGGCCACGGCCACCGTGGACTTCCCGGAGCCCGTGGGGGTCGCCAGGATCACGTTGGACCCGTTGGCGACCTCCAGGACGGCCTCGTCCTGCGCCGGGTAGAGCTCCATGTCCCGGGAGGCGATCCAGCCGAGGAAGCCCTCGTAGATTTCGTCCTCGTCCAACGGGTTCGAGGCGAAGTCGCCCCGCAGGTAGTGGTGGCCGGGGGCGGAGAGGTCGGGAGCGAGCGCGTAGAGGAGTTTCATCCCGGCCAGCCTATCGGTCGGCTCCGACACCCTGACGGGTCCCTGACGAGGAGTTCGGGACGACGACGCCGCGCGGCCGGGCGGGTCAGGCGTCGAGCCGGCGTGCCGCGCGGGCGTCCACGCGACGGCACAGCAGCGCGAAGACCGCGCCGGAGAGGTTGTGCCACACCGAGAACACGGCGCCGGGAAGGGCCGCGACCGGGGACATGTACTGGGCGGCGAGCCCCGCCGCGAGACCGGAGTTCTGCATGCCCACCTCGACGGCGGTGGTCCGCCGGACGGGAGCGGGCTGGCCGGTCACGCGTCCCACGGTCCACCCCAGAAGCAGTCCGAGGAGGTTGTGAATCGCCACGGCCGCGAGCACGAGCAGCCCGGCCTGGACGATCTTGTCGGCGGAACCGGAGACCACGATGGCCACGATCACGGCGATGCCCACGACCGAGATCCACGGCAGCACCGGCAGCAGCCGGGCCACCACGCGGGGCAGGACGAGACGCACCACGAGTCCGAGCAGAACGGGCAGCAGCACCACCATGGCGATGGACTTCGCCATGGAGCCACCGTTGAGCGGCATGTAGGAACCGGCGAGCCACAGGGTCAGCAGGGGAGTGAGCACGGGGGCGAGCAGCGTGGAGATGGACGTCATGGTCACGGAGACCGCCACGTCTCCGCGGGCGAGGTAGGAGACCACGTTCGAGGCCGTGCCACCGGGCGCGCAGCCCACGAGGACCACACCCGCCGCGATCTCCGGCGGCAGCTGCAGCGCCCAGCTCACGAGCACGGCGACGCCTGGCATCACGACGTACTGCGCGAGCACGCCCACGACGATCGGGACCGGGCGCTTGACCACCAGAGCGAAGTCCGCCGGGCGCAGGGTCAGTCCCATGCCGAACATCACGAGCCCCAGCAGCGGGTTCGTCCAGGAGACCGCCTGGTGCACGGTCGGGGCGAAGACGTAGCCCACGAGACCGCCCAGCAGGACGAGGACGGGGAAGACCAGCACCGCGACGTAGGCGGCGCGGTCCTCGGAGCCGCGCGCGGCGGCGTCGTGCCCGGTGGAAGCCTCCGGAGCGCTCACCAGCCGCGTTCCTGCCACTCCCGCAGGTGCGGGCGCTCGGCGCCCAGGGTGGTCGGCGCGCCGTGGCCGGGGTGGATCACGGTGTCGTCGTCGAAGCGGTCGAAGATGCGCTCGGTGACGTCCGCGTAGAGCTGCTCGAACGCCTCGGGGGACTCGGTCTTGCCGAGCCCGCCGGGGAAGAGGGAGTCGCCGGTGAAGATGTGCGCCGGGCCGTGCGGGTCCCGGTAGACCACCGCGATGGAGCCGGGGGTGTGGCCCCGCAGCTCGACGATCTCCAGCTCGAAGCCGTCGAGCTCTGCGGTGTCGCCGTTGTCGAACGTGAGGTCCATGGGCACGGCGATGTCGTTCTCGTCCGCGGCGCCGCACGCCGTCATGGCCTCGGAGTGGGTGGCGACCTCCTCGAGGGCGCGCACGTGGTCCCAGTGGGAGTGCGTGGTGATGATCAGCTGCAGGTTGGCCCAGTCGGAGCAGTCTCCCGAGCCCGCGGCGACCATGCCGGCGATGGCGCGGGGGTCGTCCGCGGCGTCGATGAGCACCTGGGTGCCCTCCTTCTTGGAGGTCAGCAGGTACACGTTGTTGTCCATGTCACTCACGGAGATCCGCCGAATGGTGATGTCGGTGAGTTCCGTGACCTCGGTCTGGGTAGCGATCATGGCAGAGAGTCTAAACGCGACGTTGCGGGCGGGCGAACGACCCCCGTCCGCCATGCGCGAGATGTGGCGCAGATGACCCCGTGGGTGCCGTGGACGGCCCACGGGTGCAGACATATAGTTGCGTGAAACATCTGAGCCGGGCGGGCGCCTCCCACCCTCGTAGCCGCTGCCCACTCCCGTGGGAGCGGGCGTGACGGGGGAGCTGGCCACGTCGAAGGTCAGCGTCCTCGCGCTCCTCGCCACCGTGCCGGGGTGCCCGGCGGAGGACCTGGTGCGCCGAGAGGAAACCCATCCGTGACAACAGCCCAGGACCCGACTCGCAGCACGCGCACGCAACGGACCCCGGAGCAGGAGCACCGCGACGTCCTGCGCGCCCTGACCGGCATCCTCGCGGCGTTCTTCATGGCCATGATGACGCTGACCATCATCGGCACCGCGCTGCCGGTGATCATGGCGGACCTGGGCGGTGACCAGACGGCCCTGTCCTGGACCGTCACGGGCACGCTGCTCGCCAACGCCGTCACCACGCCCGTGTGGGGCAAGCTCGCGGACCTCTTCGACAAGAAGAAGCTGCTGCTGATCACCATCGCGGTCTTCGTGGTCGGATCGGCCGCCGCGGGTCTCTCGGGCTCGATCAGCATGCTCGTGGTGGCGCGCGTGATCCAGGGCGTGGGCATGGGCGGCCTGGCGGCACTCTCCCAGACGATCCTGGGCACGATCATCCCGCCGCGGGAACGCGGCCGCTACGCGGGGTACATGGGTGCGGTCATGGCCGTGGCCACGTCCGTGGGACCGCTGCTCGGTGGACTGATCGTGGATGCGTTCGGGTGGCGCTGGTGCTTCCTGATCCCGGTTCCGCTCTCGGTCCTCGCCGCCGTGCTGATCGTGCGCACGCTGCATGTGAAGGAGGTGGAGCGTAAGCAGGCCCCGAAGGTCGACGTCCTGGGCATGGCGCTGCTGGCCGTGGCAACCTCCGGGCTGCTGCTGTGGGTCTCCTTCGCGGGCAAGCTCTTCGAGTGGACCTCGTGGGAGTCGATCGCGCTGATCGTCCTCACGGTGCTGGGGACCCTCGCGTTCATCGCGGTGGAGCGCCGCGCGAGCGAGCCGACCATGCCCCTGAACGTCATCACGGAGCGCACCACGGTGCTCGCGATCATCGCGGCCATCGCCACGGGCGGCGCGATGTTCGCCTCCACCACCTACATGGGCCAGTACTTCCAGCTCGGCCAGGGCTACACGCCCACGGAGTCCGGCATGCTCATGCTGCCGCAGGTCGTGGGGTCCTTCCTGGGCTCGATGGTCGCCGGGCAGCTGATCACCCGCTACGGCCGGTGGAAGCGCGTGCTGATCGGCGGCGGAGTGGTCCTCACGGTGGGCCTGTTCCTCGCGGCGCAGCTGAACCACGACACCCCGGCGTGGCTCGTGGGCATCTTCATCTGCCTCGTGGGTCTGGGCGTGGGCACGCTGAACCAGAACCTCGTGCTCGCGGTGCAGAACACCGTGGGGCTCAAGGACATGGGAGCGGCGTCCTCGGCGGTCGCGTTCTTCCGCACGGTGGGCGGTGCGGTGGCCGTCTCCGTGTTCGGTGCCCTGCTCACGCGCCACCTCTCCACGCAGCTGACGGCCTTCGCGGCCGAGCACGGCATGGACTCCTCGGCGGTTCCCGACGCCGCCTCCTTCGACCTCTCGAGCCTGCCGCCCGCGGTGCTGGAGGCGGTGCGCGAGGCGTACGGCACCGGCACGGGGCTGCTCTTCCTCGTGGCCGGCATCGCGTCCCTCGTGACCCTGGCGTGCGTTCTGCTCATGGTCGAGACGCCGCTGCGCACCACGGTGGACGTCGCGGAGGTGGACCCCGTGACCGGCGAGATCACCGTGGTGCAGCGCAGCGTGGACCCCGTGGCGGCGGCCGGACTGCGGATGCAGCAGGCGGAGACCGGCCAGATCCCGGTGGTGGACGCCCGCGCCTCCGGGCTGCGGCGCTCCCCGGACGAGCAGCGCGGCGAGGCGGCGATGGCGCCGCGTGCCGTCCACCGGGCGGACACGGCGCAGCTGACGACGGCGCCCGGCCAGGCCGCGGAGGCCCCGGCCACGCGAGCGCAGGCCGCGTCCGCTCCCACGTCGAGCACGGCGGCCGACGGACCCGCAGCGCACGGTGTGTCGGCTGCGTCTGAGGACGAGCCGTCGGGACGGTCCGAGGACGACGGCGCGCCCCGGCAGGGTCGGCACCGCGCCTGACGCGGCGGCGTCGTTCGCTGAGGACGACGCCGCCGTGCTGCGCGCAGCGCTGATTTCGTCCCCGAGGCCGCAGAGCGTGTCGGAGGCAGGCACTAGAGTGGCAGCCGTGTCAGAGCGAAACCCCTCATCCGATGCCCCGTCCACGTCCGTGCTCGCCGAGCGCACGGCCCACGAGCACGCCCCGAAGACCCGCGCCTCCGGGGTCTCGGACCTCACGGAGATCGTGGTGCAGGGTGCGCGCGAGCACAACCTGAAGAACGTGGACCTCACCATCCCGCGCGACTCCATGGTCGTGTTCACGGGACTGTCCGGGTCAGGGAAGTCCTCCCTCGCGTTCGACACCATCTTCGCGGAGGGCCAGCGCCGCTACGTGGAGTCCCTGTCCTCGTACGCGCGCATGTTCCTGGGGCGGGTGGACAAGCCGGACGTCGACTTCATCGAGGGCCTCTCCCCGGCGGTGTCGATCGACCAGAAGTCCACCTCCCGCAACCCGCGCTCCACGGTGGGCACCATCACCGAGATCTACGACTACATGCGCCTGCTCTGGGCGCGCATCGGCCACCCCCACTGCCCGGTGTGCGGCGAGCCCATCACCAAGCAGACCCCGCAGCAGATCGTGGACCAGCTCCTCGAGCTGCCCGAGCGCACGCGCTTCATGGTGCTCGCGCCCGTGGTCAAGGGCCGCAAGGGCGAGTTCCAGGACCTCTTCCAGCAGCTGAGCCAGCAGGGCTACGCGCGCGCCGTGGTGGACGGCGAGACCGTCCAGCTCGAGGACGCCCCCAAGCTCAAGAAGCAGTACAAGCACACCATCGACGTCGTGGTGGACCGTCTCACGGCCAAGCCGGACGCCCGGCAGCGCCTCACGGACTCGGTGGAGACCGCGCTGAACCTCGCCAACGGCCGCGTGGTCGTGGAGCTCGTGCCGCGCGAGGGTGAGCAGTCGCCGTGGCCCGAGGCCCGGCGCACCTTCTCCGAGCACCTCGCGTGCCCCAACGAGCACCCCCTGCAGACGGACGAGATCGAGCCCCGCTCCTTCTCCTTCAACGCACCGTTCGGCGCGTGCCCCGAGTGCGACGGCATCGGCTCCCGCTTGGAGGTGGACGAGGACCTCGTGGTCCCCAACCCGGACCTCTCCCTCGTGGAGGGCGCGATCGCCCCGTGGTCCCTGGGCAAGGCCACGAGCGACTACTGGAACCGGCTGCTCGCGGGTCTGGGGGAGGAGGTCGGCTTCGACCTCGTCACCCCCTGGAAGGACCTCCCGGCCAAGGCGCGCAAGGCCGTGCTGCACGGCAAGGACTACAAGGTCACCGTGGCCTACCGCAACCGGTGGGGGCGCGAACGCCGCTACACGCAGGGCTTCGAGGGCGTCTTCGGCTACATCAAGCGCAAGCACGAGGAAACGGAGTCGGACCACGCCAAGGACCGCTACGAGCAGTACATGCGCCAGGTGGCGTGCCCCGAGTGCGGCGGCGCCCGGCTGAACCCCACCATTCTCGGGGTGACCGTGGGCGGGAAGAACATCGCGGAGGCCACGCGGCTGCCCATGCGGGACTCCCTCACGTTCTTCGAGCAGCTGGACCTGGACCGCCGCGAGTCGAAGATCGGTGACCAGGTGCTCAAGGAGATCGTGGCGCGCCTGACGTTCCTGATCGACGTCGGGCTCGACTACCTCAACCTCGAGCGCGCCGCGGCCACCCTCTCCGGCGGCGAGGCGCAGCGGATCCGGCTCGCCACGCAGATCGGCGCAGGCCTCGTGGGCGTGCTCTACGTCCTGGACGAGCCGTCCATCGGCCTGCACCAGCGTGACAACCGACGGCTCATCGACACGCTGCTGCGGCTGCGGGACATGGGCAACACGCTCATCGTCGTCGAGCACGACGAGGACACCATGCGCGAGGCCGACTGGGTCGTGGACGTGGGGCCGGGCGCCGGCGTGCACGGCGGCGACGTCGTCCACTCCGGCACCTACGAGGAGCTGCTCGAGAACCGCGAGTCCATCACCGCGGACTACCTCACGGGCCGCCGACTCATCGAGGTGCCCCAGAAGCGCCGTCCCATCGACAAGAAGCGGCAGCTGACCGTGGTCGGGGCGCGGGAGAACAACCTGCAGAACCTCACCGTGGACTTCCCGCTGGGCGTCTTCGTGGCCGTCACGGGCGTGTCCGGCTCCGGCAAGTCCACGCTCGTCAACGACATCCTCTACACGAGCCTCGCCAACCAGCTCAACGGCGCCAAGCAGGTCCCGGGCCGCCACCGCCGGATCGACGGCCTGGAGCACCTGGACAAGGTCGTGCACGTGGACCAGAGCCCCATCGGACGCACCCCGCGCTCGAACCCCGCGACCTACACGGGAGTCTTCGACCGGATCCGCAAGCTCTTCGCGGAGACGCAGGAGGCCAAGATGCGCGGGTACCAGCAGGGCCGGTTCTCCTTCAACGTCAAGGGCGGGCGCTGCGAGGCGTGCTCCGGGGACGGCACGCTGAAGATCGAGATGAACTTCCTGCCGGACGTCTACGTCCCGTGCGAGGTGTGCAAGGGCGCACGCTACAACCGGGAGACCCTGGAGGTGCACTACAAGGGCAAGAACATCGCCGAGGTGCTGGACATGCCCATCGAGGAGGCGGCGGAGTTCTTCGCGCCGTTCACCGCGATCGCGCGCTACCTGAACACGCTCGTGGAGGTGGGACTCGGCTACGTGCGCCTGGGGCAGCCCGCCACCACGCTCTCCGGCGGTGAGGCGCAGCGCGTCAAGCTCGCCGCGGAGCTGCAGAAGCGCGCCAACGGCCGCACCATCTACGTGCTGGACGAGCCCACCACGGGCCTGCACTTCGAGGACATCCGCAAGCTGCTCATGGTGCTGCAGAGCCTCGTGGACAAGGGCAACAGCGTGATGACCATCGAGCACAACCTGGACGTCGTGAAGTCCGCGGACTGGATCGTGGACCTCGGCCCCAACGGCGGCTCCGGCGGCGGAACGGTGGTCGCGCAGGGCACGCCGGAACAGGTCGCACGCAACGAGGACAGCTTCACCGGCCAGTTCCTCCGCGAGGTGCTCGAGCACTCCGCCGCGCGCGAGGCGGCCCACGCCGAGGCTGCCCGCCTGGGCGCTCAGCCCGTGACGGCGGGGAAGTCCTCGTGACCGCGCAGCGGCCCGTGGTGCTCTGGGACCTGGACGGCACCGTCCTGGATCCCGCGGGAGCCATCACGGAGGGCATCGCCGAGGCGCTGTGGACGTGCGGCTTCGAGGCCCCGGAGAACCTGGAGCGCTTCGTGGGACCGCCCATCGGGGAGTCCCTGCGCCGTTTTACGGACGTCCCCGAGGGCCAGATCCCGCAGGTCGTCTCGGTGTACCGATCCGGCTACCTCACGGAGGGCCTCGAGCGAACCCGCGTGTACCCGGGGATTATGGACGTCCTGCGGTCCCTCGCGCAGCGCGGGGTGCGGCAGGCCGTGGCCACCCAGAAGCCGGAGCGGATCGCCGTGCGGGTCGTGGAGCGCTTCGGGTTGACGGACTACGTCGAGACCGTGGCCGGCGCCGCGGACGACCTCGCCGCGCCCTCGTCCGGGGGCAACGCCCTGCACGACAAGCCCGCGATCATCGCGGAGGCGCTGCACCGCCTGGGTGCCGTGCCCCCGGACCCGGCGCGCACCGTCATGGTGGGGGACCGGAGCTACGACGCCGAGGGCGCCCAGAGCAACGGCATCGACTGCATCGGGGTCGCCTGGGGCTTCGCCCAGCCCGGAGAGCTGGAGGGCCAGTGTGCCGCGCTCGCCCGGGAGCCCCGTGATTTGGCACACTTGCTCCTGCCATACACGGACGCAGCAGGGAGCGCTTGAGATGATCACCAAGTACGACGTCACCAAGGCCACGGTGGCCCGAACCCTCAAGCTGCTGTGCCGTCCGGCGATCACGGGCGTGGACCGGCTGCCCGAGTCCGGGCCCGTCATCATCGCCTCCAACCACCTCACCTTCCTGGACTCGGTGATCATCTCCGCGTTCATGCCCCGGCGGGTGAAGTTCATCGCCAAGGCCGAGTACGTCAACAGTCCGGGGATCAAGGGGCGCCTGATGCGTCAGGCCTTCGAGTTCATCGACATCATTCCGGTGGCCCGCGGACAGCAGAGCGAGTCCGTGGCCGCGCTGCAGCCCGCCGTGGAGCACCTGGAGGAAGGCAAGGTCTTCGGCATCTACCCGGAGGGCACGCGCTCCCGGGACGGCTACCTCTACCGGGGCCACTCCGGGGTGGCGTACCTCGCATACCTCACGGGCGCACCCGTGGTCCCGGTGGGCATGATCGGCACGCAGCGGCTGCAGCCGCCGGGAGCCACCATGATCCGCCCGGCCAAGTTCGAGATGCACGTGGGGGAGCCCATCCAGGTCCCCCGCGCGGGGATGAAGCAGACCGGGCGCATGCGCAAGGAGCTCGTGACCCAGGTCATGGACACCATTGCCGGGCTCTCGGGCCAGCCCCGCAAGGACGTCTACAACGTCTCGCCGTCGGCCCAGAGGGATCTGGGGAATGGCTGATCCGGCAAGCTACAGGCCGGCACGACAGGACATCCCCACCAACCCGGGCGTCTACCGCTTCCGGGACGAGCACGGCCGCGTCATCTACGTGGGCAAGGCCAAGAACCTCCGCAACCGGCTGTCCTCGTACTTCGCACCGCTGCACCAGCTCGCACCCAAGACTCGCGCCATGGTCACCACGGCGGCGGCCGTGCAGTGGACGGTCGTGGGTTCGGAGTTCGAGTCCCTGCAGCTCGAGTACACGTGGATCAAGGAGTTCGCGCCGCGGTTCAACATCGCCTACCGCGACGACAAGTCCTACCCGTACCTCGCGGTCACGATGTCCGAGGACGTCCCGCGCGCCATGGTCACGCGCGGGGAGAAGAAGCCCGGCAACCGCTACTTCGGTCCGTACTCGCAGGCGTGGGCCATCCGGGACACCCTCGACGCCCTGCTGCGGGTCTTCCCCGTGCGCACGTGCACCAAGGGCGTGTTCCAGCGCGCGGAGCGCAGCGGCCGGCCGTGCCTTCTCGGCTACATCGACAAGTGCTCGGCGCCGTGCACGGGGGAGATCTCCCGGGAGGACCACCGCGAGCTCGCGGACGACCTCTGCCGCTTCATGGCCGGGCACGCCAAGCCGTACATCCGTGAGCTCACGCGCCAGATGAACGAGGCCGCCGAGCGCATGGACTTCGAGACCGCGGCGGCCCGCCGGGACGACGTCGCCGCCCTCGAGCGGGCGTTCGAGCGCAACACCGTGGTCCTCGCGGACACCACGGACGCGGACTTCTTCGCGATCGCCGAGGACGAGCTCGAGGCCGCCGTGCAGGTCTTCTACGTGCGCGGCGGGCGGATCCGCGGTCAGCGCGGCTGGGTCACGGAGAAGGTCGAGGACGTCACCACGGCCGAGCTCATGACCAACCTGCTGCAGCAGGTCTACGGCGAGGCGCAGTCGGGACTCGCCCAGCCGGCGTCGCCCCGGCGCAGGAGTGCGGCGCGCGGCAGCGAGGACGTCGTGGGCCAGCACCGCCGCACCTCGGAGCTGGCGTACCGGCAGGACACGATCCCGCGCACGGTCTACGTCTCCGCCGAACCGGACGAAACGGACGAGCTGACCGGGTGGCTCAGCGAGCTGCGCGGGTCCCACGTGAGCATCCAGCGACCGCAGCGCGGGGACAAGGCCCAGCTGCTCGAGACGGTGGCGGAGAACGCCCGCCAGGCGCTGGCCCTGCACAAGTCACGCCGCGCGGGGGACCTCACCACGCGCTCGGCGTCACTGCAGCAGCTGCAGGAGGCGCTCGGACTGCCGGACGCCCTGATGCGCATCGAGTGCTACGACATCTCCCACGTCCAGGGCACCAACGTGGTCGCGTCCATGGTGGTCTTCGAGGACGGCCTGCCCCGCAAGTCCGAGTACCGCAAGTTCTCGATCACCGGGGAGGCCGCCCGGGACGACACCGCCTCGATGTACGACGTGATCCACCGCCGCTTCACCCGGCACGTGGAGCAGCAGCGCCGCGCCGCGGAGAAGGGCGTGAGCACCGGCGAGGTCGCGGCGGACACCGAGGACGCGACGTCGCGCGCGTTCGCGTACCCGCCCAACCTCGTGATCGTGGACGGCGGTCCGCCCCAGGTCGCCGCGGCCCAGCGTGCCCTGGACGACCTCGGGGTCACGGACGTGCACGTGGTGGGACTGGCCAAGCGCCTGGAGGAGGTCTGGGTCCCGGACGACGAGTTCCCGGTGATCCTGCCGCGAGCCTCCGAGGGGCTGTTCCTGATGCAGCGCGTGCGGGACGAGGCGCACCGCTTCGCCATCACGTTCCACCGGCAGAAGCGCTCCAAGGCCATGACGGTCTCGGCGCTGGACGAGATCCCGGGGCTGGGGCCCGCCAAGCAGAAGGCGCTGCTCAAGCACTTCGGCTCCGTCAAGAAGCTGAAGGAGGCCACCGCGGAGGACATCCTGGAGGTCAACGGCTTCGGCCCGGCGCTGGCGGTCAAGGTGGCCGAGGCCCTGGGCACGCGGGAGAGCACGGTCTCGGAACCGGTGATCGACACCGTGACCGGAGAGCTGCTCGGCTGAAATGAAACTGGTCTACCCTGGAGTGGAACCTTGCAGTCGGCAGATCAGGCGGTCCACCAGCCCATGAGCACCCCACCCCCGGAGACCGCGTCCCCCGCGCTGGAGCCGGTGAAGCCCCCCACGGCGGAGCTCCTGATCGTGACCGGGATGTCCGGCGCGGGACGCTCCACGGCGGCGAACGCCCTCGAGGACCTGGGCTGGTACGTGGTGGACAACCTCCCGCCGCAGATGCTCGGCACCCTGGCGGATCTGGCGTCGCGCACCCCGCAGACCCTGCCCAAGCTGGCCGTCGTGATCGACGTCCGCGGCAAGGCGCTGTTCAACGACATGCGCGAGACCCTCGCCGCGCTGGAGAACTCCGGGGTGGAGTTCTCGGTGCTGTTCCTGGAGGCCTCGGACGAGGTCCTGGTCTCGCGCTACGAGCACCAGCGCCGTCCCCACCCGCTGCAGGGCGGCGGGCGCATCCTGGACGGCATCAGGGCCGAGCGAGAGCTGCTGCGGGACCTGCGGGAGACCGCGGACTCGGTCCTGGACACCTCCTCGTTCAACGTGCACGCGCTGACCAAGGCGGTTGCGGACATGTTCTCCACGAGCGGGCCCGTGGTGCTGCGCCTGACCGTGATGAGCTTCGGCTTCAAGTACGGCGTCCCCGCGGACGCGAACTTCGTGGCGGACGTGCGCTTCATCCCCAACCCGCACTGGGTCCCCGCCCTGCGTCCGCGCACGGGCAAGGACAGGGAGGTGCGCGACTACGTCTTCGGCAACGACGGCGCCCGCACGTTCGTGGACCGCTTCGTGTCCATGCTGGAGCCCGTCTTCGCGGGCTACCGCAACGAGAGCAAGCACTACGCCACGATTGCCATCGGCTGCACGGGAGGCAAGCACCGCTCGGTCGCGATCACCGAGGAGGTCGCCCGCCGGCTCGGGAAGTCCCCCCGGGTGACCGTCAACATCCAGCACCGGGACGTGGGCCGCGAGTAGTCGCGTCCCCCTGACGTTACGGATCCCATGAGCACATTTCCTTCGACGGGTGCGTTGCCCCGGCTGCCGCTGAGCAGCCGGCGGGACGTGGACCCCTACCACTCGCTGGACCCCGCGGCACGGGACGCCCTCACGGACGCGGACTCCGTGGTGGCGCTGGGCGGCGGGCACGGCCTGTCCGCGAGCCTCTCCGCGCTGCGGCTGCTCGCGCCCGCGCTCACCGCGGTCGTCACGGTCGCGGACGACGGCGGCTCCTCCGGCCGGCTGCGCGACGACCTGGGCGTCCTGCCGCCGGGGGACCTGCGGATGGCCCTGGCAGCCCTGTGCGACGACTCGCAGTGGGGCCGCACGTGGAGCGACGTCATGCAGCACCGCTTCAGCGTCAAGCAGCACCCGGACGAGGGCCTCGACAACCACGCCTTGGGCAACCTGCTCATCGTGACCCTGTGGGAGCTGCTCGGGGACCCCGTGGAGGGTCTGCGCTGGGCCGGGGCCCTGCTGGGCGCCAGGGGGCAGGTCCTGCCCATGAGCTGCGTGCCCCTCGTGATCGAGGGGGACGTCTCCCCGGGCAGCGACCCGACCACCACGTGTCCCCCTGAAAAGATCCTGCGCACGGTCACCGGGCAGTCGCGGCTGGCCAAGGAGGCGGACGTGTGCAACGTGCGGCTCTCGCCGGCGGACGCCCCGGCGTGCCCGGAGGCGGTCACGGCCATCGAGGAGGCGGCCTGGGTGGTCCTCGGACCGGGCTCGTGGCACACCTCCGTGCTGCCGCACCTGCTGCTGCCCGAGCTGCGGGACGCGATCTGCGCCTCGCCCGCCAAGCGCCTGGTCACGCTGAACCTCTCGCGCGACTCCGAGACGCTGAGCATGGGCTCCGGAGACCAGCTGCGCGTGCTCAAGCGCTACTCGCCGGAGCTGCGGCTCGACGTCGTCCTCGCCGACCCGTCCGCGGCGGAGTCGCCCAAGGACGTCGAGGCCGCCGCCGCCCAGCTGGGCGCGGAGGTGCACTGGGACTCCCTGCGCGAGAAGAGCGGCAGCCCCGTGCACAACCCCTTCAAACTGGCCGCCGCCTACCAGCAGATCATGAACGCGCGCAGCTGAGCGCAGCCCGCTGCCTCGCCCGCGCCGTCCCCCAACCCGCAAGGAGATCGTCCGTCATGGCATTGACCGCATCGGTCAAGGAAGAACTCGCCCACCTCCAGGTCCGCAAGTCCGCGGTGCGTGCCGCGGAGCTCTCGGCCCTCCTGCGCTTCGCGGGCGGGCTGCACATCGTGGCCGGTCGCATCGTCGTGGAGGCGGAGCTCGACACCGAGTCCGTGGCCCGGCGCACGGCGCGCACCGTGGGGGAGGTCTTCGGGCACGAGTGCGAGTTCGGGGTGATCAGCGGCGGGGGGCTGCGCCGCGACCGCACGTGGCTCGTGCGGGTCGCCAAGGACGGCGAGGCCCTGGCCCGCCGCACCGGGCTCCTGGATGCGCACGGGCGCCCGGTGCGCGGTCTGCCGCCCACGGTGGTCAACGGCAGCGTGGAGGAGTCCGCCGCCGTGGTCCGCGGGGCCTTCCTCGCCCACGGCTCGCTCACGGAACCGGGTCGCGCGGCGGCCATGGAGTTCACGTGCCCGGGGCCGGAGGCCGCCCTCGCGCTCGTGGGCTCCGCCCGCCGTCTGGACGTGCTGGCCAAGGCCCGGCAGGTCCGTGGCGTGGACCGCGTGGTCGTGCGCGACGGCGACACGATCGCCGCGCTGCTCACGCGCCTGGGTGCCCACCGCGCGCTGCTGCAGTGGGAGGACCGCCGCATGCGCAAGGAGGTTCGGGCCACGGCCAACCGGCTCGCCAACTTCGACGACGCCAACCTCCGCCGCTCCGCGCAGGCCGCCGTCACCGCGGGGGCCAAGGTGGAGCGCGCCCTGGACATCCTGGGGGACGAGGCCCCCGAGCACCTGCGCGCCGCGGGCCGGCTGCGCGTGGCCAACAAGCAGGCGAGCCTCGACGAGCTCGGCCGGCTCTCGGACCCGCCGCTGACGAAGGACGCGATCGCTGGACGTATTCGCCGGCTGCTCGCCATGGCGGACCGCCGGGCGGAGGAGCTCGGGGTCGCCACGACTTCCGAGTTCGCGGCCCACGTCGGCGCCGAGCACGCCGAGCAGACCGCGAACGGCCAGTCCGCCGAGTGATCTTCGGGGCTCATGTGGTTTTGTGTGGGATCCCCACCCGCGCCCGCAAAAACACGCCCCCAGCACTGTATTCCGGACGCAGATCCCGGTAGAATAAACCCTGGAACACCAGGTAGGACCGCACGTCGGACGATCGGCGCGGTGTGGGATTGAGACCGTTTAGTTTCGATCCAACATAGCGGTGGTCCGGTCGCCGGAAACGCGCCCTGCCGCACCACGACACAGAGGAGATCCCCAGTGACAGTCAAGGTTGGCATCAACGGTTTCGGTCGCATCGGCCGCAACTTCGCGCGGGCCCTGTACACCCACCACGGTCACGACATCGAGCTGGTCGCCGTCAACGACCTCGCCGATCCCGAGACCCTGAAGCACCTGTTCGAGTTCGACTCCGTCATGGGTCGTCTCGGCGCAGACATCTCCCTCGACGGCGACGTCATGACGGTCGACGGCCACAAGGTCAAGTTCCTGGCCGAGCCGGACCCCTCGAAGCTGCCCTGGGGCGAGCTCGGCGTGGACATTGTGGTCGAGTCCACCGGTCGCTTCACCACCGGCCCCAAGGCCAAGGCCCACCTCGAGGCCGGCGCCAAGAAGGTCGTGCTCTCCGCTCCCGGCAAGGAGGTGGACGGAACCTTCGTCTACGGCGTCAACCAGGAGTCCTACGACCCCGAGACCATGAACATCGTCTCGGCGGCGTCCTGCACGACCAACTGCCTCGCGCCGCTGGCCAAGGTCCTCAACGACGAGTTCGGGATCGAAGAGGGCCTGATGACCACCATCCACGCCTACACCGGCGACCAGCGCCTGCACGACGCCCCCCACAAGGACCTGCGCCGCGCCCGCGCCGCCGCTCTGAACATGATCCCCACGACCACCGGTGCCGCCGCCGCCGTGGGTCTGGTGCTCCCGGAGCTGCAGGGCAAGCTGGACGGCTTCGCCGTGCGCGTGCCCGTCCCCACCGGCTCGCTCGTGGACCTCACGGTCAACGTGCGCGAGGACGTCACGGTCGAGTCCGTGAACGCCGCCGTCAAGAAGGCCGCCGAGGGCCCCTTCAAGGGCATCATCGAGTACTCGGAGGAGGCGCTCGTCTCCAAGGACATCGAGGGCTACGACGTCTCCACCGTCTTCGACGCCCCGCTGACCAAGGTCATCGGCAACGAGGTCAAGGTCATCGCCTGGTACGACAACGAGTGGGGCTACACCATCCGCCTCGTCGACTTCGTCTCGTACGTGGCCGATAAGCTCTGAGTCAGACCGCTCAGTGGCGCCGGTGCCCAGCGGGTACCGGCGCCACTGTCGTCAGTACGTGATCACCCCAGCGAAAGGATGACGGAAATGGCCAAGTCGCTCGACGATCTCATTGCCGAGGGGGTCTCGGGACGCCGGGTCCTCGTGCGTTCGGACCTCAACGTTCCGCTCGACGGCTCCACGGTGACGGACGACGGGCGCGTGCGCGCGTCCCTGCCGGTCCTCACCAAGCTGGCGAAGGCCGGCGCGCGGGTCATCGTCATGGCCCACCTGGGCCGCCCCAAGGGCACCGTGGACCCCAAGTACTCCATCAAGCCGGCCGCTGACAAGCTCGCCGAGCTCGCGGACGTGCCGGTCGTCGTCGCCACGGACGTGGTCGGGGAGGACGCCCGGGCCAAGGCCGACGCGCTCGAGGACGGCCAGATCCTGGTGCTCGAGAACGTCCGCTACGACCCGCGGGAGACCTCCAAGGACGACGCCGAGCGGGCCGGATTCGCGCGCGAGCTCGCCGCCCTGACCGGAGAGAACGGCGCCTACGTGAACGACGCCTTCGGAGCCGTGCACCGCAAGCACGCCTCCGTCTTCGACATCGCCCACGAGCTGCCGAGCTACCTCGGTGACCTCGTGAAGACCGAGGTGGAGGTCCTGAGCAAGGTCATCTCCGACCCCGAGCGTCCCTTCGTAGTCGTCATGGGCGGTTCCAAGGTCTCGGACAAGCTGGCCGTGATCGACAACCTGATCGGCAAGGCGAACTCGCTGCTGATCGGCGGCGGCATGGTCTTCACGTTCCTGGCCGCCCAGGGCCACGCCGTGGGCTCCTCGCTGCTCGAAAAGGACCAGATCGACACCGTCAAGGGGTACCTGGACCGCGCCGAGGCCGCGGGCACGGAGATCGTGCTGCCCGTGGACGTCGTCTACGCGGCGAGCTTCTCGGAGGACGCCCAGCACGAGGTGCGCCCGGTCTCGGACATCGAGGGCGGCGCCATCGGCGACTCCGGACTCGGTCTGGACATCGGCCCCGAGTCCGCCACGATCTTCGCGGAGAAGATTGCGGCTGCGAAGACCGTGTTCTGGAACGGACCCGTGGGCGTGTTCGAGATGGCGCCCTTCGCCAACGGCACCAAGGCCGTGGCCGAGGCGTTGGCCACTTCTGACGCCATGAGCGTGATCGGTGGCGGCGATTCCGCCTCCGCCGTGCGCAACCTGGGCTACCGCGACGACCAGTTCGGCCACATCTCCACGGGCGGCGGCGCGTCCCTCGAGTTCATCGAGGGCAAGCAGCTTCCCGGATTGGTGGCCCTGGGCGCGTGAGCGGCCCCTGAAGCCGCGTCAGCACCGCACCGAGTAGTGACACCGCGCGGGGGTCCGCACTGCGGGCCCCCGCGCACCCACACCACAGCTTGACCGCACGCCACCGAAGGAGAAGTCAGCATGACCACGCAGACCAACGGAGTGTTCGACCGCACGCCCCTGATCGCGGGCAACTGGAAGATGAACATGGACCACTCGCAGGGCATCGCCCTGGTCCAGAAGCTCGCGTGGACCCTGAAGGACGCCAAGCACGACTACTCCCGCGCGGAGGTCGTGGTCTTCCCGCCGTTCACGGACCTGCGATCGGTGCAGTCCCTGGTGGAGGGGGACGGCCTGCAGATCAAGTACGGGGCCCAGGACCTTTCCGACCAGGACAAGGGGGCCTACACGGGCGACGTCTCCGGTGAGTTCCTCGCCAAGCTCGGCTGCAGCTACGTACTGGTGGGCCACTCCGAGCGACGCCTCATCCACCACGAGTCGGACGAGCTGTGCCGCGACAAGGTGCGCGCCGCGGTCCGCCACGGGCTCATCCCCATGCTGTGCGTGGGCGAGGGCCTCGAGGAGCGCCAGGCCGGCAACCACGTGCAGTACACGCTGGAGCAGCTGCGCGGCAGCCTCGCGGACCTGGGCGCGGGTGAGCTCGAGGGCCTCGTCGTGGCCTACGAGCCGGTGTGGGCCATCGGCACCGGAGAGGTCGCCGGGCCCGAGGACGCGCAGGAGATGGCCGCGGCCATCCGCGCCGAGCTGGAGAAGCTCTACGGAGCGGACTTCGCCCGCGCCACGCGCATCCTCTACGGCGGTTCCGTGAAGTCCTCGAACGTCGCGAGCATCATGGCCGAGCCGGACGTGGACGGTGCCCTCGTGGGCGGCGCCAGCCTCGATGCGGAGGAGTTTGCTAAGATTGCACGGTTCGTGCAGCACTTGGTCACCGACAAGTGACCCGTTCCGGTCCCTGACCGGAGCCCTGCTCACCCCCAGTTCTCTGCTGAATCGAGGCAATTCGTGGACATCCTCCTGATCGCCCTCCAGGTGGTCATCGTGGTCACGAGCATCCTGTGCATCATGTTCGTCCTGCTCAACAAGGGCAAGGGCGGCGGCCTGTCGGACATGTTCGGTGGCGGGATGACCCAGTCGCTGAATACCTCCGGCGCCGCGCAGAAGAACGTGGTGCGCATCACCACGGTGCTCGCCATCGTGTGGGTGCTCGCCATCGTCGGCTACGCACTGGTGCTCCGGTTCGGCAGCGCGGTGGTCTGAGCACCCGCCGAGCGGGAGGCAACAGGGGAGCACGGGAGGCGTTCCGTCCCCGCGCAGCCTGAGCCACGAGCGACACGCACCGACGACGCACGGAGAAGCCCCGGACCGAGTGGTCCGGGGCTTCTTCGTGTCCGGCGCGAGCAACGAATCTCGGCCGGGGCCGTCGGCTCTACGCGTCGTTCGCGGGGGATCCGTCCGGGTCCTGGGGAACTCCGGGCAGGGCGTCCTCGGTCACGAGCCACAGCGTCTCCTGCCTGCCGCGCGCGGCGCTTCCCGGCGCCTGCACCGGGGTGACTCCGGGCCGGCGCACGGTGGCCAGTGCCTCCGCCTTGGGCGCACCGGAGACGAGCAGCCACACCCTCTCCGCGGAGTTGATCGTCCCTAGCGACATCGTGACCCGGGTGGGCGGTGGCTTGGGGGAGTCCTCCACCGAGAACACGCTCTCGTCCTCGCGCAGGACATCCTGCCGCCCCGGGAAGAGCGACGCGATGTGCGTGTCCGGCCCGAGGCTCAGCAGCGCGACGTCGAAACGCGGCAGCCCGGCGGACAAGCCCTCCGACTCCGCGGCCGCCGCGAGCTCCTCGCGGTAGTCACGGGCCGCGTCCTGGGCCGAGTCCATCTCATCCGCCCCGGCCACCGGGTGCACCCGGTCCCAGTCCAGCTCGAGGGAGTCGTCCCACGCATCTGCGGCCTGGACGCCGTTGCGCTCGGGGTCCGCGCCCGGCAGGAAGCGCTCGTCAGACCACCACACGTTCACGCGGGACCAGTCGATCAGGGCGGCGTCCGCGCTGCGGGCGACCTCACCGATCACCCGCGTGCCCATGCTTCCGCCGGTGAGCACCACTGTGGCCTCACCCCGCTCGCCCTGGGCGTTCTCGAGCACCTCGAGAACCCGGGCGGCGGTGTCCCGCGCGAGCCGGTCGTCGTCCTCGTGGGGGACCAGTCGCGGTTCGGGCCGGGCTGCGCCGCTCACCGGGCAGCCTGCCCGTCGGCGTCGGACGCGGAGCCGGGCGCAGAGCCCGCCCCGCCCACGGACCCCGCGGCGACGCCGTCGTTCTCCCGGCCCTGCGAGACCGCCTCCGAGGCATCCTCGACCTCCTCGGCCACGTCCTCCTCCGCCAGGTCCGCAGCCGCACCGCGAGCCACGTCCTCGGCGGCGGTGCAGACCTCCGCGGCGTGCAGACCGTCGCGGATCACCTCGCCGTAGACCTCGTCAGGGCCGAGACGGCGCAACTCCTCGGCCAGGCACGTCTTGAGGTCGCGCACGGGCATGGCGATCTGCTGGTCCGGCTGCCCGGGCTGGGAGACCACCGCCACGGTGCGTCCGGGCCGGTGGATCTCCACGGTGCCCTTGTCGGTGATCAGGGCCACCCGGTCCAGGGCACGGTGCGAGTCGTCGCTGTTCACCGTGACCTTGGCGCCGAGCCGCTGGGAGAGCCACACGCCGAAGAGCAGCATGGACGGTGCCACGGCGGCCCCCTCCAGGACGATCTCCTGCACCGTGACGGGCCCCACCTGGTCGAGCACGGCCGCGAGCTGGACGCGCCAGTTCGTGATGCGGGTCCACGCGAGGTCGGTGTCCCCGGGGGTGTACTGCCTCGAGAGCTGGGTCAGTGACTCGAACGGGTCCTCCGCGCGCGAGGAGTCCGTGATGCGCCGGTGCGCGATGCTGCCGATCGAGCTCTCGCTCGGGTTGGCGGGGAAGTCGTGCGGCCACCAGGCCACGATGGGGGCATCCGGGAGAAGCAGTGCGGACACGAGCGTCTCCGTGGGCTCCGCGAGGTCGCCGTAGCCGTGAAGCACGATCACCTCGGACGCCCCGGCGTCGCCGCCGAGACGCAGCTGGGCGTCCAGGCGGGTCTCGTCCGTGCGCGAGTGGGCCACGTGCACGATGATCCGGCACGGGTGCTCGTGGCTCGCGTAGTTCGCCGCCTCGACCGCGCTCTCCGAGTGTCCCGCCTGGGCGAGGATCACGAGCGTCAGCACGCGACCGAGGGTGACGACGCCGCCCTCGTGCCGAAGCTGGTTCAGCTTCTTCTCGATCTTCGCCGCGGTGGTGTCTTCCATCTGAACGATCACGGTCGCCTCCAGACCCGGCCGTCGCGGGCCATCAACTCGTGGGCCGACTCCGGCCCCCAGGAACCGGGAGCGTACGGCTCCGGCTCCACCTTGTGCTCAGACCAGTAGTTCTCGAACGGATCGAGGATCTTCCAGGACAGCTCCACCTCGGAGTGGTCCGGGAACAGCGGAGGCTCGCCGAGCAGCACGTCGAAGATCAGCCGCTCGTAGGCCTCCGGGCTGGACTCCGTGAACGCGTGGCCGTAGCCGAAGTCCATGGTCACGTCCCGGATCTCGGACTGCGTGCCCGGAACCTTGGAGCCGAAACGGATGGTCACGCCCTCGTCCGGCTGGATCCGGATCACGATGGCGTTCTGGCCGAACTCGTCGTTGTCCGTCTCACGGAAAAGGAGGTTCGGGGACTTCTTGAACGCCACGGCGATCTCCGTGACCCTGCGCCCGAGCCGCTTGCCCGCGCGCAGGTAGAACGGCACCCCGGCCCAGCGCCGGTTGTTGATGTCCACGCGCAGCGCGGCGAAGGTCTCCGTGCGGGAGTCGGCGGGGATGTCGGACTCCTCGTGGAAGCCCTTGACGAACTCGCCGCCCTGCAGCCCGGAGGTGTACTGGCCGAGCGCGGAGTGCTCCCCGAGGTCGGAGGGCAGCACCACGGACTCCAGCACCTTGGCCTTCTCGAGCCGCAGGTTCCGGGCCGAGAACGACGCCGGCTCCTCCATGGCGGTGAACGCCAGCAGCTGCAGCAGGTGGTTCTGGATCACGTCGCGGGCCGCGCCCACACCGTCGTAGTAGCCCGCGCGGGACCCGATGCCGATCTCCTCGGCCATCGTGATCTGCACGTGGTCCACGTAGCGGGCGTCCCACAGCGGCTCGAACATCTGGTTGGCGAAGCGCAGCGCCAGGATGTTCTGCACCGTCTCCTTGCCCAGGTAGTGGTCGATCCGGAACACGCTGTCCGGGCGGAAGACGCGCTCCACGATCGAGTTCAGCTCGCGGGCGGACTCGAGGTCGTGCCCGAACGGCTTCTCGATCACCACGCGCCGCCAGCCCTGGCTCTCCTCGCTGTCCGCGAGGTCGTGGTCCGCCAGCTGCTGGCAGACCACCTCGAACGCCTTGGGCGGGATGGAGAGGTAGAACGCGTGGTTGCCGCGCGTGCCGCGGTCGCGGTCGAGCTCGTCGAGCGTCTCGGCGAGCCGCACGTAGGCGTCGTCGTCGTCGAACTCGCCGTGCACGAAGCGCAGCCCCGAGGCGAACTGCTGCCACAGGTCCTCGTTGTAGGGCGTGCGGGCGTGCTGGGTGACGTTCTCCTTGACGTACTCCGCGAACTGGGCGTCGTCCCAGTCCCGGCGGCCGAACCCCACGAGGGAGAAGGCCGGGGGGAGCAGGCTGCGGTTGGCGAGGTCGTACATGGCCGGCAGCAGCTTCTTCTTCGCGAGGTCGCCGGTGACGCCGAAGAGGACGAGGGCCGACGGCGCCGCGACGCGTGTCAGACGCCGGTCGCGTGGATCACGCAGGGGGTTGTGTTGGGTGTTCTCAGGCACAGGCTCGCCGTCCGTTCGCGGGTTGTCGGGTGGGGATCACAGCTCGGACGCCGCGCGCAGCAGCTGGGCCACCCCGGCCTCCCGATCCAGCAGCCGCAGCCGCAGGACAGGGCGGTGGTGCTCGGCGAGCACGGTGGCGTCCCCGTCCGCCTGCGCGCTGATGAGCTCGCCGAAGGTGAAGGGGATGCCGGGGATGTCCACGTCCGTGTCCGTGGCCGCAGTGATCTGCACGTAGACACCCTTGGCGGGACCGCCCTTGTGGTACTGGCCGGTGGAGTGCAGGAAACGCGGGCCCCACCCGAAGGTCACGGGACGCCCGGTGCGCCGCGCCAGCACGTCCCGCACGGACTCCAGCTCGGTCCAGCCGAGCCGGTCGAAGTACGCCTGGACGCTCACATAGCCGTCCTCAGGCAGCTGCTCCAGAAGCGCCGAGAGGGCCGCGGGCACGGTGGTCGCACCGCGCAGCACGTCCTCGGCGCCGCGGATCTCGATCTCCCCGTCCGTGGCGGCCGCGGGTAAGGGCTCGGGCTTGGAGGCCAGAAGCTCGCGTGTTGCCGCCTTGGCGGACTCGACGTCCGGCTGGTTGAACGGGTCGATGCCCAGCAGGTGGCCCGCCACCGCGATCGCGACCTCGAAGGCCATCATGAGGCCGCTCAGCGAACCGGCCACGCGCACCCCCTCGGACTGCTCGGGGTCCACGTCCTCCTCAGCCACGAGCGCGACGACCAGCACGTCCGACGCGCCGGAGGTCAGCTCGGGGGCGCCGTCGTGCACGACCACGGGCAGCAAGCCCGTGCCGGACTTGCCGGTGGACTCGGCGATCAGCTGCTCCGCCCAGTCCGCGAAGCCCACGAACGGCGCGCCCTGGTTCACGAGCACGATCTTGTCGCGCAGCGGCGAGGTCCCGCCCAGGGCGGCACCGAGCTGCAGGCCGATGTTGTTCTCGTCGTCCTCGCGCAGCATCTCGACGGCCTCCTCGGCGTCGTCGAGCAGCGCCGCGACGTCCACGCCGGCGAGTCCGGAGGGCACGAGTCCGAACGCCGTGAGCGCGGAGAAGCGCCCGCCCACGTTCGGATCCGCGTTGAAGGTCTTGCGGTAGCCCGCCTCACGCGAGGCCGAGTCCATGGGGGAGCCCGGGTCCGTGACCACCACGATCCGCGAAGGGGCGTCCACCCCGGCGCGCTGGAAAGCGTCGATGAACACTCGGCGCGCGGAGTCCGTCTCCACCGTGGAGCCGGACTTGGAGGAGACGATCAGCGCGGTGTGCTCGAGGTCCTCGAGCGCCTTGGTGACCATCTCGGGATCCGTGGAGTCCAGCACGAAGAGGTCCACGCCCGCGCTGCGGGTGATGACCTCCGGGGCGAGCGAGGAGCCGCCCATGCCCGCGAGCACGAAGCGGGTGACACCCTCGCGCGCGAAGTCGTCGCGCAGCTCCATGATCTCGGGGACGAGCGGGCGGGAGACGTTCACGGCGTCGGTCCAGCCGAGGCGGACCGCGGCCTCCTCCTCCGCGGCGGTGCCCCACAGGGTGGGATCCTGCGCGAAGAGCTTGGACGCGAACTTCTCGGAGACCAGACGGGGGACGTTGGTGTCGATCGCCTCTCGTGCGGCACCGGCGGCCTGCAATGACAGTGAGCTCACGGAGAGCCTCCTCAAACGTGGTGTGTGGGCAGTGCGACGTGTCCGTGGCACCGCCCGGGGTGGTGCTCGCGGGATGGTTCGTCGCCCGCCGGTCGTGGGAGGTCCGGGGACCCGCCCACGACCGGCGGGCGACGGGGGAGTGGATCAGTTCGCGGCGTCGAGCGCGGTGCGCACGGTCGCGAGCAGCTCCTCCCAGGACTTCTCGAACTTCTCCAGGCCCTCGGCCTCGAGCAGCTCCACGACCTCCTGGTAGGACACGCCCTGCTGGGCGATCGCGTCCAGGACCTCGTTGGACTCCTCGTACGTGCCGGTGACGGTGTCACCCTTGACGTCCGCGTGGTCGTACGTGGCGTCGAGGGTCTTCTCCGGCATGGTGTTGACCGTGTTCGGGGCCACGAGCTCGGTCACGTAGAGCGTGTCCGGCAGGTTCGGGTCCTTGACGCCGGTCGAGGCCCACAGGGGGCGCTGGGCGTTGGCACCGGCGGAGGCGAGACGCTGCCAGCGCTCGGTCTGCAGGGACTCCTCGTACACCTGGTACGCGAGCCGTGCGTTCGCGAGGCCCGCCTTGCCCGTGAGGGAGGCCGCCTCGGCGGAGCCCACGGCGGCGAGGCGCTTGTCGATCTCGGTGTCCACGCGCGAGACGAAGAAGGACGCCACGGAGTGGATCGTGGAGAGGTCCTTGCCGTTCTCCAGGGCGCGCTCCAGACCCTCCATATACGCGTTGATGACACCGCGGTAGCGCTCGAGCGAGAAGATCAGCGTGACGTTCACGGAGATGCCCTCGGCGATCGTCGCGGCAATGGAGGGCAGGCCCTTCTCGGTCGCGGGGATCTTGATGAGCGCGTTCGGGCGGTCGATGGTCTGCGAGAGCTTCTGCGCCATGGCCGAGGTCGCGTCCGCGTCCTGCGCGAGGCGGGGGTCCACCTCGATGGACACGCGGCCGTCCACGCCCTGGGTGGCCTCAGCCACGGGGGCGAAGAGGTCGCACGCGTCGCGGACGTCGTCCGTGGTGATGCGGAAGACGGCGTCGTCGACCGAGGCGCCCTGGGCGGCGAGCTCTGCGACCTGCTCGCGGTAGGACTCGCCGTTGGCCAGCGCGGCGGCGAAGATCGTGGGGTTGGTGGTCACGCCCACCACGTTCTTGGTGTCGATCAGCTCCTGCAGGTTGCCGCTCGTGAGGCGCTGCCGGGAGAGGTCGTCGAGCCAGATGGAGACACCGGCGTCGGAGAGCTTCTGGGTGGGGGTGGTCATGTCTGCGTCCTCGCTTCGTGAGAGGGAAGGTCTGGTCGGTCGTGGGCGGGGCCGGAACCCCGCCCACGACGCTCGGGTGTGGTGGAGGATCACCGCGCGGCGGCGATGGACTCCTCGGCGGCGCTCGTCACGGCGTCGGTGGTGATGCCGAACTCGCGGTAGAGCGTCTGGTAGTCCGCGGACTCGCCAAAGTGCTCGAGCGAGACGGCACGGCCGGCGTCGCCCAGCAGGTCGTTCCAGGACATCCGGATCCCCGCCTCGACGCTGACGCGCGCCTTGACGTCCCGGGGGATCACGGAGTTGCGGTACTGCTCGTCCTGGGCGTCGAACCACTCACGGCACGGCATGGAGACCACGCGGGCCGCGATCCCCTTGGCGGCGAGCTGCTCGCGGGACTCGAGGGCGAGCTGCACCTCGGAGCCGGTGGCGATGAGCACGACGTCCGGGGTGCCCTCAGTGTCCGCGATCACGTAGCCGCCGCGGGCCACGCCCTCGGCGGAGGCGAACTTCTCGCCGTCGTGCTCGGGGTGCAGGTCCTCGCGCGGGATCGTGGGCAGGTCCTGGCGGGTCAGCGCGAGACCGGCGGGGTGATCGTGCTGCTCCAGGATGGTGCGCCACGCCACCGAGGTCTCGTTGGCATCCGCGGGGCGGACGACGTCGAGCCCCGGGATCGCGCGCAGCGCGGAGAGCTGCTCCACGGGCTGGTGCGTGGGGCCGTCCTCGCCGAGACCGATCGAGTCGTGGGTCCACACGTAGATCGAGGGGACCTTCATGAGGGCACCCAGGCGCACGGACGGGCGCTGGTAGTCCGAGAAGATCAGGAACGTCCCGGAGAACGCGCGGGTCTGGCTGCTCATCACGATGCCGTTGACGATCGCGGCCGCCGCGTGCTCACGGATGCCGAAGTGCAGCACCCGGCCGTACGGGGAGCCGTGCCACTTGGCGGTCGAGCGGCTCTCCGGGATGAAGGAGTCCGCGCTCTCGATGGTCGTGTTGTTGGAGCCCGCGAGGTCGCAGGAACCGCCCCACAGCTCCGGGAAGGTGTCCGCGATGGCGTTGATGACCTCGCCGGAGGCCTTGCGGGAGGCCACGGCCTTGCCCACCGGGAACGTGGGGAACGCGGCCTTGTAGTCCCGCGGCAGCTCCTCGTTCTTGATCCGGTCGTAGAGCTCGGCCTTCTCGGGGTTGGCCTCGCGCCACGCCTGGAAGGACTTCTCCCACTCGGCGCGCTCCTGCTTGCCGCGCTCGGCGACCTCGCGCACGTGGGCGAGGATCTCCGGCTCGATCTGGAAGGACTTCTCCGGGTCGAAGCCGAGAACCTTCTTCGTGGCGGCGACCTCGTCCGCGCCGAGCGCCGAGCCGTGCACGCCGCTGGTGTTCTGCTTGTTGGGGGAGGGCCAGCCGATGATCGTGCTCAGGGCGATGATCGAGGGCTTGTCGGTGACCTTCGTGGCCGCCACGATCGCGTCGTAGAGCGCCTCGACGTCCTCCTTGTACTCCCCGCCGTTGCGCCAGTCCACGCGGGCGGTGTCCCAGCCGTAGGCGGCGTAGCGCCCGAGGACGTCCTCGTTGAACGCCACGTTGGTGTCGTCCTCGATGGAGATCTTGTTGTCGTCGTAGATCACCACGAGGTTGCCGAGCTCCTGCGTGCCCGCGAGCGAGGAGGCCTCGGAGGTGATGCCCTCCTGGAGGTCGCCGTCGGAGGCGATCACGAACACGTGGTGGTCGAACGGGGACTGGCCCGCGGGGGCGTCGGCGTCGAAGAGGCCGCGGGTGTAGCGCTGCGCGTAGCCGAAGCCCACGGAGGAGGCGAGACCCTGGCCGAGCGGACCGGTGGTGATCTCCACACCGGTGGTGTGGCGGTACTCGGGGTGGCCGGGGACCTTGGAGCCCCACGTGCGCAGCGACTCCAGGTCCTCCATCTCCAGGCCGTAGCCGGAGAAGAACAGCTGCAGGTACAGCGTCAGGGAGGTGTGGCCGGGGGAGAGGATGAAGCGGTCGCGGCCGGTCCAGCGGTCGTCCGACGGGTCGTGGCGCATCACCTTCTGGAAGAGCAGGTACGCCACGGGGGCCAGGGACATGGCCGTGCCGGGGTGGCCGTTGCCGACCTTCTGCACGGCGTCCGCGGCGAGGACTCGGGCGGTGTCCACCGCACGGGCGTCCTGTTCGGTCCAGTTCAACGGTTGCTCAAGGTTCGGCACGGTGGCGAGCCCCTTTCCTGGGAGTGGATGGTGCGGGGCGTCCGGCCGGCGGCATCGTCGATCACCGGGCGTGCCGGAACGCCTGTTCCGCGCTCAACCTTAGTCCGCGGGGGCCGCGCGCGTCAGGGACGTCCCACGGGTTGATCGCTCACGGCTCATCGTGGGCTTCATCACGAGGGCCTTTTGGAGCCTCGACGGCTATACTGCTGACCGGGTGTCGGCGCGAGCCCGTCTCGCCCCGCCCGGACCATTCCGCCCACGGGTGGGACACCACCGTTCTTTGGAGCATCGATTCCGTGAATCACCTCGACACCGCGACGCACCCGGAACCCTCAGGAGCCTCGGCGTCGCACGGCCACGGAGCAGCCGGCGCCCGCATCGCGGAGGTCGCTCCCGTGGGCTACGAGGGACCGATGACCGTGGGCCGCAAGGTCAAGGCGTACGTTGCGCTGACGAAGCCCCGGATCATCGAGCTGCTGCTCGTGGCCACCATCCCCACCATGTTCTTCGCCCAGCAGGGCGTACCGAACCTGTGGCTCGTGCTCAACACGCTGATCGGCGGCACGCTCGCCGCCGGAGCCGCCGGGGCGTTCAACTGCTACATCGACCGCAACGAGGACCGGCTGATGCGCCGCACGGCCAAACGGCCCCTCGTGACCGGCGAGGTCAGCGACCGTGAGGCCCTGGTCTTCGCGTGGCTGCTCTCCGCCGTGGCCGTCGCCTGGCTGACCCTGGGTGTGAGCGTCCTGTGCGGCGTGCTGGGAGTGGTGGCCATCGCGCTCTACGCGGTCTTCTACTCCATCGTCCTCAAGCGCCGCACGGCCCAGAACATCGTGTGGGGCGGGCTCGCCGGGTGCATGCCCGTGCTGATCGGCTGGGCAGCCGTGCGCGGCACCCTCGAGTGGCCGGCCCTGGTGCTCTTCATGTTCATCTTCCTGTGGACGCCCCCGCACTACTGGCCGCTGTCCATGAAGTACGCGGAGGACTACTCCCGCGCCGGCGTTCCCATGCTCGGGGCCGTGGACACCGCGCGCACCGTGGGCGCCCAGGTGGTGCTCTACGCATGGGCCACCGTGATCTGCTCGCTGCTGCTGATCCCCGTGGGCGGTGCGGGCTGGGTGTACGGCATCATCGCCCTGGTCTCCGGCGGCTGGTTCACCTACCACTGCCACAAGCTCTACGGCCTCGCCACGGCAGGCAAGCCCACCCTCAAGCAGGCCATGTACGTCTTCCACGGCTCCATCGCCTACATCACGTTCGTGTTCGTGGGCGTGGCGCTGGACCCGTTCATGGGCGGCCCCATCTTCTAAGGCACCCTCGTCCGAGCCCCCCCGTGACCGCTGCGGTCGCGGGGGCCTTGTCGTTGCGGGACCGCGGCGCCGCGTTCTGCCGGGACCGGGGCACCGCTGAGCCCCACGCCCTCCGGGTCCCGCGCCCGACGAAGTGGCAGGGCATCCACCGTTCGGTTGATGCCGGCCAGCGGTTAGGGTCACCTAAACTGATGGCATGCTGCCCATGACCTTCTCCGGTGTGACCGCCTATCCCGTGACCCCCCTGCAGCCCGGCGGGGCCCTGGACCTCGATTCACTCGAGTGCTCCGTGGCCCGGATCGCGCGCAGCGGTGTCGACGGCGTGGTGGTTCTCGGAACGTCCGGTCTCTTCGCGTACCTGGACGCCCAGGAACGCGCGGAGGTCGTGCGCACGGCGGTGCGGGCCGCCGCCGGTTCCGGTGTCCCCGTGGGCGTGGGGATCTCCGCCATCACCACCCGCGAGGTGCTCCAGCTCGCGTACTCCGCCGAGAACAACGGAGCGGACGGCCTCGTGCTGAGCCCGGTGAGCTACATCCCGCTCGTGTCACAGGAGATCGCGGACCAGGTCGAGACGGTCGCCTCCGCCGTCTCCCTCCCGCTGTGCCTCTACAACAATCCCTCCACCACGGGCTTCACGTACCCGGTGGAGCTCGCCGCGGAGCTGTCCTGGCTCGACAACGTGGTCGCGTTCAAGGACACCGCCGCATCCGGCAGGCTTTTCCACTCGCGCCAGCTGCTCTTCGCGCAGCAGTCCGAACCGGGAACCGTGCACGGCGTGAGCCGGGACCAGCTGATCGTGGACGAGTACCCGGACGCCGCGTGGCACAGCGGCATGGCGGCGCTGCTCGCGCCGGAGTTCGTCGCGTTCCACCGGGCGGTCGGCGAGGGCCGCGTGGACGACGCGGCGGCGTGGAGCCGCGCGCTGCGTCCCCTCATGCAGCTGATGGGCCACGAACGGCCGCTGTCCGTGCTCTACGCGCTGGCGGAGGTCTGCGGTGTGCGCACCAGTGCCCCGCGGCGGCCCCTGCTGCCCATCCCGTCCCACAGCAAGAATGCGCTGGCCCAGGCGGTCGATCAGCTCCGCGCGGAGGCACCCACGGCGACGTCGCTCTGAGCCGTCCCACTCCGGGTCACATCGAGGGGCGGTCACCTTCAGGGCCCGCAACCGGCCGCGCGGCAGGATGACCGCCCGTCCCGGCAGCGGGGCGGCGACGACTCAGCGCACGGGCTGGACGGCGGCGTCGTCGTCCGAGACCGTGGAGAAGTCCACCGGCGCGGCGTGCTCGTGCTGGTCCTGCGCCAGGTAGAACGAGAACGAGACCACGCGTGTGGCGCCCCAGATCAGCACGGCGGAGAGCACCATGTGCAGCGCCACGGCGGGCACCGGCACGTGGTTGAAGTACTGGTAGTAGCCCACGAGACCCTGGGCCACGATGATCCCGGCCATGATCAGGTAGGCGTTGCGCAGCACACGGGGCAACTGCTTCACGAGGCACAGGACGATCCCGGCCACCACGGTGAAGGTCAGCAGGTAGACCGGCACGGCGTGCGCGCGCGTGATGTCCACCGAGTTGAACGCGAGACGCGCGCTGGAGTCGTCACCGGCGTGGACGCCCGTGCCCGTGACGAGCGTGCCCAGGTAGAGGATCACCGAGCTCAGCACACCCACGAGCACGGCCAGGACGCGCACCGCGGTGCGGGAGGAGCGCAGCTGACCCGGGCGCTGCTCGAGGGCCACGGCGGAGAGGCTTTCACGCCGCGTGTTGAGCACGAGCAGCGTGGACAGCGAGATCATGGCCGCGGAGATCAGGTAGTGGACACCGACCATCAGCGGGTGCAGGCCCACGAGCACGGTGATGCCACCCACGACCGCCTGCAGCGGGATGCCCACGCCCAGCGCGAGGGCGAGCCAGAACAGCTTGGGGTGCGAGCGGAACATCCGCATCACGGACAGGAACATCAGCACCGCGACGACCGCCAGCACGAACGTGAGCAGGCGGTTGCCGAACTCGATGATGCCGTGGATGCCCATCTCCTGCGTGTTGGTCCAGGAGTCCGGCGAGCAGCGAGGCCACGTGGGGCAGCCGAGGCCCGAACCGGTGAGCCGCACGAGTCCGCCGGTGAGGATCAGCAGCGAGTTCGTGAGCAGGGAGGCCACCGCCAGACCGCGCACCCACGGGGTCACGGTACGGGGCCACCAGAAGGAGTCGGCAGCGGTGGGACGGGTGAGATCAGACATGAGCGGTGCATCCAGGGGCAGAGGGTACGAGTCCCTCCCAGTGTACCGAGGGGAGGCTCGCGGACCCCCGGCGGCACGGGCTCAGCGGGGTGTGCTCAGACCCACTTGAACCACTTGACCGTGGCGGCCCAGCTGAGCACCGCCCAGGCCCCAAGCACGAGCAGGGGGACGAACGTGGTGGTGCTTCCCAGGAAGCACTCGCGCATCAGCTCGCCCGCCGCGGCGGAGGGCAACCACTGCACGCACCACGAGGCCCACGCGGGCAGGGTGGTGAGCGGGAACAGCACACCGCCACCGGCGGCCAGGGCCACCCACACGACGTTGAGCACGGCGAGGGTCGCCTCGGCGCGCAGGGTTCCGGCGATCAGCATGCCCAGGCCCGTGAACGAGACCGCCACCAGCACCAGCAGCGGGATCGAGCCCACCACCGCGAGCACGGGCGGCTGCCAGCCCAGGAAGACCGCCACGACCGCGATGATGACGTACTGCAGGACGAGCACCGCCATGATCGCCAGGAACTTCCCCGCGATCAGCCCCGAGCGCCCCAGTGGCGTGGTGGAGAGATAGCGCAGCACCCCGTAGCGGCGGTCGAATCCGGTCTGGATGCCCTGGCCGGAGAAGGCGCTGGAGATCACGCACAGCACCAGGATCCCGGGCACCGCCACGTCCACGCGCGAGGCACCGTCCGTGCGGTACGGGTCCAGCAGATCCGTCATGGTCAGCGCCACGAGCGCCATGACCGGCAGGATCACGAGCAGCAGCAGCTGCTCGCCGTTGCGAACCATGGTCACGGTCTCGAACCGCGCCTGCGCGAGCACGCGCCGGGTCAACGACGCCGCCCGGGGGCCCGCGGCGCCGTCGTGCGTCGGGCTGCCCGCACCGCGCGTGCCGTCCGCGGAAACGGCCTGCTTCTCGTCCAGGTTCTCGCGGTTCACCGGGCATCACGCCCGGAGACTTCCAGGAAGACGTCCTCGAGGGATCGGGGTTGCACGCTCAGCGCCTCCGGCAGGTGGTCGTGCAGGGTGGCCCACTGCGTGACCTCGCGGACGCGTGCGGCGTCCAGGGGGCCCGTGAGGACCACGGTGCGGTCCTTGACGCTCCACTCGACGTCGGCGAAGCGCGGGGTGCGCCAGGGTGGGTCGTCGCGCAGGCGGTGGGCCTGCTGCGGTGCAAGGGTCACGGTCATCACGAGCGGTGCCTCCTGCTCGGCGCTCACGAGCTCGGCCACGGTGCCCTGGGCGGCCACGGTGCCGCTGTTGACGATGTAGACATAGTCGGCGAGCCGGGCGGCGTCGTCCATGAGGTGGGTGGTCAGGATGATGCACACGCCGGAGTCGCGCAGCTGCCGCACGAGCTCGAAGACGATGTTGCGCGAGCGCGGGTCCAACCCCGCGGAGGGCTCGTCCAGGAAGAGGACGTCCGGGCGGCCTACGAGGGCGGCGGCCAGGGCCACACGCTGCTTCTGACCACCCGAGAGGCGGCGGATGCCAGTTCCCAGGAAGGAGCCGATGCCCAGCCGCTCCACGAGCTCGTCCACGGGGGCGGGGTCCGCGTAGAGCCGGCTGACGTGGCGCAGCAGCTCGCCCGGACGCACCGACTGGGGGAGCCCGCCGTCCTGGAGCATGACGCCCACACGCGCGCGCAGATCGGCGGAGGCCTGCCAGGGGTCCTCACCCAGCAGCCGCACGGTGCCGGACGTGGGACGCTGCAGTCCCTGGGCGCACTGCAGGGTGGTGGTCTTGCCGGCCCCGTTGGCGCCGAGCAGGGCGGTGATCCGCCCGTGGTGGGCCGCCATGCTCAGCCCCCGGACCGCTTGCACGGGTTCGCCGCGACCCTCGAACGTCTTCACCAGACCGTCCACCTGCAGAGCCGCGGTGGCCGGGCCGGGGGAGGGCGTGTGAGGGGCGAGGGCGGGTTCGGACGGCATCTGCACCCGGTCAGTCTAGAACCTCGGGGCCGGCCGTTGCCGCGAGCCGTGGCACGCGGGCCGTGTCCCCTCGGCTGGACCCATCCGCCGGTGCGGCTCACGCGCGCGCGAGAGGGCGCGAGAGGGGCCGGACCGTTTTTGACGGGAATGGAATACCGCATACGCTCGTTGTGTATTGCGTGTCTTCTGCGAGGCGCCACGCCCCGGAGCAGACAGGTGCGCAGGCCGCCCCCGCCGCACCCCGTTCTCCCACGCACGACGTCCCCGAAGGAAGTACCACTGAGCATGAGTTCACCTGCCACGGACCGCACACCCGCGGTCCGCACGGACCAGGATGACACCACCCGTTCGCGGGTGCTCTCGCTGGTGCTCGCCCACGGCCCCATCGCGGCGGCACAGATCGCCAAGGACCTGGGTCTGACACCCGCGGCGGTCCGCCGCCACCTGGACGCGCTCGAGGCCGAGCAGATCATCGAGGTCTCGTTTGTGCGGGGCGCCCGCTCCGGCGCGGGACGCCCGGCGCGCCGCTACGTCGTCGCACCCGGCGGCCACGAGCAGCTGGGGACCGACTACCTGGGGCTCGCGCGCAACGCGATCGGCACGATGCAGCGCGTGGGCGGCGAGGACCTCGTCCGCGCCTTCGTCTCGGACCACTTCGACCGCATGCGCGAGCGCTACCGGCCGCAGGTCGAGTCCGCCGGGCCCGACGTCGAGGACCGGCTCAACGCGCTCACCGCCGCCCTGAGCCGCGACGGCTTCGTGGCGTCCCACACCACGGTGACCCCGCGCGGGCCCCGCGGCGTGACGCTGCGCTCCGCCCAGCTGTGCCAGGGCCACTGCCCGATCCAGGAGATCGCCCACGAGCACCCCGAGTTCTGCGAGCAGGAGACCGAGATGATCTCCGAGCTGCTGGACGTGGACGTCCGCAGGCTCTCCACCATGGCCGCGGGTGCGCACGTCTGCACCACACACGTCCCGCTGCAGCTGCGCAGCGCGGCATCCACGCTTTCCACCAACCACACAAGCGCACAACAGGGAGGGTTGTCATGACCGAGCGCATCGCTGCCGCGGACTCCGCGGGCAACACGACAGGCGACACCACGATTTCCGAGATCCTGGAGATGAACCCGGAGCTCGAGGGGATCGGACAGTACCAGTACGGCTGGTCCGACAAGAACGACGCCGGCGCCTCGGCACGCCGCGGCATCAACGAGGACGTCGTCCGGGACATCTCGGCCAAGAAGAGCGAGCCGGAGTGGATGACCAAGCTGCGGCTGAAGGGTCTGAAGTTCTTCGACCGCAAGCCCATGCCCACGTGGGGCGCGGACCTCTCCGGGATCGACTTCGACAACATCAAGTACTTCGTGCGCTCCACGGAGCAGCAGGCGGGCTCCTGGGAGGAGCTGCCGGACGACATCCGCAACACGTACGAGAAGCTCGGCATCCCCGAGGCCGAGCGCAACCGGCTCGTGGCCGGCGTGGCCGCGCAGTACGAGTCCGAGGTGGTCTACCACCAGATCCGCGAGGACCTCGAGGCCCAGGGCGTGATCTTCATGGACACGGACACCGCGCTGAAGGAGCACCCCGAGTTCTTCGAGGAGTACTTCGGCACCGTGATCCCCGTGGGCGACAACAAGTTCGCCGCGCTGAACACGGCCGTGTGGTCCGGCGGCTCGTTCGTGTACGTGCCCAAGGGCGTGCACGTGGACATCCCGCTGCAGGCCTACTTCCGCATCAACACGGAGAACATGGGCCAGTTCGAGCGCACGCTGATCATCGCGGACGAGGACTCCTACGTCCACTACATCGAGGGCTGCACCGCCCCGATCTACAAGACGGACTCGCTGCACTCCGCCGTGGTGGAGATCATCTGCAAGAAGAACGCCCGCGTCCGGTACACGACCATCCAGAACTGGTCCAACAACGTGTACAACCTGGTGACCAAGCGTGCGATCGCGCACGAGGGCGCCACCATGGAGTGGATCGACGGCAACATCGGCTCCAAGGTCACCCAGAAGTACCCCGCGGTGTACATGACCGGTGAGCACGCCCGCGGCGAGACCCTGTCCATCGCCTTCGCCGGCGAGAACCAGCACCAGGACACCGGCTCCAAGATGGTGCACATCGCGCCTAACACGTCCTCCTCGATCGTCTCCAAGTCGGTGGCCCGCAACGGCGGCCGCTCGGCCTACCGCGGTCTGGTGCAGGTGCGCGAGGGCGCCACCCACTCGAAGTCCAACGTGGTGTGCGACGCCCTGCTGGTGGACACGATCTCCCGCTCGGACACCTACCCGTACGTGGACATCCGCGAGGACGACGTCACCATGGGCCACGAGGCCACGGTCTCCCGCGTCTCGGAGGAGCAGCTGTTCTACCTGATGCAGCGGGGCATGCCGGAGGAGGAGGCCATGGCGATGATCGTGCGCGGCTTCGTCGAGCCGATCGCCCGCGAGCTGCCCATGGAGTACGCGCTCGAGCTCAACCGTCTCATCGAACTTCAAATGGAAGGATCCGTTGGCTGATATGTCCACCACTGATCAGACCGCCCGCGACAGCCAGGACACCACCGAGGAGGTGGACGGGGTCCCCACCGGTGAGGACCGCGTGGCCATCCCCGGCATGAGCCAGGAGGGCGAGACCCTGCAGGAAGGCCGCAACCAGGCCGGTGAACCCGAGATCAGGCACACGGAGCACGGTGACATCTCCGGCGTGCCGGACTCCTCGCGCGCCGGGCGGTTCACGTCCTACGACGTCGCGGACTTCCCGCCCCTGACCACCAAGCTCGAGGACTGGCGGTTCACCCCGCTCAAGCGCCTGCGCGGTCTCGATGACTCCACCCTGGACGGGCCCGCTCCGGCGGTCTCCGTGACGGGGGACGACGCCGTGGAGATCACCTCGGTGCCGCGCGACGACGAGCGCATCGGCTCCGCCGGGATCCCCGAGGACCGGGTCTCCGCGAACGCGTGGTCCGCGTTCCGCGAGGCCACCGTCATCTCGGTCCCGCGCGACACCGAGGTCTCCGAGCCCGTGATCGTCACGTTCACGGGCGAGTCCGAGCAGCCGGCCGCCCAGCACGTGGTGGTCGACGCCGGGACGAACTCCCACGCGCTCGTGGTGCTGCGCCACGTGGGCACCGCCGTGCTCTCCCAGAACGTCGAGTTCTCCGTGGGCGACGGCGCCAACCTCACCGTGGTCTCGCTGCAGGAGTGGACGGACGACTCCGTGCACGCCTCCTCGCAGCAGGCGAAGCTGGGCAAGGACGCCACGTTCAAGCACGTGCTCGTGAGCCTGGGAGGGGACCTCGTGCGCGTGACCCCCTCCACCCGCTTCACGGCCACCGGCGGCGACGTGGCCATGTACGGCCTCACGTTCGTGGACGAGGGCCAGCACCTGGAGTCCCGCCTGTTCGTGGACCACTCGGTGCCGCGCTGCCGCTCGCGCGTGAACTACAAGTCCGCGCTGCAGGGCGAGAACGCCCACGGCGTGTGGGTCGGGGACGTCCTGATCCGCGCTGAGGCCGAGGGTACGGACACGTACGAGCTCAACCGCAACCTGATCCTCAACGACGGCCCGCGCATGGACTCGGTGCCGAACCTGGAGATCGAGACCGGTCTGATCGCCGGCGCGGGTCACGCGTCCACCACGGGTCAGCTGGACGACGAGCACCTGTACTACCTGATGTCCCGCGGCATCCCGGAGGACCAGGCACGCCGCCTGGTGGTCCGCGGGTTCCTGTTCGAGATCATCCAGCAGGTGGGCGTCGAGGCCCTCGAGGAGCAGCTGCGCGCGTCCCTCGAGGACGAGCTCGCCCGCACCGAGAACTGAGCCCCGGCACCGCGCCGTCGCCCTCACCCACGAACGTCGCACCCCGGTCCCCGAACGGGGCGGGTGCCCACGACCACAAGGAGAAACACCACATGTCCACTCTGGAGATCAAGGACCTCCACGCGTCCGTCATCCTGGACGACGAGTCCACCAAGCCCATCCTCAAGGGCGTGAACCTGACCATCAACTCCGGTGAGGTGCACGCGATCATGGGCCCCAACGGCTCGGGCAAGTCCACGCTGGCCTCCACGATCGCCGGCCACCCCAAGTACCAGGTCGACTCCGGTTCCGTGACCCTGGACGGCCAGGACGTGCTGGCCATGTCCGTGGACGAGCGCGCCCGCGCCGGCCTCTTCCTGGCCATGCAGTACCCGGTGGAGATCCCCGGCGTGACCACCTCGAACTTCCTGCGCTCGGCCAAGACGGCCGTCGACGGCGAGGCCCCCTCCCTGCGCACGTGGACCAAGGACGTCCGCTCGCACATGGAGCAGCTGAAGATCGACACCGACATGCTCCAGCGCAACGTGAACGAGGGCTTCTCCGGTGGCGAGAAGAAGCGTCACGAGATCCTGCAGCTCGAGATCCTCAAGCCGAAGATTGCGCTGCTCGACGAGACCGACTCCGGCCTCGACGTGGACGCCCTGAAGATCGTCTCCGAGGGCGTCAACCGCGCCCTGGAGAACGACAACACGGGCATCATGCTCATCACGCACTACACGCGCATCCTGCGCTACATCAAGCCGCAGTTCGTGCACGTGTTCTCGGACGGCCGCGTGGTGGACCAGGGCGGGCCCGAGCTCGCGGAGCAGCTCGAGAACGAGGGCTACGACCGCTACGTGCAGGCCGCGGCCAAGTAGACCCCGCACACGACACCGGAGGAGGACGCCATGAGTGATTCCACAGAGACCGCTCCCGCCCAGGAGTCCGGCCCCCAGGGCCAGGCATCCCTGGAGGAGATCACGGATCTGCTGAAGAACGTGATCGACCCCGAGCTGGGCGTGAACATCGTGGACCTCGGGCTGCTGTACGGCCTGCAGTACCAGGACGACGCCTCCCTGCGCCTCGACATGACCCTGACCACGGCGGCCTGCCCGCTGCAGGACGTCATCGAGGAGCAGGTGGCCCAGAACCTGGCACCGGCGGTCGACGAGTGGCACGTGAACTGGATCTGGATGCCCCCGTGGGGTCCGGAGCGGATCACGGAGGACGGCCGCGACCAGATGCGCGCCCTGGGCTTCAACATCTGAGGTCCCGTCCCCGGACACTGGTGAACGGCACGGCACACGACCACACGGTCGGTGCCGTGCCGTTCGTCATTGCGCTCCCAGCGCGGGCGCGCCAGTATGGAGGGTGACAGATGTTCCCGTACCGCGACCACCGGAGGACTCGTGAAACGTCACCTGCCCCAGCTCTCGGAGCTCAAGCCGCTCATGCAGTTCGGCTCGTTCAACCCGGACCGTCGCGCGGCCCGGCTCGCGAAGGCCGCGGACGTCGAGGCACTGCGGCGGATCGCGCGGCGTCGCACCCCGAAACCCGCCTTCGACTACGTGGACGGCGCGGCCGGCCAGGAACTGACGTACCGCCGCAGCCGCGAGGCCTTCGAGTCCGTGGAGCTGCTGCCGAAGATCCTGCACGGCACGGACGCCGCGGACCTGAGCACGGAGATCGCCGGGTTCCGCAGCGCCCTGCCGTTCGGGATTGCGCCCACCGGCTTCACCCGGTTCATGCACGCGGAGGGGGAGATCGGGGGAGTCCGCGCGGCCGAGCGCGCCGGGATCCCGTTCTCGCTCTCCACCATGGGCACGCGCTCCATCGAGGAGGTCAACGACGCCGCACCGGACGCCGAGAGGTGGTTCCAGCTGTACCTGTGGCGCGACCACGCGGCGTCCCTGGACCTGATCCAGCGCGCGAAGGCCGCCGGGGTGCGCACGCTGCTCGTCACGGTGGACACCCCCGTTCCGGGGCAGCGGCTGCGCGACGTGCGCAACGGCATGGTGATCCCGCCACGCCTGACCGCCGCGACCGTGCTGGACGCCTCCTACCGGCCCGAGTGGTGGTTCAACTTCCTCACCACGGACTCGCTGAAGTTCGCCTCGCTCTCCAACACCTCGTCCACGCTGGCGGACCTGATCTCGTCCATGTTCGACCCGGGTCTGGACCTGGACGACCTCGCGTGGATCCGTGAGCACTGGGACGGCCAGCTCTTCGTGAAGGGCATCCTCACGCGCGAGGACGCCCGGCGGGCCATGGGCGTGGGCGCGGACGGCCTGGTGGTCTCCAACCACGGCGGCCGCCAGCTGGACCGCGCCCCCGTGGCGCTGACCTCCCTGCCGGGGGTGCGCGAGGAGGTTGGACCGGACGTCCCCCTGATCCTGGACTCCGGTGTGCTCTCCGGCGCGGACGTGGTCACCGCCCTGTGCGCGGGGGCGGACTTCGTGCTGATCGGGCGGGCGTACCTGTACGGACTCATGGCCGGTGGCGAGCAGGGGGTCTCCCGCGTGATCGAGCTGCTCGAGGCGCAGATCCGCACGGACATGATGCTCATGGGTGCCGGTTCCATCGCAGACCTGGGCCCGGCGTCGATGCGCGCCCCGTGGCTCGACGAGACGGCGCGCTCCGAGGTCTAGCTGTACTTCCCCGCGACGTTGTGAACGCGTTGTGAGGGTGTTTGGCCGCCGATGCCGGTGTGGGGTCTGTGGTGATTGTAGTGATGGAGCCACCGCGTGTAGG
>NZ_BJNW01000004.1 GCF_006539885.1 Kocuria varians | reverse complement strand
GAGCCATTTAACCCATTCTCCCGATTCTTTTGGTAATACCGAAGCGACGTAATTTCCAATTAGGTTACCCTCCCGCTCAAAGGATATGCACCCCCCACCTTCGAATTCAATACGTACGCCCTGAATCGGTATCTCGATTATGGCTTCGAGTGAATCCACGTCTCCGGTCAATATAGCTGCCACCGAACGTAAAAAATTTGTCTTCCCGCGACCATTTGGAGCATATATTAATCTAAGTAAGCCCGGGGTGCCCTCGTCATAATTAATAGTATAGGAGAATTGCCCCAAAACTCCATATCCGAATATATTAGAGAGTCTATTGCTTTTCATAAGTTACTCACCTCGAGGAGCGTTTGCTGCGTGGATGGTAGAAGGGGGAATTCCCCTAAGAAATAGCATTACTTATCCATATGTGTCAATACCCCGTTGTATTACTCGTACTCCACGCATCAGCAGCAATCCCCTCCACCACCGCGGCCTTCGTCCCGAGCCCCACGTGCGCGCTAAGCACGGGCGGCAAGTCGCTGATCACCAGCTCGGCCTCGGGGCGGTAGCGGTCCCGCAGCACCTCGCCGATCTCCCGTGCCCCGTTCGCATCGGCCACGTGATGCACGCACAGCACGGGCCGCTCGGGCTCCGCGTGGGCAAGCGCCTCCCCCACGAGCGTCATGAACCGCGCCCGCGCCTTCGCCAAGGACACCGGCCGCTCCACGGTGACGATCTTCCCCTCCGACAGGCTCAGCAACGGCTTGATCTGCAGCATGGATCCCACCATCGCCGTAGTCGGGTTGATTCTCCCGCCGCGGCGCAGCGTCTCCAGCGATCGCACCTGGATGAGCACCTGCGCACGCTGGGCGGCCTCGCGGGCGGCCTGGGCGACGTCGTCGATCCCGGCCCCCGACGCCGCCGCCTCCAGCGCCGCGCGCACCGCCAGTCCCTGCCCGAGCCCCGCGCTAGCGGTGTCCACGATCCGCACAGGGATCCCGATCTCCTGCCGGGCGATTCGCGCCGCACCCACCGTGCCGGAGAGCTCCCCAGACAGGTGGACGGAGACGACGGCGTCGGAGCCCTCCGCTTCGAAGCGCCGGTACGCGGCCCGCAGCGCACCCGGTGCAGGACGCGAGGTGGTCACCGGCTTTCCCTCGGCGAGCGCCACGACGAGCGAGGAGAGCGTGTCCGACTCGTCCTCGGTGCGCAGCTGCCCGTCGATGAGCACGGGCATGTCCACGAGCGCGAACCCTGGGGCGGCCTCGAACGCACGGACCCAGGAGGCGGGGAGGGCCGCGGCACTGTCGGTGACGACCGCCACGCGGCGGGGCGCGGCGGCGTCGGGCCCGGAGGGCGAAGTAACGGGGCCCGGCTGCCAGCCCTGTCGCTCCCGCGGGGCGTTGCAGTCCGTGCGCAGCCCCGGGTGCGGGTGGGACCGCGGTTCATGACCGGGCCCCGAGAACGGGCGGAGCCCGCCCTGCCACTCGTGCGAGTCTGGGGACGGGCTCCGGCAACCGTGGGCGGTCATCAGACCACGATGTTCACGAGCTTGGGTGCGCGCACGATCACCTTGCGCACCGTGGCGTCCGCGAGCAGCCGCTGGACCGTCTCCGAGGCCATGGCCGCGGTCTCCAGGTCCGCCTCGGAGATGTCCGCGGGGACCTCCAGGCGGTCGCGGACCTTGCCCTTGACCTGCACGACGGCGGTCACGGTGTCCTCCACGAGCAGCGCGGGGTCCACGGTGGGCCACGGGGCGCGCACCACGGAGTCCTCGTGGCCCAGCAGGCGCCACATGTCCTCGGAGGTGTAGGGCGCCACGAGGCTCAGCAGGATCGTGACAGCCTCCACGGCCTCGCGCACGGCGGGATCCGCGGGACCGCAGCCGGAGTCAATGGCCTTGCGCACCGCGTTGACCAGCTCCATGGTGCGGGCGATGACCACGTTGAACTTCCCGGAGTCCAGCAGCTGCTCGGAGTCCACCACCGTCTTGTGGGTGGTGCCGCGCAGCGCCCGGTCACCGTCGGCGAACGGTGCGGCGGGGTCCGACGTGCAGTCCTGCGCGAGGCGCCACGCGCGGGCGAGGAACTTCTGGGCGCCCTGGGGCGAGACGTCCGACCAGTCGACGTCGTCCTCCGGCGGGGAGGCGAAGACCATGGTCAGGCGCACGGCGTCCACGCCGAACTCGTCGAGCTGCTCGCCCAAGTCCACGCCGTTGCCCAGGGACTTGGACATCGCCTTGCCGCCGTTGAGCACCTGTCCCTGGTTCAGCAGCGCCTTGAACGGCTCCGTGAACCCGACCAGCCCGAAGTCGTAGAGGGCCTTGGTGAAGAACCGCGAGTACAGCAGGTGCAGGATCGCGTGCTCCACACCGCCCACGTACTGGTCCACCGGCAGCCACCGGTCCACCGCGGCACGCTCGAACGGCGCGGTCTCGTCCTGCGGGGACGCGTAGCGCAGGTAGTACCAGGAGGAGTCCACGAACGTGTCCATGGTGTCGGTGTCGCGCTTGGCGGGACCGCCGCACGCGGGGCACTCGACGTTGACCCACTCCGACGCCGCCGCGAGCGGGCTCTGCCCCTTGGGCGCCAGCTGCTCGCCGCGCAGGTCCTCGGGCAGCCGCACCGGCAGCTGGCCCTCGGGCACCGGCACCTCGCCGCACGCACCGCAGTGGATGATCGGGATGGGTGCACCCCAGAAGCGCTGCCGGGACAGCAGCCAGTCGCGCAGCCGGAAGTTCACGTGGCGCTCGCCGGTGCCGGCCTCGGTCACGATCTCGATGGCCTTGTCCAGCGCCTCGGCCTTGGGCAGCCCGTCCAGCGGCCCGGAGTTCACGAGCGTGCCGTCGCCGACGGCGGCCACACCGGTGACCAAGGGGTCCTCCTCGCCGGTGTCCAGCACGGTGCGCACGGGCAGGTCGAACGCGCGGGCGAAGTCCAGGTCACGCTGGTCGTGGGCGGGCACCGCCATGATGACGCCGGTGCCGTAGTCGGCGAGCACGTAGTCCGAGGCCCACACCGGCAGCTTCTCCCCGGTCAGCGGGTTCACGGCCCAGCGGCCCAGGAACACACCGGTCTTCTCACGGTCCGAGGCCTGGCGCTCGATGTCCGACAGCGCCTTGACCTCCTCGCGGTACGCGGCGAGCGCCTCTGCCTGCTCCGGGGCCACGATCTCCGCTGCGATGGGGGCGTCTGCGGCGACCACGCAGAACGTGGCGCCGTAGAGGGTGTCCGGGCGGGTGGTGAACACGGTGACGGTGCGCCCGGAGGTGTCGGAGGGGTCCGCGCCCTCGGCGGGGGCGCCCTCGATCACGAAGTTCACGTGCGCACCCTCGGAGCGCCCGATCCAGTTGCGCTGCATGGCGAGCACGCGCTCGGGCCAGTGGCCCTCGAGCTCGGCCATGTCGTCGAGCAGCCGCTGGGCGTAGTCGGTGATCTTGAAGTACCACTGGTTCAGGGACTTCTTGGTCACGGGGGTGTGGCAGCGCTCGCACAGCCCGTTGACCACCTGCTCGTTGGCGAGCACGGTCTGGTCCTTGGGGCACCAGTTGACCGGGGAGTCCTTCCGGTAGGCGAGACCGTGGGAGTAGAACTGCAGGAACAGCCACTGGGTCCACCGGTAGTACTCGGGGTCCGAGGTGTGGATCTCACGGTCCCAGTCCACGCTGATCGCGTAGCGCTTGAAGGACTCGCGCTGGGTGTCGATGTTGCGGTAGGTCCACTCGGCGGGGTGGGCGTCGCGCTTGATGGCGGCGTTCTCCGCGGGCAGCCCGAAGGAGTCCCAGCCGATGGGGTGCATCACGTCGTAGCCGCGGTGCAGCCAGTAGCGGGAGACCACGTCCCCCATGGCGAAGGCCTCCGCGTGGCCCATATGCAGGTCACCGGAGGGGTAGGGGAACATGTCGAGCACGTAGCGCCGCGGCCGGGAGCCGTCGTCCAGGGGTGCGAAGACCCGGTGGCGCTCCCAGTAGCCGGACCAGGTGTCCTCGATCCTCCGGGTGTCGTAGTCGGTGCCCGCCTCCGGGGTGCTCTGCTCGCTCACGTGCCTCGCCTTCAGGGTTCGCTGGGGGTGGGCCGGGATCCGCGCTCACCCCGGTCTCGAGCGGGGCCGTGCGCCGCCAACTCGAACGTGTGGGGATCCCCCATAGTTTAGACCAGCCCGCCGCGCCGTCCGTTCCCATGCGCCACCGCTACCATGGGTGCGCTGAACCCGGACGACTGGAGGCCCCGTGGACAACCCCTACGCAGAACGGCGCAGCGTGGAGCTGGACGGCTACCGCGTGCGGTACTGGTTCTACGACGCGGACAAGGAGCGCAAACCCCTGTTTGTGATGCTCCACGGCTTCCGCGGCGACCACCACGGGCTGCAGCTGATCGCGAGCGCCCTGCGGGAGAAGTACCACGTGGTCGTCCCGGACCTGCCCGGCTTCGGGCGCTCCGAGCCCTTCCCGGACCGCGAGCACTCGGTGGCCAACTACGTGGAGTTCACCCGGGCGTTCGTCTCCGCCCTCACCGACGACGCCGTGTCCCCGGACTCCGGGACCGGCGTCGTGCTGCTGGGTCACTCCTTCGGCTCCACCGTGGCCGCCCACTTCGCCGCCGCCTACCCGGAGATGGTGGAGCGGCTCGTGCTCGTGAACCCCATCTCCCAGCCACCGCTCGCCGGCTCGCAGAGGCGGCTGACCAAGCTCACGGAGCTGTACTACGGGGTGGGGGCCTCGCTTCCGAAGCGTCTGGGAACCTCCCTGCTGTCCTCGAACACCGTGGTCAAGCTCATGACGGACGTGATGGTCAAGTCCGATGACCCGGAGGTCAAGCGCTACGCCCTGCGCCAGCACCAGGCCTACTTCAACGCGTTCGCCAACAGGGAGGTCCTCAGCCAGGCCTACCAGGCCTCGATCTCCCGCACGGTCGCGGAGGTCGCGATGCAGCTGAGCATGCCCACGCTGCTGGTCGTGGGCGAGCTCGACGACCTCGGCTCCGTGGACTCCCAACGGACCATGGCCAGCTGGATCCGCAGCCACAGCCTGAAGATCATCCCCGGGGTGGGTCACCTGATCCACTACGAGACGCCTCTCGTGGCCGCGCAGCTCATCGAGGAGTTCCTCGCCTCCCCCGCCCCCGAGCCGCTCGAGGGCTACGACCGCCTGCCCTTCGCGGACACCACCGCCTCCACCCCGGACCAGCTCACGGGCATGCTCCCGGCGGTCGCGGGCCACGACGGCGAGGGTCAGCTCGACCGCGAGGCACGGGCACGCGGACCACGGGAGAACGAGAACCGGTGAAGCTGCTCTTCGACGCCCGCTACATCCGCACCGACCACCACGACGGCATCAGCCGCTACAGCGCCGAGCTGCTCACCGCCACCGCGCACGCCGTGCGCGAGGATCCGCGGGTCCGGCTGTGCGCCCTCGTGAGCGACCCTGCCCAGCGCCGCTTCTTCCCGGAGCTGCCCACCATCACGGGGCCGTCGGTGACCTCCCCGGCGGAGGTGTTCACCGGCGCCCTCCTGACCAGGTACGCGCCCGACGTCGTCTTCTCCCCCATGCAGACCATGGGCTCCCTGGGGCGCCGCCACCGCCTGATCCTCACGCTGCACGATCTGATCTACTACGACCACCCGCAGCCCCCCGGTGACCTGCCGCTGCCCGTGCAGTGGGGCTGGCGCGCCTACCACGCGGCGTGGTGGCCGCAGCGGCTGACCCTGAACCGCGCGGACGCCGTGGCCACGGTCTCCGAGACCTCGCGCGAGCAGATCCTCGCCCACCACCTCACGAAGCGCGAGGTGCGCGTGGTCGCCAACGCGGCGCCGTCGTCGGGCATCCCCGAGGACCAGGCCCTCGAGCGGCTGGCGCGGCGCGGCACAGACCTCGTGTACATGGGCTCGTTCCTGCCCTACAAGAACGTGGAGACGCTCGTGCGGGCCATGGCCCACCTGCCCGGGCACACGCTGCACCTGCTCTCCCGCATCACCCCCGCCCGCGAGGCCGAGCTGCGCTCGCGGATTCCGGAGGGCGCGCAGGTGATCTTCCACCACGGTGTCAGCGAGGACGAGTACCGCGAGCTGCTCACCACCTGCGCCGCGCTCGTCACCGCCTCCCGCGCGGAGGGCTACGGCCTGCCGCTCGTCGAGGCCTTCGCCCAGGGCGCGCCGGTCGTGTGCTCCGACCTGCCGATCTTCCACGAGGTCGCCGGCGACGCCGCCGGATACGCCCCCGCGGACGACGACGCCGCGTTCGCCGCCCGGGTGCGCGAGCTCACGGACCCGGGGCTCGCCCGCGAGCGCGTGCTGGCGGGACTGCACCGGATCCGGGAGCACACGTGGGCCGACTCCGCCCGGGAGCTGCTGGATCTGGCATGGGAGCTGCACCGCCGCGACTGACCCGCGAGGAGCCCGCCCCGGCGCGTGACGGCAGACGACCCGGGGCCGTGCCGACGGGTCCCGCCCCCCGGCTCAGTCGCGCACCACCCGGTCGCGCAGCAGCCACTGGGCGAGGGCGTCCAGGGCGATGCCCAGCAGCCCGATCGCGAGGATCACCACGAGCATCTCGTCGTAGGCCAGCCGGTCCCGGGCGTTGAGAATCTCGTAGCCGAGCCCCGTGCTGACACCGAGCATCTCCGCGGGCACGAGCACGACCCACGAGATCCCGAGTGCCAGGCGGACACCCGTCATGACGTACGGGCGGATGCTCGGCAGCACCACGGAGGTGAGCCGCTCGAACGGCGTGGCCCCCAGCGTGCGGGCCACGCGCAGGTGGGCGGGATCCAGTGCGGCGACGCCGGCGGCCGTGTTCATGGCGATCGGCCACACGGCCGCCGCGGCCACCAGGAAGACCACCGGAGCGCTTCCCACCCCGAACAGCGCCACGGCCACCGGTGCCCAGGACAGCGGCGAGACCATGCGCAGGAACTGCACGACCGGCGCGCTCGCCCACCGCACCCGCCGCCACGAGCCGATCATCAGCCCCAGCGGCACCCCGAGCACCGTGGCGAGGACCAGACCGCCCAGCAGGCGCCACAGGCTCGTCGCGGCGTCCTGGAGCACCACGCCGCGCTGCCACAGGGAGGCGACGGCGCCGGGCAGCTGCTCGGGGCGGAACGCGGCGATCATCGTGGACCCCGCGGCCGCGGCGTGGGTGAAGGCCCACCACGCCGCCACCGTGACCAGGACCCCCGCCGCACCCCAGGCGAACGCGGCCGCCCGGTGCGGACCGGCCTGGCGATGAGCACGGCCGCGGGGACCCGCGGTCCGGGACGGGCCGGGCGCGGGGACCGCCCGGGAGCCGTCGGCGGTGCCCGGGGCGGCGGCGTCGAGGTCGGTGGTCGCGTCCTGCGGGCTCCCAGGACGCGCGGTGCCCGGGTACGCGGTGCGGCGGGACGTGGAACTCATGCGCGGATCTCCTCGGTGCGTGTGGCGCCGTCCAGGCCGAAGGCGGCCCAGCCACCGGCCTTCGCGATGCTTCGGGTCACGAGCGTGTCGTCCACGAGCTCGCGGTGTGCGGCGGCGGGTTCCAGACCGCCCAGGAAGTCCGCGGGGGCGTCCACCACCGTGTCCTTCATTGAGCGCACGAGCTCCTCGGTGAAGCTCGCGTACGGGTACGGCCGGAAGTCCAGGGTCTCGCCGTGCCACTGCGGGTGGTGCAGGGCGCCAGCGTGGTCGGCGGCGGAGTAGGTCAGGGCCCGCTGGATCACGGGCCGGGGCTGCGGCAGGTAGCCGCCCGCGAGCACCGCGGCGGTCTCCGGACGGTTCTGGCGCGCCCACGCCTGGGCCCGCACCAGGGCGTCCATGAATCCACCCGCCTGGTCGGGGCGGTCCCGCAGCAGCTCGCCGCGCAGCATCGTCACGCAGCACGCGTGGTTGCGCCAGACATCCCCCAGGAAGCGGTGGATGGTGCCCACGTGCCTGACCTCCGCGGCGGCGTCGAACGGGTCCGCGACCACGTAGCCGCCGATCACCCCGTTGTTCAGGGCGGGCAGCATGTCCGCGGGTGCCATGGGCACCAGTGCCACGGTGCCCCGCGAGCGCGAGGGGCTCTCCCGCATGACCGGTGTCAGCCCAGCCGCGCGCAGCAGCTTCTGCACCACGACGTTGTGGATCGACCACCACGCCGGGATCGCCACCGTCTCCCCGGCGAGCTGCGGCAGATCGGTGATGCCGGGGCGCACCGTGAGCGCGGAGCCGTTCGTGTGATTCCACGCGGTGATCCGCACGTCCGCCTGCAGGCCGTAGCGCATGTAGAGGGCCATGGGCATGAGCATGTGGATCGCGTCGACCTTGCCCGCGACGAACCCCTCGGACAGGGACGCCCAGCTGCGGAACATGACGGGGCGTGCCACGGTCACCCCGGCGTCGTCGAAGTAGCCGTTGGCGTGGGCGACGAGCAGGGGCGCCGCGTCGGTGATGGGGAGGTACCCGATCCGCACGGGCCGGGAGGTGCCGCCACCGCTGCCGACCGCGCTCGTGCGCGAGTACAGGGTGCCGGAGCCCCACGCCGCACCGGTCAGTGCCGCGGCCCCGGCACCGGCGCGCAGCACGGCCCGTCGGGTGGTGAGCGGGGCGCTCATATCTCCCAGGTTCCCGCGCCGTCGTCCGTGCCGCGGTAGCTCGCGAGGATCTGCTCGGCCGTGGTGCCGTCCCGGGCGGGGGCCCACTGGCGCCGAAAGCCGCGGGGCCCGGCGAAGAAGCCGATGCGGTCGCCGAGGGCCATGGCCTCGGCGACGTCGTGGGTCACCAGGAAGACCGTCAGGTCCAGGTCCGTGGCGAGTCCGCGCAGCCACGCCTGCAGGTCCTCGCGGGTCGCGGGGTCCAGGGCGCTGAAGGGTTCGTCGAGCAGCAGCACGTCCGGGCGCACGGCGAGCGCCCTGCCCACGGACACTCGCTGCGCCTGTCCCCCGGAGAGCTCCTGCACGGGGGTATGGGCGAGATCGGCGAGACCGAGGATCTCGAGCAGCTCGGCCACGTGCCGCTCGTCGAAGCGGTCGCGGTTGCGCCGGTAGCGCCCGCCCAGCGCGAGGTTGCGGCGCACGGACAGCCACGGGAACAGTGCGGGTGACTGGAAGACGACTGCCAGGCGCGCATCCGGGTTGCCGAACTCGATCGTGCCCCCGTCCAGGGCTTCCAGCCCGGCGATGGCGCGCAGCAGCGTGGACTTCCCGGAACCGCTGGGCCCCAGCACGGCGAGCGTCTCGCCGCGGCGCAGAGTCAGGTCCACCCCGTCCAGGGCGGGCCCCGCGGCCCCGGGGTAGGTCTTGCGGACGCCGCGGACGCGCAGCGCGACGTCGTCGGACGCCGAGGTGGTGCTCACCCCGCTCAGCCGAGCCTGCGCAGTTCCCACCGCAGGTGTCCTTCCGTGGGCGATTGGACGGGCAGGAACGCCGCCTCCCGTGCGCGGCGGGCGGTGGGCGAGTTCAGGGCGTAGCCGCGCCCGCCCACGACCTTGGCCTCCAGGCGCGTCGCCTCACCGGTGAGCAGCGCGGCGTCGAGCCGCAGCTGCAGCAGCTCGCGGGCCCCGACGGCGCGCGGGTCACGGGCGAGACGCACGAGCTGCTCCCGCAGCCGCCCCTGCTCGGCCACGGCGGCGTCGAGGTCCTCGCGGAACATCTCTCCCACCCCGCCCATGGCCGAGCGCGCGCTCGTGAGAGCGGCGGCGGAGAGCCCGAGGCAGAAGGCGCTCTGCAGCAGCAGGAACGGCCCGCGGACCGTGGCGAGGAACGCGGGTACGTCCTCGGTCAGCACGTCCTGCGCCGGGTCGATCTCGACGTCCTCCAGCGTGAGGATTCCCGACGCCGTGGCGTTGAGGGCCATCAGGTTCCGCAGGGGCCGCACGCCCACCCCGGGTGCGGACACGCGGGTGCGCACGACGGCCGTGCCGCCGTCCTCGCGCACCACAGGCAGGACGACCTCCGCGTCCGGGTACAGGTTGGACGCCCACGGCACCGTCCCGTTCAGCACTGTGGCGCCTTCGCGGCGGGTGAGCGTCACCGGGATCTCCCCGATCCCGGCCGCCGCCTTGAATGCCGGTGCCATCGCGGAGCACACGGGAACCGCGCCGGAGCGCAGCGCCGGGGAGATCTGCGCGCCCACCGCGTCGAGGTACTCGAGGCTCGAGCGGTGGCCCCACAGGGAGAACGCCGTGGCCGTGCACTGCGTCGCGAGGTCGAACACGACCGCCGCCTGACCGCGCAGGTCATTGCCACCGAGGCCCTGGTCCAGCAGCCCGTGGTCGCCGAGCTGCCGCAGCGTCTCGAACGGGGTGGTCTCGGCGTCGTCCGTCGCACGGGCCCGCTCGGCGGCGAGCCCGCACACGAGGTCGTGCTCGGGGTAGTCGACGAGCGGGGCCAGCAGGTCCTGGGGCGCGGCGTCGGCGTCGAGAGTGGGGGCGGAGATGGACTGGGACATCGTTTCCGTTCGGTGGGTCGAGAGGTCACGGCGCGTCGCGGGACCGCTCGGCGTGGTGCCGAGAGGTGCTGGCGCGGCGCTGGGAGGGGGCGGGACGACGACGCCGTCCGCGGCCCTGCGTGGACGGCACCCGGGTGGATGCCCGGTGCCGGCCACGCGGCGCAGGGGCTCCTGGCTCAGACCTCGAGCTTGAACATGCGGTCGAAGGGCGTGCTCACGGCGGCGCGGGCGCGCACCACGGCGTCCTCGTCCGGCGCGTTGTAGAAGCACAGGCACTTGGCGGTGTCCTCGCGCACGTAGGTGCGCAGGAACGAGACCTCCGGCACCTCGGCGTACTTGGGCGAGTTCGCCTTCTTGCGCGCCAGGTACTGGTCCATCGTGATCTCGGCGGGGATGTCCCACTCCACGAGGTAGTCGGTCTGGCCCTTGAGCTTCTTGATGTCCTCGAGCTCCGCGCCGACCAGGCGGACCTCGTCCGGGCCGGTGACCTCGGTGACGGTGTCGGCGAGAGCGGCGCGGACGGTCTCCGCGAGGCCCTCCGTGCTCTCGCTCTCCACGACCACGAACACCCGGCCGTGGTCGGCGGTGACCTGCGACTCGATGAGTTCGGCGGAGGCCTGGGACACGGCGGTCGACGTCGCGTCGATGATCGAGCGCACGGCCTCCTTCTCGGGGGTGGCGGGAACGAGTTCGATGAGCTGCAGCGACATGCTGGTCCTTTCGGCGAGGGTCGTGCGGGGACGCGCCGCGCACCGGGCAGTGTGCTCGGTGCACGAGAGCAACCCCGCGTGAACGTGCCCTTCACCGTAGAGAAGTGAACGGACCACGGCTGCGCCCGGTTCACAGTTCGTCACATTCCCGGGGCGGCGCCCGGGTGTGCAATAACCCACGTCGGAGACCGGGCGGGGAGCGACAACCGCGCCGCTGAGCGGGCCTCGTGCACCCCCGGGGACGGTCCTGTGGCCCGGGTCACAGCAGATCGGCGACGTCGCAGCGCACGGTCACCGGTGCGTGTTCGCGCAGCGCCGAGGCGCGGGCCTTCTCCGCCCGCAGGGCCCCCGTGATCCTCGGCGCGATCCCGAAGCTGAAGAACAGCAGCGCCCGGTACGGTCTGCCGCCACCGCGCTCGCCGGCCCGCGGGGCGTCGGAGCCGTCGAGCGTGGCGGGTGCCGCCTCCCCCGTGCCGGTGTCCACGGGATCCGCACCGTTGCCGGGCGCCGTCTCCACGGGGGCGGGCCCCACGACGCGAACCCGCTGCGGCAGCGCGAGGTCCCGCAGGGTGGCGTCCACGGCATCCCGCGGCCCGGTCAGCGCCGCCGTGCGCACCGCCGGGGGCAGCCCGAGCTCGTGACGCTCCGCCAGTTCACGCTCCGCGTGGCCCGCAGGGTCCCAGCGCACGAGGGCCGAGACGGCGCGGTCGTGGTCCGCCGTGACCACCACGGTGCCGCCCTCGGCGCCGGAGCGCACGAGGGCCGCCGCGTTGAACCACCGCCGCAGCGTCTGCTCCTCCGCGCGCAGCCACGGGCGCGCGAGCATCTGGTCCCCGTCGAGCAGCAGAGCCGCCGCGTAGCCCCCCTCGGCCACCGGCTCGGCCCCCGGGGTCGCCACCACGAGCGCGGGCTTCGACCCCACCCGTGCGCGCACGGTGGACTCGCTCGAGGAGATCACCGGCAGCTTGGGGAACGAGCGGCCGAGCTCCTCGGCGGTCCGCCCGGCCCCCACGGTGCTCAGCCGCACGCGGGTGAAGCCGCACTCCACGCAGCGCCAGTCGTGAGCCTGCCGCCCGCACCACGTGCACACGGGCACCGACCGCGCCGAGCCCAAAGCCAGGGGTCCGTCGCAGGACTGGCAGCGCGCCGGGGTGCGGCAGCGCTGGCACGCGAGCACGGGGGCGTAGCCCTTGCGCGCGACCTGCACGAGCACCGGCCCCTTCTCCAGTGCGGCCCGGGCCACGCGGAACGCCTCGTGCGGCAGTCTCGCCCGGGCCGCGAGAGGGTCGCGCTCCGTGTTGTAGGAGTCCGAGGTCGCCTCGATGCGCGGCGAGAAACGACGCAGCTCTGCACGGTCCGGGGCCACCCGCGCCGCCCAGCGGGTGGCCACGAGACGCTGCGCCTCAGGACTCACCGCGTAGCCCGTGAACAGGGCGGCCAGCCCCTGCTGCTGCGCCCGGACGAGCAGGACGTCGCGCGTGTGCTGGTAGGGAGCACGCTGCTCCACGAAGTTGACGTCGCCGTCGTCGTGGCAGCACACGAGCGCGAGATCCTGCACGGGGGCGTAGGCCGCGGACCGGGTGCCCACCGCGAGCCGCTTGCGCCCCAGGGCAAGTTCCAGGAACCCCCGGTAGCGCGGGGTGGGGCCGTCCCCGCCGTGCAGCCGCACGACGGCGTCCTCCCCCACGAGCGCGTGCAGCGCCGTCTCCAGCCGTTCCAGGGCCTTGTGGTCCGCGACCACGCCCACCGCACCGCGGCCCGCCGCGTACGCGGTGGCCATGGCGTTCGCGGTCAGGGACGCCCAGTCGTGGTCCGGGGCGGACGGCAGCACCTCGACGACGGCGCGCGCCGGATCCCCCGCCGCCAGCGCGGCAACGAACTCGGGTCCCTGGACGTAGTGCTCCCACACGGCCGGCGACGGCGCCGCGATGCCTCCGCCCGCTCCGGAGGTCGAGTCGGACTCGTCCGGATCGCGAGGTGCCACTGCCTCCGCTTGCGCGGCGCCGCCGGCCTGTGTGGCCTCCGTCTCCGCGGCGAACTCCTTGTCCACCCTGGCCACCCGCGGAGCGATCGCCACGCGCAGCACGTCCGCCGCGGTGCCGGCGCAGCGCTGGGCGACGGCCTCCGCGAGGTCCACGATCTCGGGACGGGCCACCGGCAGCGGCGTCAGGACCCGCCGGATGGGCAGCAACCGGTCCTCGGCGACCTCCGTGTGGTCCACGCGCGCGACGACCCACCCGGACATGGTGCGCCCGGAGAACAGGACGGAGACCTTGGAACCCACGACCGCCTGCTCGTCCAGGGCCGCGGTCACGCGGTAGTCAAAGAGCCGGTCCAGGTGGGGCACGTAGGCCTCGAGCAGCACCTTCGCCACGGGGTCCACGGGGGCCTGGCCCTCGGAGCCGAGCGTGCGCGACGCCGTCGTCCGCTCGGACCGGGACGGCGGGCGCGCGGTCGCCGCTACCGGGGGCAGGCCGGTGAGGGCAAGCTGCTCGCCCGGCGCGTCGTCGGACGCCGCAGGAACCGGCTCAGGGCTCACAGCCCTGCGGCGGAACGCAACTCCTGGACCCGGTTGGTGCGCTCCCACATGAAGTCGGGGTCCTCGCGGCCGAAGTGCCCGTGCGCGGCCGTCTTGGCGTAGATGGGCCGCTTGAGGTCCAGGTCCTCGATGATGGCCAGCGGGCGCAGGTCGAAGACCTCGGTGATGGCCTTCTCGATCCGCGCGGGATCCACCGTCTCGGTGCCGAAGGTCTCCACGTAGAGGCCCACGGGGTGCGCCTGGCCGATCGCGTACGCGACCTGCACCTCGGCACGGCGCGCGAGACCGGCTGCCACCACGTTCTTCGCGACCCAGCGCATCGCGTACGCGGCGGAACGGTCCACCTTGGAGGGGTCCTTGCCGGAGAACGCGCCACCGCCGTGACGGGCCATGCCGCCGTAGGTGTCCACGATGATCTTGCGGCCGGTCAGCCCGGCGTCCCCCACGGGCCCGCCGCGCACGAAGTTCCCGGCGGGGTTCACGATGATCCGGGTGGCGGAGAGGTCCAGCCCCGAGTCCTCGAGCACGGGCATGATGACACTCGCGGTGAGGTCGCTCGTGAGCTGGTCGAGATCGTAGTTCTCCGCGTGCTGCGAGGAGACCACCACGGTGTCCACGGACACGGGCGTGTGGCCATCGTAGCCGAGCGTCACCTGGGTCTTGCCGTCCGGGCGCAGCTCGGGCAGCACCGCGGTCTTGCGCACGCGCGTGAGCTGCTCGGAGAGCCGGTGGGCCAGCAGGATCGGCGCGGGCATCAGGACGTCCGTCTCGTCCGCGGCGTAGCCGAACATGATGCCCTGGTCCCCGGCACCCTGCGCGTCACGGGGGTCCTTGGCGGTGCCGGTGCGCTCCTCGAGGGAGGTGAACACGCCCTCGTAGATCTCGTTGGACTGCTCGCCCACGCTGATGGACACGCCGCAGAACTCGCCGTCGAAGCCGTGGACGGAGGAGTTGTAGCCGATGTCGAGCAGGGTCTTGCGCACGATGTGCGGGATGTCCACGTACGCGTCCGTCTTGACCTCGCCGGCCACGTGCACGAGGCCCGTGGTGACCATGGTCTCGACCGCCACGGAGGACTCGGGGTCCTCGCTCAGCAGGGCGTCCAGGATCGAGTCGGAGATCTGGTCACAGATCTTGTCCGGGTGGCCCTCGGTCACGGACTCGGACGTGAAGATGCGCAGGTGTTCACTCGTTTCGGTCACGCTCACACCCTACCCGTCGGCACCGACACCGGCTTCGGAGGCGATGCGTCGCACGATGAAACGCGCCACCTCGTCCTTGCTGCCGCGCGCCCCGCTCTCCTCGTCCGAGTGCGCCGAGAGCACGACCACCTCGGTGTCGTCGCGGCCGAAGACCTTGTCCGTGCCCACCTCGTTGAGCACGAGCAGGTCGCAGCCCTTGCGGCGCAGCTTGGCGCGGCCGAACTCGAGCACCGAGTGCTCGGCATCCCCGGTCTCCGCGGCGAATCCCACCACCAGCTGGTCGAGCTTCTGCTCGTCCCGCTGGGTGACCACGCCGCGCAGGATGTCCGGGTTGCGCACGAGGCGCAGCACGGGGTCCGTGCCGTCCTCGGACTTCTTCATCTTGTGCTCGCCCACGGTCTCCGGGCGGTAGTCGGCGACCGCCGCGGCCATGACGACGACGTCGCTGCGCCGCGCCGCGGCCAGGGTTGCCGCCTCGAGCTCGTGCGCCGAGGACACGTGGCTGATCTCCACGCCCACCGGCAGCTCGGTCTCCACGTGGGCGACGATCAGGTGCACGTCTGCCCCCGCATCGCGTGCCGCACGGGCCACGGCGATCCCCTGCTTGCCCGAGGACCGGTTGCCCAGGTAGCGCACGGGGTCCAGCGGCTCGCGTGTGCCGCCCGCCGTGACGAGCACGCGACGTCCCCGCAGGGAGCCGGGCGCGACGGCGTCGTCCCCGGTGGAACCACCGGCACGTACGAGCGCCATGGCGGCGTCGAAGATCTCCTGCGGCTCCGGCAGACGCCCGGGGCCGCTGTCCGTGCCCGTGAGCCGACCGCTCGCCGGCTCCAGCACCGTGTGGCCCAGCTCCCGCAGCAGCGCCACGTTGCGTCGCGTGGCGGGGTTGTGCCACATCTCGGTGTGCATGGCCGGGGCGAGCAGCACCGGCGCGGCGGTGGCCAGCACCGTGGTGGAGAGCAGGTCGTCCGCGTGCCCGTGCGCCACCCGGGCCATCAGGTCCGCGGTGGCCGGGGCGATCACCACGAGGTCCGCGGACTGTCCCTGGGCCACGTGGTTCACGGTGTCCACGCGGTCGAACACCGTCTCGGAGACGCGCTCACCCGTGAGCGCCTCCCACGTGGGCGCACCCACGAAGTGCAGCGCGGCCTGGGTGGGCATGGGCACCACGTGGTGCCCCGCCTCGGAGAAGAGCCGGGAGAGCGCAGCGGCCTTGTATGCGGCGATGCCCCCGCCCACACCCAGCACCACGCGCAGGGAAGCGCCGGTGCCGGAGCGGACGGGGGCGTGGCCGGTGGGAGTCACCGTCACTGCTCGGTGGGCTCCGCGGAGTCCTCAGTGACCTCCTCGGTCACGGTCTCCGTGACGGTTTCGGAGCCCTCCGGGGACTCCTCCTCCGTGACCTGCACGCCGTCGGAGAAGACCGCCGCGCTGCCGGCGTCATCCGCCTGGGCGAAGAAGTCACCGGTGAACATCTCGGTGGCGGTGGGCTCGTCCGAGATCAGCTGACCGTTGGGGGTGAACCCGGCGTGGGCGATGTGGTGCGCCTCGATCAGGCCCTCGTCGATCTCGCGGAACGCGATGGACAGCGGCTTCTCGTTGAGCTGCGTATCCACGAGCGGACCCACGTACTCGAACAGGCCCTCGTGCAGCTGCGAGTAGTACGCGTTGATCTGGCGGGCCCGACGGGCAGCGAAGATCACCAGGCCGTACTTGGAGTCCGTCTTGTCGAGGAGGCGGTCCACGGGCGGGTCGACGATGCCTTCGTTGTTCATGCTCACGTGTGTCTTGACTCCTGAGATGTGGAGGTGGATGTCTGTGCTGGCTCGGGACGGACCGTGCAGGTCCCCGCGGGCGGAGGGCTCAGCGGCCCTGCTCGTCCGGCAGTCCCATGAGAGCCACGAGTTCGGCGGCGGCGCGTTCCACGGTGTCGTTGACGACCGTGTGGTCGAACTCCGAGCGCGCCGCAAGTTCCAGTTTAGCCGTTTCGAGCCGCCGCTGCTGCTGCTCCGGGGTCTCGGTGCCCCGTCCGACGAGACGCTGCACCATTTCCTCCCAGCTGGGAGGGGCCAGGAACACGAAGCGGGCGTCCGGCAGGGTCTGGCGGATGCTGCGCGCGCCCTGCAGGTCGATCTCCAGCAGGACGCTGCGTCCGGCGGCCAGCGCCTCGTCCACGGTGTGGCGCGGGGTGCCGTAGCGGTGCAGGTTGTGCACCACGGCCCACTCCAGCAGGTCGTGGCGCTCGATCATGGCGTCGAACTCGTCGTCGCTCACGAAGTAGTAGTGCACGCCCTCGACCTCACCGGGGCGCGGTGCCCGGGTGGTCGCGGAGACCGAGAGCCACACCTGCGGGTAGTGGTCCCGCACGTAGGTGGAGACGGTCCCCTTCCCCACGGCCGTGGGGCCGGCCAGAACGGTCACGGTGGGCGACGGGGTCACGGAATACCTCCAGGGGACGGTGGTGGACGAGCGGCTCGCTCGTCCGCCACTGTACCAACCGGGGCGTGCGCCCCGCCCGCGGCGTCAGCGGTCCAGGTAGTCCACCAGCGCACGGCGCTGGTGCTGCCCGAGACCGCGCACCCGGCGCGTGGGGGCGATCCCGATGTTCTCCATGATCGCCGCGGAGCGCACCTTGCCGATCCCCGGGGTCGCCTCGAGCAGCTCGGTGACCTTCAGGCGGCTGACCGCCTCGTCGCCCTCGCTGCGGGACAGCACGTCCGCCACGGTGAGCGATCCGTCCCGCAGTCCCTTCTTGATCTCCGCCCGCGCGGTGCGTGCCGCGGTGGCCTTCTCGCGAGCGCTCGCGCGCTCCTCGTCCGTCAGTGGCCGTAGTGCCATGCCCAGCTCTCCTCTTCGTGTACCAGCAGCTCCGGGCGCCCGATTGGGGGGTGGCGCGTCGGAGTGGTCACACCGAAAGTACCCGTTCCGTTTGCCCCGGTAAACACCGCGAACGCCCCCTGACGTGGTCGGACGGACCGCGTCAGGGGGCGTTCAGGGGTTGTGGGGCTCAGCTGAGATGTGCGCGTAGCTCGTCTGTGGAGGCACGGATGGCGTCGCGCAGGGCGGTGACGTCCGGGCCGTGGGCGAGGATCCCGCGGGACGAGTTGGCGAGCACTGCCGGTCTGACGTGCTCGAACACCGCCGCGAGGTCCTCCGCGCCCGCGCCCTGGGCGCCGTATCCGGGTGCCAGGATCGGGCCGCCGAGCGGCTCGAGGTCGATCTTCAGCCGGTGCAGCGCCTCCCCCACGGTGGCCCCGATGACCACTCCGCACGAGCCCAGGGGCGTCGGTCCAGGTGACGTCACGATTTCGTCACGATGTGCGCATGACACCCCGTGGGCGGTCCCGGCTCCCACGTGCGACGACGCCGCGGCGTCGTCGTGCGGGGCCGAGGTCGCGTTCTCGCGCGCCACGGCGTCGAGCACCGAGCCCGCCACGGAACGCGTGCCGCCCACGTGCTGGACGGCCGCGCCCTCCGGGTTGGAGGTCAGCGCGAGCACGAACGTGCCGCGACCGGTCTCCCGGGCGAGGTCCAGGGCGGGGCGCAGCGACTCGAAGCCGAGGTACGGGCTCAGCGTCACGGCGTCGGCGGCCAAGGGCGAGTCGTCCGCGAGCCAGGCCCGGGCGTAGGCCGCCATGGTGGAGCCGATGTCCCCCCGCTTGGCGTCCGCGATGCTCAGCACCCCGGCGTCCGCGGCATCGCGCAGCACCCGCTCGAGCACCGCGAGCCCTGCCGCACCGTGCGCCTCGAAGAGCGCGACCTGCGGCTTCAGCGCGGCGGCGTGCTCGGCCGCGGCCTCCACGACCGTGCGGGAGAACCGCTCCAGCCCCGCGGCGTCGTCGGGCAGCCCCCACGCGTCGAGCAGCGCGGGGTGCGGGTCGATGCCCACGCACAGCGGACCCGTGGCCGCCATCGCGGTGGCGAGGCGCGCACCGAACGGCTCACGCACGCGACTGCTCCCCCGCGACCTGCTCGCGCAGGTGCGCCTCGTGCTCCTGCAGGGACGTCACCGACCACGAGTACTGCCGCTGGGCGGTGATCGCCTGCAGGGCGGCCCCCAGCTCCGAGACGGTCGTCATGGTGGGCACGCCCACGGACGTGGCCGCGGCGCGGATCTGGTAGCCGTCCCCGCGCGCCGCCTGGCCGCCGGAGGGGGTGTTGAAGATCAGGTCGATCTCCCCCGCCGTGATCAGGTCCGCAACCGTGGGGCCGTCCTCGTCCGTGTCCGCGATCTTGGCGACCACGCGGGACTCGATGCCGTTGCGCCGCAGCACCTCCGCCGTGCCGCCCGTGGAGATGATCTCGAACCCGAGGTCCGCGAACATCTTGACCGGGATCACCGCGGAGCGCTTGTCCTTGTTGGCGACCGAGACGAAGAGCTTGCCGGCCGTGGGCAGCGGACCACCCGCGGCGGCCTGCGCCTTGGCGAAGGCCGTGTCGAAGTACTTGTCGATGCCCATGACCTCGCCGGTGGAGCGCATCTCCGGGCCCAGCAGGGAGTCGACGACGGCGCCCTCCGGGGTGCGGAAGCGGGCGAACGGCAGCACGACCTCCTTCACCGCCGTGGGCGTGTTCTCCGGCAGGGTCGTGCCGTCGTAGTCCGCCGGCAGCACGCCCTCGGCCCGCAGCTCGGCCACCGTGCGTCCGGTGCCGATCAGTGCGGCGGCCTTGGCCATCTGCACACCCGTGGCCTTCGAGACGAACGGCACCGTGCGCGAAGCACGCGGATTCGCCTCGATCACGTAGAGCACGTCCGAGGCGAGCGCGAACTGCAGGTTGATCAGGCCCTTCACGCCCACGCCACGCGCAATGGCCTCCGTGGCCTCGCGCACCCTCGAGATCACGTCCGGGCCCAGGGTGATCGGGGGCAGCACGCACGCGGAGTCACCGGAGTGGATCCCGGCCTCCTCGATGTGCTCCATGATCCCGCCCACGTAGCAGTCCTTGCCGTCGAACAGGGCGTCCACGTCGATCTCGATGGCGTCCTCGAGGAACTTGTCGATCAGTGCGGGACGGCTCGGGCTGACCTCCGTGGCGTTCTCGAGGTAGGTCTTCAGCGAGGCCTCGTCGTAGACGATCTCCATGCCGCGCCCGCCCAGCACGTACGAGGGGCGCACGAGCACCGGGTAGCCGATCTCGTGGGCGATCCGGCTGGCCTCCTCGAAGTCGTAGGCGGTGCCGTTCTTGGGCTGGCGCAGCCCGGCCTCGGTGAGCACGCGGGCGAACTCGCCGCGGTCCTCGGCGAGGTCGATCGCCTCCGGGGTCGTGCCCAGGATCGGCACGCCCGCCGCCTTGAGGTCCGCCGCGAGCTTGAGCGGGGTCTGCCCGCCCAGCTGCACGAACACGCCCAGCAGACCGCCCGAGCGGCGCTCCGCCTCGACGACCTCCATGACGTCCTCGAAGGTCAGCGGCTCGAAGTACAGGCGCGTGGAGACGTCGTAGTCCGTGGAGACGGTCTCCGGGTTGCAGTTGACCATCACGGTCTCGTAGCCGGCGTCGCGCAGCACCATGGACGCGTGCACGCACGAGTAGTCGAACTCGATGCCCTGCCCGATCCGGTTGGGACCGGAGCCCAGGATCATCACCGAGGGCTTCTCGTGCGGGGCGACCTCCGACTCCTGGTCGTAGCTCGAGTAGTGGTACGGGGTGAACGCCTCGAACTCGGCCGCGCACGTGTCCACGGTCTTGTACACGGGGCGGATGTCCAGGGCGTGGCGCACGCCGCGCACCACGGACTCCTCCAGGTGCACGAGTTCCCCGATCTGCGCGTCCGAAAAGCCGTGGCGCTTGGCCTCCCGCAGCGTGGCGGGGTGCAGGTCCGGGTCCTGGCGGATCAGCTCGGCGGTCTCGTTGAGCAGCTGGATCTGGTCCAGGAACCAGGGGTCGATCTTGGTGGCCTCGAAGACCTGCTCCACGGTCGCACCGGCGTTCAGCGCGCGCTGCACGTTGCGCAGCCGCTCCGTGGTGGTCTCGCGGGTCTTCTCCACCAGACGGGCCACGGTGTGGGGACCGGGTTCCACGGCGGGCTTGGCGAAGCTGAACGACGAGCCGGACTGCTCCAGCGAGCGCATGGCCTTCTGCAGCGCCTCGGTGAAGTTGCGCCCGATCGCCATGGCCTCGCCCACGGACTTCATGGTCGTGGTCAGCGTGGGGTCCGCGGCCGGGAACTTCTCGAACGCGAAGCGCGGGACCTTCACCACCACGTAGTCCAGCGTGGGCTCGAAGCTCGCCGGGGTCTTGCGCGTGATGTCGTTGGGGATCTCGTCCAGCGTGTAGCCCAGGGAGAGCTTCGTGGCGATCTTGGCGATCGGGAAGCCGGTCGCCTTGGAGGCGAGCGCCGAGGAGCGGGAGACGCGCGGGTTCATCTCGATCACCACGATGCGCCCGGTGTCGGGCTCCACGGCGAACTGGATGTTGCAGCCACCGGTGTCCACGCCCACCTCGCGGATCACGGCGATCGCGATGTCGCGCATCCGCTGGTACTCACGGTCGGTGAGCGTCAGGGCCGGGGCCACGGTCACGGAGTCACCGGTGTGCACGCCCACGGGGTCCACGTTCTCGATCGAGCACACGACCACCACGTTGTCGTTGGCGTCGCGCATCATCTCGAGCTCGTACTCCTTCCAGCCCAGGATGGACTCCTCCAGGAGCACCTCCGAGGTAGGCGAGTACTGGATGCCCGCGCCGGCGATGCGGTGCAGGTCCGTCTCGTTGTACGCGAGCCCTGAGCCGAGGCCGCCCATGGTGAAGGACGGGCGCACGACCATGGGGTAGCCGAGCTTCTCCGCGGCGGCGAGCGCCTCGTCCATCGAGTGCACGATGACCGAGCGGGCGGACTCCGCGCCGCAGCGTTCGACGACGCCCTTGAAGGCCTCGCGGTCCTCGCCCAGGTTGATCGCGTCCACGTCCGCGCCGATCAGCTCGACGTCGTACTTCTCCAGGACGCCGTTGGCGTCCAGCGCGAGCGCGGTGTTCAGCGCGGTCTGCCCGCCCAGGGTGGGCAGCACGGCGTCCGGACGCTCCTTGGCGATGATCTTCTCGACCGTGTCCGGGGTGATGGGCTCCACGTAGGTGGCGTCCGCGAACTCGGGGTCGGTCATGATCGTGGCCGGGTTGGAGTTCACGAGGATCACGCGCAGCCCCTCGTCCTTCAGGACGCGCAGGGCCTGGGTGCCGGAGTAGTCGAACTCCGCGGCCTGTCCGATGACGATGGGCCCGGAGCCGATCACCAGGACGCTGTTGAGGTCTTGCCTGCGGGGCATCAGTTGTCTCCTGCTTCCGGATCGGAGCCCTGGCCGGCCCGGTCCATCACGTCGATAAAGCGGTCGAAGAGGTAGGCGGAGTCATGGGGACCCGCCGCGGCCTCGGGGTGGTACTGCACGGAGAACGCGGGGATGTCCTCGCAGCGCAGGCCCTCCACCACGTTGTCGTTGAGGCCCACGTGGGACACGGCCACCCGGCCGTAGCGGGACTCCGGTGCGGTCACGGTCTCCCCCACGGGCGCGTCCACCGCGAAGCCGTGGTTCTGGGAGGTGATTTCCACCGTGCCCGTGGCGAGGTCCATGACGGGCTGGTTGATGCCGCGGTGGCCAAAGGTTAGCTTGTAGGTTCCGAAGCCCAGGGCGCGGCCGAGCAGCTGGTTGCCGAAGCAGATCCCGAAGAACGGGATGCGGGCGTCGAGCACCTCGCGCAGCATCGCGACCTGCTCGTCCGCCGTGGCCGGGTCCCCCGGGCCGTTGGAAAAGAACACGCCGTCCGGGTCCAGCTGCCGGATCTGCTCGAAGGTTGTGCTCGCGGGCACCACGTGCACGCGCACGCCGCGCTCGGCGAGACGCTGCGGGGTCATGGACTTGATGCCCAGGTCCACGGCGACGACGTCGTGGCGCACCGGCCCGCTCCAGCCGTGCTCGGAGGGCTCCACCACGTAGGCCTTGGCCACGCTCACGTGCTCGGCGAGCGCGCGCCCGGCCATGGCCGGCTGCTCGGTGACCTGCTGGACGAGGTCCGTGGTGGGCTGCTGCGCGGCGACACCGGAGAAGATCCCGGCGCGCATCGCACCCTTGTCGCGCAGGTGGCGGGTCAGGGCGCGGGTGTCCACGCCCTGGATGCCGGTCACGCCCTGGGCGTCGAGCTCCTCGTCCAGGCTGCGCTCGCTGCGCCAGTTGGAGGGTCGGCGGGCGGGGTCGCGCACCACGAAGCCGTTGACCCAGATCTTGCGGGACTCCATGTCCTCGAGGTTCACACCGGTGTTCCCGATGTGCGGCGCCGTCTGGATCACGATCTGCCCCGCGTAGGACGGGTCCGTGAGCGTCTCCTGGTAGCCGGTCATGCCCGTGGCGAAGACCGCCTCGCCGAACGCGGTGCCGGGCGCGCCCCAGGCGCGGCCGCGGAAGATCGTGCCGTCCTCGAGGACCATGACGGCGGGTTCGATCCGTGGTGAGTTCATCGCGAACTCCTTTCGTTGAGCGTGCTGGGGGCGCCGCGCGGGCGCCGGGTGAAGTGCGTGCGATGGTGTCGGAGTCCGGAGCTCGGCTCGCGGCCCGGGCCGGTTCTCAGTCCTGGAGCAGGGCCGACGCCGCGTCCTCGAGCTCGCGCGAGCCCTCGGCCGTGCGCGCCCGGAAGCCGGTGTCCACCGCGGTGTCGCCGAGGTCCCACGTGAGGACCACGAGTCCGTCGCGCTCCACGAACTTGCCGACCATCCCGGAGGTGGTGGAGACTCCGAGCAGCCGGTCCCGGGGGACGAAGACGTCCGGGGCGCCCTGCCTGTTGAGGAACACGCCGTCCGGGGCGACGACGGCCTCCGCCGTGGTGCGGACGCCCAGCCCGTGGGTGGCGATGCGCTCCAGCGGCTGGGACGCGTACGTGGTGACCACGTACATCCCGTCCACCCGGGCGGTGGCCCGCTGCATCAGGTCCCGCGGTGCCTGGGGCAGCTCCTGCAGCCCCGACTGCCGCCGGACACGGCCCCGCCAGCCCCACCAGAGCAGCGCGAAGATCACCACCACGATCAGGATGGTGAGCAGGGTGGGTACGAGCTTGTCGGACATCGACGACAGAACCTTTCGAGAGCGCTCGGGGATCAGTGGGCCAGGGGGGTGGACAGTTCCCCGTCCAGGACCACGGGGTGGCCGCGGTAGAAGGTGGCGCGCACGCCACCGGGCAGGGTCATCCCCCGGTAGGGGCTGTTGCGGCCCTTCGAGGCGTGGGTCCCCGGGTCCACCGGTGTGGCACCCTGTGGGTCCCACAGCACGATGTTCGCGGGGGCACCGGCCTCGAGCCGCTGCCCCTGGTCCGTGAGGCCGAGGATCTCGGCCGAGCGGTGGGACATGATCTGGGCCACGCGCTCCCAGCCGACCAGGCCCGTGTCCACGAGCGTCTGCTGCACCACGGACAGGGCCGTCTCCAGCCCGGTCATGCCGTGGGCCGCGCAGCTCCACTCGCACTCCTTGTCCTCGGCCGTGTGCGGCGCGTGGTCCGTGCCGATCACGTCGATGACACCCTCGGCGACGGCGCGGCGCAGCGCCTGCACGTCCTCGTCCGTGCGCAGCGGCGGGTTGACCTTGTAGACGGGGTCGAAGGTGCGCACGAGCTCGTCCGTGAGCAGCAGGTGGTGCGGGGTGACCTCGGCCGTGACGTTCACGCCGCGCTCCTTGGCCCAGCGCACGATCTCCACGGAGCCGGCGGTCGAGACGTGGCACACGTGCAGCCGGGAGTCCACGTGCTGGGTCAGCAGCACGTCGCGGGCGATGATCGCCTCCTCCGCCACGGCGGGCCAGCCGGTGAGGCCGAGGTCCGCGGAGACGGTGCCCTCATTCATCTGGGCGTCCTGCGTCAGGCGCGGCTCCTGGGCGTGCTGGGCGATGATCCCGTCGAAGGACTTCACGTACCCCAGCGCGCGGCGCATCAGCAGCGGGTCGTGCACGCACTTGCCGTCGTCGGAGAACATCCGCACGCCCGCGCGGGACCCGGCCATGGCACCGAGCTCCGAGAGCTGGGTGCCCTCCAGCCCCACCGTGACGGCACCCACCGGGTGCACGTCCGCCCAGCCGGCGTCGCGGCCCAGCCGCCACACCTGCTCCACCACCCCGGCGGTGTCCGCCACGGGGTGCGAGTTGGCCATGGCGAAGACCGCCGTGAAACCGCCCTTCGCCGCGGCCCGGGTCCCGGTCTCCACGGTCTCGGCGTCCTCGTGGCCGGGCTCGCGCAGGTGCGTGTGCATGTCCACGAGACCGGGCAGTGCCACGGCACCGGCGGCGTCGACGACCCGCGCGCCCTCCGGCACGTCCAGGGTGCCCGGGTCACCCACGGCGGCGATCACACCGTCCGTGACCAGGAGGTCCGCCGGCTCACCGCCCTCGGGACGCGCGTTGATGATCAGGTACGAAGTCATGGGGCCGCCTCAGTTCTCGCTCGGATCGGGGGTGCTCTCGTCGCCGGAGAGCAGCTGGAACAGCACGGCCATGCGCACGGACACGCCGTTGGCCACCTGCTGGAGCACGGTGGAGCGCTCGGAGTCCGCGGCCTCGGAGGAGATCTCCAGGCCGCGGTTCATGGGACCGGGGTGCATGAACACGGTGGGCGCGCCGAGGGCCTCGAGGCGCTGCACCCGCTGGGAGGTGAGTCCCCAGTTGCGGGTGTACTCGGCCTCGCTCGGGAAGAACGCGGCGTTCATCCGCTCCCGCTGCAGCCGCAGCATCATCACGGCGTCCGGCGCCTGCTCGAGCACGGCGTCGAGGTCGTAGCTGACCTCGCACGGCCAGTCGTCCATGGCCACCGGCACGAGGGTGGGCGGGGCCACGAGCGTCACGCGGGCGCCGAGCGTGGTCAGCAGCCACACGTTGGAGCGGGCCACGCGCGAGTGCAGCACATCCCCCACGACCACCACGTGCATGCCCTCCAGGTCCATGCCCGTGGTGGGGGTGCCCGTGCGGCGGGAACGCACCTGGCGCAGCGTCATCGCGTCCAGCAGCGCCTGCGTGGGGTGGGCGTGCTTGCCGTCCCCCGCGTTGACCACCGCGGCGTCGATCCACCCGGAGTCCGCGAGCTGCTGCGGCGCCCCGGAGGAGGCGTGGCGGATCACCACGGCGTCCGCGCTCATGGCCATCAGGGTCTGGGCCGTGTCCTTCAAGGACTCGCCCTTGGAGACCGAGGAGCCCTTGGCGGAGAAGTTGATCACGTCCGCGCTGAGCCGCTTGGCGGCGGTCTCGAAGGAGATCCGGGTGCGCGTGGAGTCCTCGAAGAAGAGGTTGACCACGGTGCGCCCGCGCAGTGCGGGGAGCTTCTTGACCGAGCGTGAGGTCACGGCGGCCATCTGGTCCGCGGTGTCCAGTATGCGCACGGCGTCCGCGTAGCCGAGGTCGGTGGTGGAGAGCAGGTGTCTCATCGGGCGGTCCTTCCGGGCGCGGCGTCGCGGTCCCGGGCGACGTCCGGGTCCGAGGCCACCGGGGCGTCGATCACCACGCAGTCCTCGTGGCCCTCGTCGCGGGGCTCGGGATCGGACTCCCGCAGCAGCACCCGCACCTTCTCCTGCGAGGAGGTGGGCAGGTTCTTGCCCACGTGGTCCGCGCGGATGGGCAGCTCGCGGTGCCCGCGGTCCACGAGCACCGCCAGGCGCACGACGCGCGGGCGGCCCACGTCCACGAGGGCGTCCAGGGCGGCGCGGATGGTGCGCCCGGAGAAGAGGACGTCGTCCACGAGCACGACCGTGCGGCCGTCGATCCCGGAGTCGGGGATGACGGTGGGCTGCGGGGTGCGCGCGGGGTGACGGCGGAGGTCGTCCCGGTACATGGTGATGTCCAGCTGACCGGTCGCGGTGCGCGCGGTGAAACCTGGATCGATCTGCTCGAGCCTGGCCGCCAGGCGCTGGGCCAGGGGGAAGCCGCGACGGGCGATCCCCAGCAGGACGAGGTCCTCCGAGCCCTTGTTGGACTCCAGGATCTCGTGGGCGATCCGGGACAGGGCCCGGTCGATGTCGGATGTCGAGAGGATCACGCGGGAAGTGGTGCTTCCCGGTGTCTGCTCGGCGTGTTCGGGCACGCTCACGTGCCGCCTCCTTCCCCGCCTCACCGGACGGATTTAAAGGGTGCGATCTGTCCTTGAAGCTATCACACGCCAAACCCCGGCCCGTGGGGTCCCACGAACCGGGGTTAAGGTCTCAGTCGTCCAGCAGGGACGGCTTGACCTTCTGCAGCCGTCCCAGCAGACCGTTGACGAAACGGGGCGAGTCGTCGGTGGACAGCTCCCGCGCCACGGCGACGGCCTCCGCCACCGCCACGCCGTCCGGGACGTCGTTGTTGTACAGCAGCTCCCACGCCCCAACCCGCAGCGCGTTGCGGTCCACGGCGGGCATGCGCGAGAGCTCCCAGCCCTGCGAGTAGGTCTCGAGGAACTCGTCGATGTCCTCGCGGCGACCGTCCACACCCTCCAGGATCTCCACCGTGTAGGGCTGGATGGGCGAGGACGAGTTCTCCCGGCGGCGCACCAGGGCGTCGCGCACGGACTCGTCACGTTGTTCGGCCTCGAAGAGGATCTCGACGGCGCGGATCCGGGCCTTGCTGCGTGCCCCGCTCACTCGTTGACGCGACCGAGGTAGTCGCCGGTACGGGTGTCCACCTTGACCTTGGTGCCCTGCTCGAGGAACAGGGGCACCTGGATCTGGTAGCCGGTCTCCACGGTGGCGGGCTTGGTGCCGCCCGTGGAGCGGTCACCCTGCAGGCCCGGCTCGGTGTAGGTGATCTCGAGGACGACCGACGGCGGCATCTCGATGTACAGCGGCGCACCCTCGTGGATGGCCACGGTCACGTTCTGGTTCTCGAGCATGAAGTTCGCGGCGTCCCCCACCACGGCGCCCGGCACGGTGAGCTGGTCGTACGTGGAGTTGTCCATGAACACGTAGTCCTCACCGTCCTGGTAGAGGTACTGGTACTCGCTGCGGTCCACCGTGGCGGTCTCGATCTTGGCACCCGCGTTGAACGTCTTGTCCACCACCTTGCCGCTCGTCACGTTGCGCAGCTTGGTGCGCACGAACGCGCCACCCTTGCCGGGCTTGACGTGCTGGAACTCGATGGTCTGCCAGAGGTTGCCATCGATGCTGAGGATGGTGCCGTTCTTGATGTCGTTGCTGGTTGCCACGGTGTCACTTTCTCGTCGGGAACGTCTGCGCGCGGGGTCGGCTCGTGGAGCCGGACCATTCTACCGCGTGGGGAGCCCCGGCCCGGTGCACCCGCGGGGGCGCGCAACGGGCCGGGCTCCGCCGAGGGGTCTCAGTCCGCGATCTCCTGGTAGCACGCGAAGAGGATGGCGGGGTCCGGGACCTCCATGATGCGCGGGGCCGCGATGCGGTCCAGGACCACGAAGCGCAGCAGGTTGCCGCGCGCCTTCTTGTCGCGCTTCATCACCTCGAGCAGCCGCGGCCACTGGTCCGCGCGGTAGCTCACCGGCAGCCCCAGGGAGGTGAGGATCTCGCGGTGCAGGGCGACGACGTCGTCGGAGAGCGAGCCTGCCGCGAGCCCCAGTTCGGCGGCGAAGACCATTCCCACCGAGACCGCCGCGCCGTGGCGCCACTGGTAGCGCTCGTTGTGCTCGATCGCGTGCCCCAGGGTGTGGCCGTAGTTCAGGTACTCGCGCCGCCCGGACTCCTTGAGGTCCGAGGAGACGACCTCCGCCTTGACCCGCACGCTGCGCTCCACGAGCTCGCGCACCACGTCCGACTGGCTGTCCCGCACGGCCTCGGGGTTGTGCTGGATCAGCTCCAGGATGGCGGGGTCCGCGATGAACCCGCACTTGACCACCTCGGCCATCCCGGTCAGCAGCTCGTTCTCGGGCAGGGTGGACAGCGAGTCGAGGTCGCACACCACGGCGGCCGGCGGGTGGAACGAGCCCACGAGGTTCTTGCCCTCCGCGGTGTTGATGCCGGTCTTCCCGCCCACGGCGGCGTCGACCATGCCCAGCAGCGTGGTGGGAAGGTGCACCACGCGCACCCCGCGCAGCCACGTGGCCGCGACGAATCCCGCGAGGTCCGAGACGGCCCCGCCGCCCACGGAGACCACCGCGTCCGTGCGCGTGAAGTCCGACTGTCCCATGATCTGCCAGCAGAAGGCCGCGACCTCCACGCGCTTGCCCTCCTCGGCGTCCGGGATCTCGGCGACGAAGCTCTGGATGCCGGCCTTGCGCAGGTCCTCCTGGACCACGTCGCCGGTCGCGCGCAGCGCCCGCGGGTGGATGATCAGGACCTTGGCCACGCGCTCGCCCAGCAGCTCGGGGACGCGGCCGAGCAGTCCGTGGCCCACCAGCACGTCGTAGCGGTTCTCCGGGGTCTGTCCCCGGACGGGGATCACGGTCTCGTTCATGCGGTGCGGTCCTTCCCGCGCGCCGCGAGTGCCGAGGCCTCGGGCGCGCCCAGTGCGGTGTAGAGGTCGTGGGCGATCTGCGCCACGCTGCGCGGTGCGCGGCCGTCCAGGTGGATGGTCGCGAGCCGCTCGAAGGTCTCCCGGCGCTCGTCGAGGATCTGGCTCCAGCGCGCCTCGGGGTCCGGCTGCAGCATGGGCCGCGTGGTGTTGCCCCGGATCCGGGGCCGCACGGTGTCCAGGTCCACCTCGAGGTAGGCCACCGTGCGCCCTTCCAGCAGCGGCTGCACGAGCGGGGACATGGGTGCTCCCCCGCCCAGGGAGATCACGCACTCCCGGTTCTCGGGGTCGTCGAGGATCTCCGCGACCGTCTCCGCCTCGATCCTGCGGAACTCCTCCTCACCCCTGGCGCGGAAGAGCTTCGGGATGGGGCCGTGGCGGGACTCGATGAGCCGGTCCGTGTCCACGTGCCGCAGCCCGTAGTGATCTGCCATGTGGCGCGCCACGTGGGACTTGCCCGCGGCCATCGGTCCGATCAGCACCACGGGCAGGGAAGCCCCCGTCACGAGAGGTCCCCGCGCACCTCGTCCAGGGCCGCCAGCGCGGCGGGGTCCGCGAGCTCGGGGGACGTGCGCAGCTGCGCCGGGATGGCCGCGAGGTAGGCGTCCTTGTTGCGGACGACCTCCGCGATCGAGTCGCCGCCGAACTTCTCGAGCGCGGCCTGGGCGAGCACGAGGGCCACCATGGCCTCGGCGACGACGCCGGCGGCCGGCACGGCGCACACGTCCGAGCGCTGGTGGTGCGCACGGGCGGGTTCACCGGTGGCGGTGTCCACGGTGTGCAGGGAGCGCGGCACGGTGGCAATGGGCTTCATCGCGGCGCGCACGCGCAGCAGGTCACCGATGGACATGCCGCCCTCGATGCCGCCGGCCCGGTTGGTCACGCGGTGCACGGCACCGTCCGAGGGCAGGGTCTCGTCGTGCGCCTGCGAGCCGGGGTGGGCGGCGGTGCGGAAGCCGTCCCCGACCTCCACACCCTTGATCGCCTGGATGCCCATGAGCGCGGCGGCCAGCCGCGCGTCGAGGCGCCGGTCCCAGTGGACGTAGGAGCCGAGTCCGGGGGCCAGGCCCTCGGCGAGCACCTCGACGACGCCGCCCAGGGTCTCCCCCGCCTTGTGGGCGTCGTCGACGGCGGCCACCATGGCCCGCGAGGTCGCGGCGTCGAAGCAGCGCAACGGGTCGGCGTCCAGGGCGGCGACGTCGTCCGGGCCGGGCAGTGGCGCGTCGTCCGGGACCGCGACGTCGGCAATGGCCGTGGTGTGCGCGACCAGGCGGACGCCCAGCGCCGCGAGGATCTGCGAGGCGACCACGCCGAGCGCCACGCGGGTGGCGGTCTCACGCGCGGACGCGCGCTCCAGCACCGGGCGAGCCTCGTCGAAGCCGTACTTCTGCATGCCCGTGAGGTCCGCGTGCCCGGGACGGGGGCGGGTCAGGGGCGCATTGCGGGCGCGACCTTCCAGGACCTCCGGGTCCACGGGGTCCGAGCTCATCACGTCCTGCCACTTCGGCCACTCGGTGTTGGCGATCTCGATGGCCACCGGTCCGCCCTGCGTGAGGCCGTGGCGCACACCGCCCAGGATCCGCACGCGGTCCTGCTCGAACTTCATGCGCGCGCCGCGGCCGTAGCCGAGCCGACGCCGCGCGAGGGCGTCCTGGATCATCGTCGTGGTCAGTTCCACCCCGGCGGGGACACCCTCGATGATCCCCACGAGTGCTTCACCGTGGGATTCTCCGGCCGTGAGCCAACGCAACATCCAACAACTCCAGTTCTCGCCAGTTCTCTCACCGGGGACCCGTGTGGTCCCGGCGTCCTGCTCGTGGTGCGGTATTCGTGGTGCCGAACTCGTGCCGCCGTGCCCTGGGTGACGGTCGCGCGGTGCGGGCCGCGCGGCGTCGTCCGTGCGGGGCGGGGATCCCTCGCGGTCACCCGACGCGCCCGGGTGGAGCACCCCGGCCCGTCCGACGTCGCTCGCGCGGCACCCGCCACGCAGCGTCACCGTCGCGTGGCCCGGCTCCTCGGACCCGCTCACCGGGGCAGTCGGGCGAGCTGCGCCTCGCGCACCCGCTCGGGCACCGTCCGCTCGGGCCGTCCCACCGCGCGGCACATGGCCGCCGTGACGGCGTCCTCGTGCGGCAGTGCGACGTCCGGACGTCCTGCCGTGAACCAGCGGACCTGGTCCACCGCCTGGAACGTCAGCATATCGACACCCGGGGCGGTCTCGCCGCCCGCGTCCTGCCACGCGGACGCAAGGGCAGAGGGCCACGGGTTGTAGGCGGCGTCCAGCAGCACACCGCTCACGCCGGGCTCCTCACGCCGCCACGCTTCGGCCAGCTCGTCCGCGCCCCGCGGGGGCAGCGTGGCCACCACGACGTCCGCGCCGTGCAGCGCCCGCGCGGCGGACTCCCACGGCAGCACCCGCACCGTGGTGCCAACGACGCCGGCCACGGCGTGGAGACTCTCGGCACGTTCCGCGGTGCGCACGAGCACGTCCACGCCCTCCGCGCCGAGACCGTGCAGGGCGGCGACCGCGGCACTCGCCGTGGCGCCTCCGCCCAGGACGACGGCCTTCGGCGAGGGAGGGATCTCCCCCGCCGCGGCCAGTGCGGCCATGATGCCCATGACGTCCGTGTTGTCCGCGGTGACCGTGCCGTCCGCCGCGAACGTGAGCGTGTTGGCCACACCCAGCGCCCGGGCCAGCGGTGTCACGCGGTCCGCGTCCCGCGCCGCGAACGGCTTGAGCGGCATCGTCACGGAGAAGCCCCGCCAGCGGGCCGACTCCCGGGCCGAGGCCCAGAATCCGTCCCACTGCTGCTCCGGGACGTCACGGCGCACGTAGTCCGCGTCCAGTCCGAGCGTCTCGTAGGCGGCGGCGTGCAGCGCCGGGGAGAGCGAGTGGTCCACGGGGTGTCCGAGGACGGCCGCGTGGAACGTCCCGGTCATCTCAGGAGCACTTGCCGTCGTTGTCCGAGCACCACTTCTGGTACTGCTCCACGTACTTCTGGTGCTCCTCGTACGTCTTCGCGAACTTGGTCTCACCCGTGTCCAGGTTGACCGTGACCCAGTAGTAGTAGTCGTTCTTCTCGGGCTTCGCAGCGGCCGCGATGGCCTCGTCGCTCGGGGAGCCGATCGGGCCCACCGGCAGACCGGGGTTCGCGTACGTGTTGTACGGGTTGGACTTGTCCTTCTTCTCCTCGTCCGTGAGGTGCACGGTCTTCTTGCCCAGGCCGTAGGTCACGGAGGCGTCCGACTGGATGAACCCGCTCGTCTCGCCGTCCGGGTTGTTGATGCGGTTCTCGATCGCACCGGCCACGGACGGGTAGATCTTGGGCGTGCCCTCGAACTCCACGATCGAGCCGATGGTCAGCACCTCGAACCACTTGTCCTCGGGGACGTCGTTCTTCTTCAGCGTGTCCTTGGTGCGGTCCACCATCTCCTGCAGGATCTGCTCGGCGGTCGCGTCCAGCGGGAAGCGGTACTCACCGGGGTGCAGCCAGCCCTCGAGGTTGGGGAACTTGTCCGGGATGCCGAACTTCTCCTTGTCCTTGGAGAGCTTCTCGAAGTCGGTTTTCGCGATCCCCGTGGACTGGCTCAGCGTGGTGAAGGTGTCGTCCATGCGCTGGGTCTTAGCGATCGCCGCGTAGTGGTTGGCCTCGTCGCGCTCCATGAGCGCGCTGACCACGTCGTCCGCCGGCATGTGCGTCTTCAGCTGGTAGGTGCCCGGCTGGATGAAGTCCTCCGGGTAGCGCTTCTGGAACGTCTTGACGAAGTAGGAGGCGTTGGCCACGATCTCCTGGGACTGCAGCTCCTCGGCGATCTGACCGGTGGTGCTGCCGTCCTCCACGGAGAAGCTCACGTCCTTGTCACCCGAACCGTGGTAGTCCTTGCGCTCGAAGAGACCGAACGCGGAGCCCAGCACGGCGACGACCACGAGCAGGGCCGCGACGAACAGTGCGACGGCCGTGGCCAGGGAGGCGCGCGAGCGGAGCTTGCGGCGCTTGCGCTGCTCCGGGGTCACGTCGTGGTGGACGAACGAACCCGCCAGGGTGGAGGCGGCGTCCCCGTCGTGGGACGTGGCAGAGCTCCGGTCCTCACGGTGGCGCCAGTGGTCGGACGCGCCGCCCCCGGTGCCGTTGCCTCGCGGCTCATCGCTCACGAATTGTCTCCGTCCGCCGTTCTGGTGGTGTGGTGGTGGGCCGTTCCGGACGGATCAAGCCCGGACGACCACGATAGCGCTCAGGGTCGGCCCTGGACGGGATCTCCTGGTTCCGTCCCGGTGCGCAGCCCCTGCTCGACGGCCGTCTGCAGGAACGTCACGGCCGCCGCCTGGTCAACCCTGTCCATGTGGTGGCGCCGCGAGACCCCGGAGTCCAGCAGCGCCCGGTGACCGGCCACCGTGGACAGGCGCTCGTCCACCAGGCGCACCGCCGTGGTGCACCCCCGTGAGCCTAACCGACGAACGAGCGCCGCGGCGTAATCGCGCGCCATCGCGGTGGAGCGGTTCTCCGCGCCGCCGAGGCTCAGGGGCAGGCCTACGTAGACGGTGACCACGTCCCGCTCCTCGCACAGGCGGGTGATGATCTTCACATCGAAAGCCTTGCGGGGGTTGGTGTCACGCTGCAGGGTCTGGTGCGGCGTGGCGAGGACGCAGTCGGGGTCGGTCAGGGCGATGCCCACCCTGACCTGGCCCACGTCCACGCCCATGCGCACGCCGCGCTCGAACCCCTCCGGCATCAGACCGCCGTGCTCAGGATCTGCTCCCGGATCGCCTCGAGGGCCGCACCGATCTTCGATCGGTCCGAGCCGCCACCCTGGGCGACGTCCGGCTTGCCGCCGCCACCGCCGCCGAGGGTCGTGGCGGCCGTGCGCACGAGCTGGCCGGCCGCGAGACCGGCCTCGCGGGCGGCGTCGTTGACGGCGACGACGACGAGCGGGCGCGCGTTGGCCACGCCCGTCACCGCGACGACGGCCGCCTCCGAGCCGAGGCGCGAGCGCAGGTCCAGGGCGAGGGTGCGCAGGGCGTCCGCCGAGTCGATCTCACCGGCGTCGTGCAGCACGGCGGTCACCGCGCCCACGCGCTCGGCCTGCTGCGCGAGCTGCCCGGCCTGCGCCTGGAGCTGCTGCTGACGCAGGGCCGCGAGCTGGCGCTCGGTCTCCTTGAGCTTCTCGAGCGTGGCGGACAGCCGCTCGGGCAGCTCGGCGCTGGACTGCACCTTCAGCATCCCCGTCAGCTGGTTCACGAGCGTGCGCTCGGCGGCCAGGTGGTTGAACGAGTTCAGTCCCACGAGCGCCTCCACGCGCCGGTTGCCCGAGCCCACGGACTGCTCCGACACCAGCGAGAGCGAGCCGAGCTGGGACGTGGAGCCCACGTGGGTGCCGCCGCACAGCTCGCGGGACCACGGGCCGTTCATCTCGACCACGCGCACCTGCTCGCCGTACTTCTCGCCGAACAGGGACATCGCGCCCATCTTCTTGGCCTCGGCCAGGGGCATCTCCCGGGTGACGACCTCGAAGTCGTCTCGGATGGCGGTGTTGGCGATCTGCTCGATCTCCTGCAGCTGCTGCGGCGTGACGGCCTCCCCGTGCGAGAAGTCGAAGCGCAGGTAGCCCTCCTTGTTGAAGGAGCCGCGCTGGACCGCGTCCGGGCCCAGGACGTCGTGCAGGGCCGCGTGCACCACGTGGGTGCCGGAGTGGGCGGCCTCGCCGTCGTGACGACGCCGCGAGTCCACGCGCGCGGTGACCTCGTCACCCACGACCACCTGGCCCGCGGTGACCTTCACGCGGTGCACGGAGAGGCCCTTCACGGGCTGCTGGACGTCCTCCACCGTGAGGGTGAGACCGTCGTTGTTCTCGATCACGCCCACGTCGGCGGCCTGGCCACCGGCTTCGGCGTAGAACGGGGTGCGCTCGAGCACGACCTCCACGTTCTCGCCCTGGCTCGCGGCGGGCACGGAGACGCCGTCGGAGAGGATGGCCCGCACGGTGGTGGGCGTGACGAGCTCGGTGTAGCCGGTGAACTCGCTGCCGTGCTCGTCGAGCATGCGGCGCAGCTCCGAGAGGTCCGCCAGCGCACCCTTCTTGGCGCGGGCGTCCTCCTGGGCGCGGTGGCGCTGCTCGGCCATGAGCTCGCGGAAGGCCTTCTCGTCCACGCTCACCCCGGCCTCGCCGGCCATCTCGAGCGTGAGGTCGATCGGGAAGCCGAACGTGTCGTGCAGCGCGAACGCGTCCGCGCCGCTCAGGGAGCGGTGCTCGCCCTTGGCCACGGCCACGGCGCTCTCCAGGCGAGTGGTGCCGGACTCGATGGTCTTTAGGAACGCCCGCTCCTCCGCGTAGGCGATCCGGGAGATCCGCTCGAAGTCCTCGGAGACCACGGGGTAGACGCCCTCCATGGCGTCGCGGGACTCCGGCAGCAGCACGGGCAGGCAGGGCTCGGTGACGCCCAGCAGGCGCATGGCGCGCACCGCACGGCGCAGCAGCCGGCGCAGGATGTAGCCGCGGCCCTCGTTGCCCGGGGTCACCCCGTCCGCAATGAGCATCAGCGAGGAACGGACGTGGTCCGCGACCACGCGCATCCGGACGTCGTCCTCGTAGCCCGGCTCTCCCGGCCTCTCGGAGCCGCGGTACTCGCGGCCCGAGAGCTTCGCGGCGGCGTCGAGCACGGGACGCACCTGGTCCGTCTCGTAGAAGTTCTCCACGCCCTGCAGCAGCATGGCCAGGCGCTCCACGCCCAGGCCGGTGTCGATGTTCTTCTTGGGCAGCTCGCCCAGGATCTCGTAGTCCTTGCCGTTGCCCTCGCCGCGCTGGTACTGCATGAACACGAGGTTCCAGATCTCGATGTAGCGGTCATCGTCCACCGCCGGGCCGCCGTCCCTGCCGTAGCGGGGACCGCGGTCGTAGAAGATCTCGGAGTCGGGGCCCGCGGGACCGGGCTGGCCGGTGTCCCAGTAGTTCTCGTCGCGGCCCATGCGCTGGATCCGCTCGGCGGGCAGGCCCACGGTGTCGTGCCACAGGTCGTAGGACTCCTGGTCCCCCTCGTAGACCGTGACCCACAGCCGTTCGGGGTCCAGGCCGAAGCCGCCATCCTCGGGGGACGAGGTCAGCAGCTCCCACGCCATGGGGATCGCCTGCGACTTGAAGTAGTCGCCGAAGGAGAAGTTGCCCGCCATCTGGAAGAACGTGCCGTGCCGGGCCGTCTTGCCCACCTCGTCGATGTCCAGGGTGCGGATGCACTTCTGCACGGACGTGGCGCGCGAGTAGGGCGGCGTCTCCTGACCCAGGAAGTACGGGATGAAGGGCACCATGCCGGCGATGGTGAACATGGCCCCGGGCTGCTGCGACACCAGGGACGCCGAGGGGACCACGTGGTGGCCCTTCGCCTCGAAGTAGCTCAGCCAGCGCTGGGTGATCTCATGAGAGAGCATTTACCGCTCGTTTCCTTCCGAAGGGTCATGGTCGATGATGCGCTCCCGCGCGGACGTCGCGTCCGTCACGGGCTCGTGGTGTGCGACGGCGGGCCACGGCGACGCCGCGGGGGCCGCCGTCTGCTCGCCGGGATGGTTCGCGGTGTGGTCCACGGGGGCGCGCACGCCGAACTGTTCGCGCAGCTCGGATTCCCGCTCGTCCATGCCCGCGCGCACGCGGGCCGTGAACAGCTGCAGGCGGCGGACCCCGGCGCGCACGACGTCGAGGGGTCCGGACGCCTCCCGGCGCTCGACGCCGCGGGGGCCGCGGTTCACGACGGCGCCCTCCCCCGGTGCGGGTGCCACCTCCGGGTGGGTGAGCCGACGCCCCACGGCCTCACGGGCGGCGGGGTCGGACGCGACACGGGTGGCCACCCCGCCGGCGAGGGCACCGGCGGCGAGCAGGGCGAGTTTGGACCAGACTCCCATGCGTCAGCCCCTGGGTTCCGTGGGGCGGTCGGAGTCCGTCCAGGGGTCCTCGGTGCCACCGGTTCCGCGGGCGGTGCTCGGCCGCGGATCTGCTCCGGCGGAACGCGCAGCTCCGGGAGTCCCCGCCTGCTGGGAACCGTACGCGGTGCTCGCGGCGGACGTCGGGCCGGTCGCAGGGCCCGCGCCGGCGGCGGAGCCGGCGGACGGGGCAGTGCCCTGACCACCCGGCGTCGGGCCCGTGGCGGGCGTGAAGGCGCGGCGAAGACCGTGCGAGAACGCGGCCACCTTGATGAGGGGCTGTCCCACGGTGGAGGCCACGAGCGAGGACAGCGCGGAGACGTTCGCGGAGGCGTCCGAGACGTTGGACGTGATCCCGTCCACCTTCTCCAGCTGCGTGTTCGTGGTGGACACGGTGCGGGTGACCTCGTCGATCAACGGCGTGGTGCCGTCGTTGACGGAGCGGATGGTCAGCCGCAGCTCGTCGAAGACCCTGCCGAGCTTCACGATGGGCAGCGCCAGCAGGCCCACCAGCACCGCGAAGACGAACGCGGCGATCAGTCCGGCGATGTCGCCACCGTCCATGGGGGATCACTTCTTCCGTACGAGCGAGGTCAATGTTCTCGGTGCGGCGTGCAACGCCGACCGACTGGCAACTCTACCCAACAACCCGGGGCGAACGGCGCAGCCGGGCCAGGATGCGGAACAGCCCGCGACCGGGGCCGCGGGCTGTTCCAGTGCCACCTCCGTGGGAGGCGGCGGGGTACACGGACGGTCAGGCCATCCGGGCGTAGTACTCGACCACGAGCTGCTCCTCGCAGGTCACGGGGACCTCGGAGCGCTTGGGCTTGCGCGTGAGCGTGGCCTGCAGACGGTCGATCGTCACGTCCAGGTACGGCGGGGTGTCCGGCAGGACATCCTGGTTCGCGCCGGTCGCGGCGATCTGGAACGGCACCATCTTCTCGGAGCGCGGGTGCACGTGGACCATCTGGCCCGGGCGCACGCGGAACGAGGGACGGTCCACGCGCTGGCCGTCCACCATGATGTGGCGGTGGACGACGGCCTGACGCGCGGCGGCCATGGTGCGGACGAAGCCCGCACGCAGGACCAGGGCGTCCAGACGGGTCTCGAGCAGAGCGATGAGGTTCTCACCGGTCTGGCCCTCGACGCGCTTGGCCTCGACGTAGGCGCGGTGCATCTGCTTCTCGCGGATGTTGTACTGCGCGCGCAGCCGCTGCTTCTCGGTCAGACGGACCTTGTAGTCCGAGTCCTGCTTGCGGCGGGCACGGCCGTGCTCACCGGGAGCGTACGGGCGGCGCTCGAAGTACTTCTCGGCCTTGGGCGTCAGGGCGATGCCGAGGGCACGAGACTTGCGCACCTGACGGCGCGCACGAACACTGTTGGAGCTGTTGGACACGTAATGCCTTTCATGCGGTTCGACGGCGTACGGGCGGGGCCCGCGTTCCGTTCTGGGTGGTACTGGCCTCCGGCGCGGAAATCGGTTCCCACGGGAGAGGTGCGGATCAGCCGCAATCCGACGGACCTAGCGTGCGCGTGGCCGCCCGTGCCGGTGAGGGTTCACCGGGCGCGGGCAGACGGCAGCACACGTGCCAGCCAACGGTCCACTATAGCGGAGTCAGTCGACGTCCTGGTCCACCCAGTCCAGGGACTTGGTCACAGCCTTGGACCAGTTGCGGAACAGCTTGTCCTCGTACTCGCGGTCACCCGCCGGCTCCCAGCGCTTGTCCTCGGCCCAGTTCGCGGTGATCTCGTCCAGGTCCGCCCAGAAGCCGACGGCGAGCCCGGCCGCGTAGGCGGCACCCAGGGCGGTCGTCTCGGTGACCTCCGGACGGATGACGGGAACGTCCAGCTGGTCCGCCTGGAACTGCATGAGCAGCTCGTTAGCCGTCATGCCGCCGTCCACGCGCAGCTCCGTGAGGTCCTGCTGGGAGTCCTTGTTCATGGCCCCCACGACCTCGCGGGACTGGAACGCCGTGGCCTCCAGCACCGCGCGGGCGATGTGCTCCTTGCGCACGTAGCGCGTGAGGCCCACGAGCGCACCGCGCGCGTCCGGGCGCCAGTGGGGTGCGAACAGACCGGAGAAGGCCGGCACGAAGTACGCACCGCCGTTGTCCTCGACCGCGCGCGCCAGGGGCTCGATCTCCTTGGCGTCCTGGATCAGCCCCAGGTTGTCGCGCACCCACTGCACCAGCGAGCCCGTGACGGCGATGGAGCCCTCGAGCGCGTAGACCGGCTTCTGGCCCTCGATCTGGAAGCAGACCGTGGTGATCAGACCGTGCTCGGAGCGCACCGGGGTCTCCCCCACGTTCATGAGCAGGAAGCTGCCGGTGCCGTAGGTGTTCTTGCCCATGCCGGGCTCGAAGCAGGTCTGGCCGAACATGGCCGCCTGCTGGTCGCCCAGGATGCCGGCGATCGGCACACCCTTGAGGAACCCGCGGGCACGGCCCTTGCCGTAGACCTCGCTGCTGCACCGGATCTCCGGGAGCATGGAGGTGGGGATGCCCATGGTCTCGCACAGCTCCTCGTTCCAGTCGAGGGTGTCGATGTTCATGAGCAGGGTGCGCGAGGCATTGGTCACGTCCGTGACGTGCACGCCGTCCTCGCTGCCGCCGGTCATGTTCCACACGAGCCAGCTGTCGGTGGTGCCGAAGAGCAGGTCGCCGGCCTCCGCGCGCTCACGGGCACCCTCCACGTTGTCGAGGATCCACTTGACCTTGGGCCCGGCGAAGTAGCTCGCGAGCGGCAGGCCGGTGAGGTTGCGGAACTTCTCGTCCCCGCCGTCCTTCGCGAACTCGTCCACGATGTCCTGCGTGCGGGTGTCCTGCCACACGATGGCGTTGTAGACGGGCTCGCCCGTGTTCTTGTCCCACACGACGGTGGTCTCGCGCTGGTTGGTGATGCCCACGGCGGCGAGATCGTCCTTGGTGAGCTCGGTCTCCGCCAGGGCGTCCGCGACGCAGCGGCGCGTGTTGCGCCAGATCTCCTGGGCATCGTGCTCGACCCACCCCGCGCGGGGGAAGATCTGCTCGTGCTCGTACTGTCCCACGCCCACGATGGTGCCCTTGTGGTCGAAGACGATGGCGCGGGTACTCGTGGTGCCCTGGTCGATCGCCATCACGTGCTGGGGTTCTGCCATGTCTGACTCCTTCGTCAAAAGTGTGCTGCTGCCGGGATGGATGTGGTTCAGCCGACCACGAGGGCGGCCACGCCCGCGAGCGCACCGCCCACGAGCGGGCCGAGGACCGGGACCCAGCTGTAGGACCAGTCGCTGGACTGCTTGTTGGGGATGGGCAGCAGCGCGTGCGCGATGCGCGGGCTGAGGTCACGGGCGGGGTTGATCGCGTAGCCGGTGGGGCCGCCCAGGCTGGCTCCGATGGCGACGACGAGCATGGCCACCGCGAGCGGGCCGAGCTGGCTGGGAGTCTCGCCGAAGACGAGGATCACGTACACGAGCACGAACGTGGCGATGACCTCGGTCACGAAGTTCCAGCCGTAGCTGCGGATCTCGGGCCCGGTGGAGAAGACGCTGAGGGTCGAGAGGCCGTCCTGGCCGGCGGCGTCGAAGTGCTTCTTGTACGCGAGCCAGCACACGAGGGCGCCCACGAATCCTCCCAGGAACTGGGCCACGAGGTACACCACGGTGCTCGAGGGACTGATGGCGACACCATCCGCGTACTCGGCCTTGCCCTGGGCGAGCATGCCGATGGTCACGGCCGGGTTCAGGTGTGCCCCCGACGCGTGGGCCACGTAGACGCCCGAGAAGACGGCCAGGCCCCAGCCGAAGCTGATCAGCAGCCAGTCCGCGCCGTTGCCCTTGGTGCGGGGCAGCACCACGTTGGCCACCACCCCGCAGCCCAGGAGCACCAGCACGGCCGTGCCGAACGCCTCCGACATGAACACGGTGGACAGGGCCACCTCGGTTACTTCATTCACTGCACCCTCCATTGGGTGTTCGGGCGTTCGGGTGCCCGGGAGACGCCCGGGCCCGAGACCTGAGTCAGCCCCGCTGCTGCGGGTACGGGTTGCCGGCGCCCTCGCGCAGCTTCTGCGCGGTGTCCTCGTCGTCCTCCTCGAGGGCCGCCTGCTCGGCGCGGCGCATCGCTTCGTAGAGCTCCACCTGACGCGTGCGCTCGGCCTCGTCCCAGCCGAGGACGTCGCCCATGATCCGCGCGATCTCCGGGGCGGCACCGAGTCCGCCGGCACGCTGCTCGTAGTTCAGGTGGGTGCGGCGGCACATCACGTCCTCGAGGTCCAGGGCACCCTCGTGGGTCGCGGCGCGCTGGATCTCGATCTTGAGGTACTGCTCCGCGCCCGGCACCGGCTCGCCCAGCTCGGGCTGGTCCGCCACGGTGTCGAGCATCTCCAGGGTCTCGTCCCCGTAGCGGTTCAGCAGGCGCTCGATCACCACCTGCTCGATGCCGGTGCGCGCGGCCAGGTGCTCGGACTGGTTCATCAGTCCGGACCAGCCCTGGGCACCCAGCAGGGCCACGTGCTCGGTGATGGACGGGTTCTCCTTGGCGAACTTCTTGCCGAAGGCGGCGTCCACCGCATCCTTGCCCATCACCCGGTAGGTGGTGAGCTTGCCGCCGGCGATGGTAAACAGGCCGGGCGCGGCCTCCACCACGGAGTGCTCACGGGAGATCTTGGTGGACGGGGTGGTCTCGCCCTTCGTGCCCGGCTGCACGAGCGGGCGCAGACCCGCCCAGGTGCCGATGACGTCGTCCATCGTCAGCGGGTCGCGCAGGATCTTGTTGGCGTGCTCGAGGACGTACTCGACGTCCGAGCGGGTGGCCGTGGGGGTCGCGAGGTCCCGTTCGTACGGGGTGTCGGTGGTGCCGATGACCCAGTAGTTGTCCCAGGGGATGATGAACAGCACGGACTTCTCCGTCTGCAGGATGATGCCGGTGGAGCCGTCCAGGCGCTCCTTGGGGACCACGATGTGGATGCCCTTGGACGCCAGCACCTTCAACCCGGTCTCGGACTCGGCGAGGTCCTGGACGGGCTCGGTCCACACGCCGGCGGCGGAGATCACGACCTTGGCGCGCACCTCACGGGTCTCCCCCGTGGTGAGGTCCTCGATGTGGGCTCCCACCACACGGCCGGAGTCGTCACGGATGAGGTTGCGGGCCGCGGCACGGTTGGCGGCGAGCGCCCCGTAGCGCTGCGCGGTGCGCACGAGGTCAAGGGTCAGGCGGGCGTCGTCCACGCGGCCGTCCCAGTAGGCGATGGCCCCCACGGCGGCGTCGTCGCGCATGGCCGGGAAGGTCCTGCGCACGCCCGCGGCGCTGAGGTGGCGCTGGATGGGCAGGGACTCGGCCTTGGCCCCCACGTGCGCCAGCGTGTCGTACATGCCGATGCCCGTGGCCACGAAGGGTCGCTCCCACCCCTTGTGGGTCAGGGGGTACATGAACTGGATGGGCTTCACCAGGTGCGGGGCGAGCCGGTGCATGAGCAGGTCGCGTTCCTTCAGCGCCTCCGCCACGAGGGCGAAGTTCAGCTGCATCAGGTAGCGCAGGCCGCCGTGGACCAGCTTGGACGAGCGCGAGGAGGTGCCCTCCGCCCAGTCCTGCGCGTCAATGATCGCGGTGGAGAGGCCGCGGGTGGCGGCGTCCAGCGCGATCCCCGCGCCGGTGATGCCGCCGCCGATGACCAGGACGTCCACGGGGTGATCCGCCATGGCCTGGAGGTCGTTGCTGCGCTGCTGGGCGTTCAGAGAGGTCAGAGGCATGGTTGCCACTCCTGCCTACCGGCGGGTAGCCGGTGGTTGTTCCGGGTCATATCCCACGATAGTCGGCGGAGGCAGTGCTGTGGGACACCCCGGGGTGCGCACCCGGAACAATCACGGAACGGCGTCCGGTGGATCACGCCTGTTCGCCGGTCCCGCGCACCATGGAGCGCAGGATCTCGAGGCGCTTGGCCACGTTCTTCTCGTGGCCGAACTGCGTGGGCCGGTAGTAGTCGCGTCCCACGAGCTCGTCCGGCGGGTACTGCTGCGTGGCCACGGCGTGCGGTGTGTCGTGGGCGTAGACGTAGTGCTTGCCGTGGCCCAGCTCCGCGGCCCCCGGGTAGTGGGCGTCGCGCAGGTGCGGTGGCACGGGACCCGCTCCCCCGGCGCGGACGTCCGCGATCGCCCGGTTCAGAGCCATGTAGGAGGCGTTGGATTTCGGAGCGGTGGCCAGGTGCACGACCGCCTGCGCGAGCGGGATCCTGCCCTCCGGCATGCCGATCAGCTGCACCGCCTGCGCCGCGGCGATCGCCGTCTGCAGCGCCGTGGGATCCGCCATGCCGATGTCCTCCGAGGCGGAGATGATGAGCCGGCGGGCGATGAACCGCGGGTCCTCCCCCGCCTCGATCATGCGCGCCAGGTAGTGCACTGCCGCGTCCACGTCCGAGCCGCGGATGGACTTGATGAACGCGCTGACCACGTCGTAGTGCTGGTCACCGTTCCTGTCGTAGCGCACCGCGGCACGGTTGACCGCCTCCTCGGCGTCCGCGAGGGTCACGGTGGGCGGGCCGGCGGCCGACGACGTGGCGTCGGCCTTGCTGTCGGCGTCCCCGGCGTCGTGCTCCCCGGCGCGTTCGTCGGCGTCCTCGCCGTTGCCGTCGCTGCCGCCGTGCGAGAGTGCCACCCCCGCCGCGGCCTCGAGCGAGGTCAGGGCCTTGCGCGCGTCGCCCCCGGCCACGTCCAGCAGGTGCTCGCGGGCCTCCGGGGCGAGCCGGATGGCGGCGTCGAGGCCGCGGGGATCCACGACGGCGCGGTCGAGCAGCTCGCCGATATCCTCGCGCTCGAGCGGCTGCAGCGTGAGCAGCAGCGACCGCGAGAGCAGCGGGGAGATCACGGAGAAGGACGGGTTCTCGGTGGTCGCCGCCACCAGGATCACCCACCCGTTCTCCACACCGGGCAGCAGCGCGTCCTGCTGGGCCTTGGTGAAGCGGTGGATCTCGTCCAGGAAGAGCACCGTGGTGCGGCCGTGCAAGTCCCGCGCGGTCAGGGCCTCGTCCATGACGCGCCGGACGTCCTTGACCCCGGCGGTCACCGCGGAGAGCTCCACGAACGTGGTGTCGTGCCCGCGCGCGATCACGTGGGCGATGGTCGTCTTGCCCGTGCCGGGCGGGCCCCACAGGATCACCGACGACGGCGCCGCGGGACCGGTCAGGCCCGTCACCAGGGCGCGCAGCGGGGAGCCCGTGCGCAGCAGGTGCTTCTGGCCCACCACCTGGTCGAGGGTGCGGGGTCGCATCCGCACGGCGAGGGGCGCTCGGGAGCGACCGCGACGGCCGCTGCCGTCCGCGACGGGCTCAGTGGCGGCACCGGCACCGTGCGCGGGGTCAGGGAGGTCGAACAGCGAGTCACTCACGGCACGACCCTACGCGGCGCCTCGGACACGCACACGCACCGGCCGCCCGCGGGTCACGGACGGCGCGGCCGCTCCAGCTCGTCGCTGTCCAGCACGAGGGTCATGGGCCCGTCGTTGACCAGCGATACCTCCATGTGCGCGCCGAACTCGCCCGTGGCCACGGTGAGCCCGCGCTCACCCAGTGCGGCGACGAACGCGTCGAACAGCGGCTCGCTCACCGGCCCCGGTGCGGCGGCGGACCACGACGGCCGCCGGCCCTTCCGCACGTCCCCGTAGAGCGTGAACTGGCTGACGGCGAGCACCGGGGCGCCCCGCGACTCGCACGACGTCTCCCCCGGCAGCACCCGCAGCCCCGCGATCTTTGCGGCAAGCTTCTGGGCGGTCTCCACGGTGTCGGAGTGGGTGATCCCCACGAGCAGCGCGAGCCCGGGCCCGTCGATGCTCCCCACGGTCCGGTCCTCGACCGTCACTGCGGCCCCGGTCACCACCTGCAGCACAATTCTCATGCCCACCACTCCACCACACCGCGGTGGTGCCGTCACGCCTGGGCCGCTGGCGTCGTCGACCTACCGCGCGGCGCGGTCCTCCATGTACCGGTGACGACCCGTCATCAGGATCCCGACGCTCAGCACGCCGAGCATGACCCACAGGTACCCGAACGAGGGCCACCACGAGCCGGTGGCCCCGAAGAGAAGACCGAACATCAGCGGACCGAACGAGCCCGCGAAGTACCCGAGACCCTGCCCGAAGCCAGAGAGCGCCCCGGCACCCGCGGTCGTGCGGGTGCGCGCGTTGATCAGGGTGATCGAGAGCGGGAAGGAGGCCTGCGCGAGCGCGAAGACCGTGATCCACACCCACACGAGCGGGAAGTCACCCACCTGGGCGTGGGGCCACAGCAGGACGGCCAGGTAGCCCGTCGCGTAGAGCACCACCGTGCACAGCCCCAGCACCACGGTGTTGCCGAAGCGCCGGACCAGGAACGGGACCGCGAAGCTCACCGGGACAGCGAGGATCGCGTAGTAGGACAGCATCAGCCCGGCGGTGTGCTCCGTGAAGCCCATGTCCTGCAGGAACCGCGGCAGCCACAGGAACATGGCGAACGTGTTGGCGGAGGTGCCCGTGAACATCAGCGCCACACCCCAGCCCACCCGAGAGCGCCACGGCTTGACCGGCGCGGTGGACGCCGGGGCCACGACGGCCACCGGCATCGTGGTGAGGTCCGGGGTCTGCTCCGGTGGCGCCGGCGGGGTGGAACGCCGGGCGCCGAGCCACAGCACGAGCCACGGCAGCAGCGCGGCCACCGAGAACAGGCCCCACGAGCCCACGGACACGCGCCACCCCGCGGCGTCGGCCAGCGGGATCGCGAACAGGGGCGCGGTGGCCGTGGAGAAGCCCAGCAGCATCGAGTAGATGGCGGACAGCGCCGCGATTTGGTGCGGGAAGTACTTCTTGATCACGGGCGGCAGCACCACGTTGCCCATGCCCAGCCCGCACATGGCGATGAACGTGAGGACCACGAACGTGACGTCGTCCGGACTCAGTGCCCGCGCGACCGTCCCCACCGCGGCGAGGCCGCAGGAGGTGACTAGCAGCGCCTCGAGCCCCAGCCGGCGCATGGCCAGCGTGGTGAGGACGCCGGTGAGGGCGAAGCCCAGGGAGGGCATCATCGCGAGGACGCCGGCCTCCCCCGGGATGAGGTGCAGCTCGTCGGTGATGCGCCCCAGAACGGGTGAGACACCCGAGACAGCCAGCCGCAGGGTGAATGCGGTGACCACGACACCGGCCAGGGCCACGAGGCCCTGGCCGGTGCGACCACGATGCTGGACGGGGCTCAGCGTGATGCGTCGTCCCTGCTGGTCGCAGATGCTGCTGCGCCCTGCTCGTTCTTCTTCTCGGGCTTGGCGTCCACGCCCGCCTCCTTGCGCTGCTGCGCCGTGATGGCGGCGGGAGCGGCGGTCAGGGGGTCGTAGCCGTTGCCGGTCTTAGGGAACGCGATGACGTCACGGATGGACTCCGTGCCCGCCAGCAGGGCGACCACGCGGTCCCAGCCGAACGCGATGCCGCCGTGCGGGGGCGCGCCGAACTGGAACGCGTCGAGCAGGAAGCCGAACTTCTCGCGGGCGTCCTCCTCGCTGAGACCCATCACGCGGAACACGCGGTCCTGCACGTCCCGGCGGTGGATGCGGATGGAGCCGCCGCCGATCTCGTTGCCGTTGCACACGATGTCGTACGCGTACGCCAGTGCCGAACCGGGATCGGTGTCGAAGGTGTCCATGAACTCGGGCTTGGGCGAGGTGAACGCGTGGTGCACGGCGGTCCAGGCACCGGAGCCCACGGCGACGTCGCCGGACTCCACGGCGTCCGCGGCGGGTTCGAACAGGGGCGCGTCCACGACCCACACGAAGGCCCAGTCGTCCTCCTTGATGAGCCCCACGCGGTGGCCGATCTCCACGCGCGCGGCGCCCAGCAGCGCCCGCGAGGTCTTGACCGCACCGGCGGCGAAGAAGACGCAGTCACCGGGCTTCGCGCCCACGGCCTCGGCCAGACCGGCCTTCTCCTCGTCCGAGATGTTCTTGGCCACGGGGCCCGCGATCTCGCCGTCCTCCTTGAACAGGACGTACGCGAGGCCCTTGGCGCCGCGCTGCTTGGCCCACTCCTGCCAGGCGTCGAGCTGGCGCCGCGGCTGGGAGGCACCACCGGGCATCACCACGGCACCCACGTAGGGTGCCTGGAACACGCGGAACGGGGTGTCCTTGAAGTAGTTGGTGAGCTCCGTGAGCTTCAGGTCGAAGCGCAGGTCCGGCTTGTCCGAACCGTAGTCCGCCATGGCCTGCGCGTAGGTCATGCGCGGGATCGGTGTGGTGATCTCCACACCGATCAGCGCCCACAGGGCCTTCACGATCTGCTCGCCGAGGGCGATGATGTCGTCCTCCTCCACGAAGGAGGCCTCGACGTCCAGCTGGGTGAACTCCGGCTGGCGGTCCGCGCGGAAGTCCTCGTCCCGGTAGCAGCGGGCGATCTGGAAGTACTTCTCGATCCCGCCCACCTGCAGCAGCTGCTTGAACAGCTGCGGGGACTGCGGCAGCGCGTACCAGGAGCCCGGGGCCAGGCGCGCGGGCACCAGGAAGTCGCGGGCGCCCTCAGGTGTGGAGCGGGTCAGGGTGGGGGTCTCCACCTCGGTGAAGCCCTGGTCGTGCAGCAGGGTGCGGGCCACGCGGTTGACCTCGGAGCGCAGCCGCATGATGCGGGCGGGCTCGGGGCGGCGCAGGTCCAGGTAGCGGTACTTCAGGCGGGCTTCCTCGCCCACCTCCACGTGCTCGTCGATCTGGAACGGCAGGGGCGCGGCGGTGTTGAGCACGGTCAGCTCGTCCACCATGACCTCCACCTCGCCGGAGGGCAGGTTCGGGTTCTCGTTGCCCTCCGGGCGGCGCTCCACGGTGCCGGTGACCTGCAGGACGTACTCGTTGCGCAGCTGGTGGAACTGCTCCTCGTCGCGCACCACGATCTGGGCCACACCGGAGGCGTCGCGCAGGTCCACGAACGCCACGCCACCGTGGTCGCGGCGTCGGCCGACCCACCCCGCCAGCGTGACGGTCTCTCCGATGTTCTCGGCGCTCAGCGCACCGAGTTCATGTGTTCGCAACAAGTGCATTCACCTTTTCGTTGGGTTGTGGTACGGGGACGTTCTCCCCGGCGTTCTCGAGCCCTGGGCGCCGCGCCGTCCGGGGCTCAGGGCAGCCGGACGACGTCGCCCTGCCGGGCCGCGTGTCTCCCGGCGAGTCTACAAGCGCTCGTGGCTCGCTCCGCAGCTCCGCGGCTCAGGCGGGATCCTGATCCTGGGTCAGGACGGTGGCGTGCAGGTCCTCGGCCGGCGGCTGCCACGCCGTCGGGTCCGCGGGAACCTGCTCGCCCGAACGGATGTCCTTGACCTCGTGGCTCACGGAGCCGTCCTCGCCCACCGTGGTGAACCACACGAACGGGATGCCGCGGCGTTCCGCGTGGCGGATCTGCTTGCCGAACTTCTGCGCGGTGGCCGCGACCTCCGTGGCGATGCCGCGTGCCCGCAGCGCGGTGGCCACGTCCTGAGCGGCGGACCACGAGGCGTCGTCGGTCAGGGCCACGAGCACGGCCGAGGGCACGGACCGGGAGGCCCGCGCCATGGACTGGGACAGGATGCGGGTGACCAGGCGCGTCACGCCGATCGACAGGCCCACGCCCGGGAAGTTCTTCTTGCCCGTGCTCGCGAGCGACTCGTAGCGCCCGCCCGAGCACACAGAACCCAGCTGCTCGTGGCCCACGAGGACGGTCTCGTAGACGGTGCCCGTGTAGTAGTCCAGCCCGCGGGCGATCGACAGGTCCGCGACGACCTTCCCCGGCGCGCGCTGCGAGGCCTCCCCCACGACCTCCGCGAGCTCGGCCAGCCCCTCCTCCAGCAGCTCGTTGCTCACCCCGAGCTCGCGCACGCGCTCCACGAAGGACGTGTCCTCGGTGCGGATGGCGGCGAGCGCCAGTGCGGCCCGGGCCTGTTCCCCGGTGGCGCCGACGGCGTCCTGCAGGTTGCGGGCGACGGCGTCCGCCCCGATCTTCTCGAGCTTGTCGATCTCGCGCAGCACGGCCGGGGCGTCGTCGAGGCCGATGCCGCGGTAGAAGCCCTCGGCGAGCTTGCGGTTGTTGACGCGCAGCACGAACGGGGGGATCGGCAGGGCGGAGAGGGCGTCGATCATCACGAGCGCGAGCTCCACGTCGTAGCGGAAGGGCAGGGTGCCGTCCCCGACGACGTCCACGTCCGCCTGGGTGAACTCGCGAGCGCGGCCCTCCTGCGGGCGCTCACCGCGCCAGACCTTCTGGATCTGGTAGCGGCGGAACGGGAAGGTGAGGTAGCCGTTGTTCTCCACCACGTAGCGCGCGAACGGCACGGTGAGGTCGAAGTGCAGGGCCAGCGAGCCCTCCTTGGCGGAGTCGTTCTCGTCCTGCTGCAGCCGGGAGACCCCGTAGACCTCCTTGTCGATCTCCCCCTTGCGCAGCAGCTGCTCCACGGTCTCCACGGCGCGAGTCTCCACGGAGGAGAAGCCGTGCAGCTCGAACGTGCGGCGCAGCGAGTCCAGGACGTGCTGCTCCACGATCCGTTCCTCCGGGAGCCATTCGGGGAAGCCGGACAGGGACGTGGTGCGTGCCATGGATGGAACTCCTCGGTGTGTGGGTGCTGCGGCGCCCGCGCCCCCGCCGTGTTCGCCCTCGGCACGGGTCCCGCGGCGCTCGCGGCGGTGTCTACAGCCATTCTAGGACGCGCCGATCGTTAGGATGGCCGTTGTCCATCAATGGAGCCTCCGCCGGTGACGAGCACCACAGTGCCCGGGAAGGCCGTGCAGAAAGAGTTGTAGCGGTGACAGAACGTCCTGAATCCGACGACCGCCGTCCCGTCCCGGGGCCGTCCGCGTCTTCCACGCCCGAGCCCCCGGTGACGCCCGCGGCGTCGTCGTCCGACGGCCCTGCGTCCGAGGCCCCCGCGGCCGAGAACGCGACCTCCGACGCCGCGGCGCACGAGGCGCCGTCGTCCGGGACCCCGGCCGCCGACGCCGCCGCTCCGGCCCCCGCGCCCAAGGCACCGGCCGCGCCCAAGCCGCCGCGGCCCGGTGCGCGCCCGGACGGGGCCGCTCCCAAGGCGCCCGCCGGTCCCAAGGGGCCCAAGGCGCCCCAGGCCTCCGCCGAGGTGCCGCACACCGCGCTGGCCCCGGCGGAGTCCGTGGCGCGCGCCAAGAAGTTCGGCCGCGTGGCCGAGGACGGCACCGTGTACGTCACGGTCCAGGGCACCGAGTACGAGTGCGGCCAGTTCCCGGACGCCACGCCGGACGAGGCGCTCGCCTACTTCGCGCGCAAGTTCGACGACGCCGAGGCCCAGGTCGCGCTGCTCGAGCAGCGCATCGCCGCCAAGGCCCCCGCCGGTGACATGCGCAAGACGGTGGCCCACGTGCGCGAGCAGGTGGACGCCCACGGCATGGTGGGTGACCTCACGGAGCTCTCCACCCGCCTCGACACCCTCGAGGACGCCATCCGCGTGGCGCTGGAGCGCGAGCGCGAGGAGGCCAGGAAGCACAAGGCCGAGCAGCTCGCGCGGCGGACGGAGATCGTGGAGGCCGCGGAGGGTGTCGCGGGCCAGGATCCCGAGAAGACCCAGTGGAAGCAGTCCTCCACGCGCATGGCGGAGCTGTTCACGCAGTGGCAGGAGCACCAGCGCTCGGGCGGCCGGCTCTCGAAGTCGGACGAGGACGCCCTGTGGAAGCGCTTCCGCAAGGCCCGCACCACGTTCGACCGGCACCGCAAGGCGTTCTTCTCCTCCCTGGACGAGACGAACGCGAAGGCCAAGCGGGTCAAGCAGGGACTGATTGCGGAGGCCGAGGCGCTGTCCTCCTCCACGGACTGGGGCGAGACCGCGGGCAAGTACCGCGATCTCATGGACCGGTGGAAGGCGGCCCCGCGTGCGTCACGCAAGGACGACGACGCCCTGTGGGCCCGGTTCCGCGCCGCGCAGGACGTCTTCTTCGACGCGCGCAAGGCCGCGAACGAGCAGATCGACAAGGAGTTCGAGGGCAACCTTGCGGTCAAGGAGGAGCTGCTCGCCGAAGCGAAGCGGATCCTGCCCGTCAAGGATCTCGAGTCCGCCAAGAAGAAGCTCGCCTCGATCCAGCAGCGCTGGGAGGAGGCCGGCAAGGTACCGCGGGCCCACATGCGCCGTGTGGAGAACGAGCTGCGCTCCGTCGAGGACTCCATCAAGAAGGCCGAGGACGACAAGTGGCGTCGCACGGACCCCGAGACCAAGGCCCGGTCGAACTCGATGCTCTCGCAGCTGGAGAGCAAGATCGCCGACCAGCGCGCGGCGGTCGAGGCCGCCCGCGCGTCCGGCAACGAGAAGAAGGCCGCCTCCCTGGAGAAGGACCTCGCCACGAGCGAGCAGTGGCTGGTCACGCTGCAGGCCTCCGCCTCCGAGCTGGGCTGACACCCCGCCCTTCCCGGTAGACAGCGCCCCCGCCCCATTTTCCTGGGGCGGGGGCGCTGTCGTGTGCGATCCTGGCGGGACGCAGGCCTGTCGGTTCTCCACAGGTGGGCTCCGGGCCTGCCGCGGCGACGGCCCGTGGGATGGGATGGGTCCATGACCTCCCTCGCCCCCGCGCCGCGTCCGGCACCGTCCACGTACGACGGCGCGTTCTCCGTCTTCCTGCCCGGCCACCCGTTCAGCCGCGCCGAGCTGCACGCCATGACCGTGGACGGTGTGCTGCGCCGCGAGCTGCTGGACGCCCACGTGCACGCCTCCCGCCCCTCCACGGACGAGCTGCGGGCCGCCGTGCTGGGCCGGGTGATCCCCGGGAACCTGCAGCGTCGCGGGGTGCTCGGGCGGCTCGGAGCGGCGTGGTTCTACCGCTGCGCCCCGGAGCCGTCACCGCTGCCGGTGCTCGTGGACAAGACCGCGCGCACCACGGCGTCCGTGCCGCCGGGGATCGTGCTGCACCAGACGAGGTTCTCGCCCGACGACGTGCTCACGCGGCAGGGCATCATGCTCACCTCGCCCCGGCGCACCGCGCTGGACCTCGCGCTGCACGTCCCCGGTCCCGCCGGCGACGCCGCTCTGCTCGCGCTGCTCGGTTCGCGCCGGTTGCGCTGCTCGCCGGAGCAGCTGCGGCACGCCCTGGAGACACTGCCGAAAACCCCCGGCCGCCGGGCCGCCCTCACGCGGGTGCGCAAGTTGACGCGTGCGCTGAGCACGGGGGCCGAGGGCTAGAGGTACTGACCGGGCACGTTGATCAATCTGGCTGCAAAGGGCGTCGCACGGAATACGCGGCACGGCGGCGGCGAGGCGCCGTCGGCGATCTCCGGTGCGGCTCGGACGCAGCTCGGAGGCCGTGGCGCCAGGAGGCCACGGGTTGGTGCCCGGAGCTAGGACGCCACCGGCTGGTGCCCGGACACGCGGTAGACGTCGTAGACGCCGTCGATCCGCCGCACCTGGTTGAGCACGTGGTCCAGGTAGCGGGTGTCGCCCATCTCGAACGAGAAGCGGGAGATCGCCAGCCGCGCACGCGAGGTGTGCACCTGGGCCGAGAGGATGTTCACGTGGTTCTCGGAGAGCACGCGCGTCACGTCGTAGAGCAGCGACTTGCGGTCCAGAGCCTCCACCTGGATCTCCACGAGGAACAGCGAGGACTGCGTGGGGGCCCAGGAGACCTTCTTGACCCGGGCGTCGTCCTCCGGCAGCGCCTTCATGTTGGCGCAGTCGCTGCGGTGCACCGAGATCCCGGAGCCACGCGTCACGAAGCCCACGATCTCGTCCGGCGGCACCGGGGTGCAGCAGCGGGCGATCTTGACGTACACGTCCGAGGCACCCTGCACGAGTACGCCTGCATCGGCCACGCCGGAGCTCACCGGCTTGGTGACGCGGGTGACCTCCGCGAGGTCCTCCTCCGTGCCGTCCGCACCGCCCAGGTGCTCGAGCAGCTTATCGACCACCTGCTGGGCACTGACGGCGTCCGAGCCGAGGGCCTCGTAGAGTGCGGCGACATCCCCGCGGTTGAAGTCCTGGGCCACGGCGAGCAGCGACTCGCTCGTGACCGTGCGCTGCAGGGGCAGGTGGTGCTTGCGCAGGGCCTTGGTGAGCAGGTCCTTGCCGCGCTCGATCGCCTCCTCGCGGCGCTCCTTGGAGAACCACTGCCGGATCTTGGTGCGGGCGCGCGGCGAGCCCACGAACTTGAGCCAGTCCTGGGACGGTGCGGCCTGTTCCGACTTGGAGGTGAGGATCTCCACGCGGTCACCGTGCTGCAGCTGCGAGGACAGCGGCGCGAGCTTGCCGTTGACGCGGGCACCGATGGTGCGGTTGCCCACCTCCGTGTGCACCGCGTACGCGAAGTCCACCGGGGTGGAGCCCGTGGGCAGCGCCATGACCTCGCCCTTGGGTGTGAAGACGTAGACCTCGGCCGTGTTGATCTGGTAGCGCAGCGAGTCCAGGAAGTCCGAGGAGTCCTTGGCCTCCTCCTGCCACGAGACCAGCGAGCTGAGCCAGTTCAGCTCGCCCTCCTTGGCCTTGGGCGTGGCGGAGTTCGCCTGGTTGACCTTGTCCTTGTACTTCCAGTGCGCGGCCACGCCGTACTCCGCGCGGCGGTGCATCTCATGGGTGCGGATCTGGATCTCCACGGGCCGCCCGTTCGGACCGATCACCGTGGTGTGCAGCGACTGGTACATGTTGAACTTGGGCATGGCGATGTAGTCCTTGAACCGCCCCGGCAGCGGCCGCCACTTCGCGTGCAGCACGCCGAGCGCCGCGTAGCACTCGCGCACGGAACTCACGAGAACGCGCGCGGCCTGCAGGTCGTGGATCTCGTCGAAATCCTTACCCCGCACAATCATCTTCTGGTAGATCGAGTAGTAGTGCTTGGGGCGGCCGGTGATGGTCGCCTCGATCCCCGAGGCCTCCAGCGCCTCGCCGATCTCCCCGCGGATCTGTGCCAGGTGGCGTTCCCGCTCCGGCGTCCGCTCCCCCACCATGCGCACGATCTCGTCGTAGACCTTGGGGTAGAGCGCCGCGAACGAGAGGTCCTCGAGCTCCCACTTGATGGTGTTCATGCCCAGGCGGTGGGCCAGGGGTGCGAAGATCTCCAGGGTCTCGCGGGCCTTGCGCCCCGAGGACTCGGAGGAGACGAAGCGCCACGTGCGCGCGTTGTGCAGCCGGTCCGCGAGCTTGATGACGAGCACGCGGATGTCCTTGGCCATGGCCACGATCATCTTGCGCACGGTCTCGGCCTGGGCGTTCTCCCCGTACTGGATCTTGTCCAGCTTGGTCACGCCGTCCACCAGCGCGGCGACCTCCTCGCCGAACTCCTCACGCAGCTCGTCGAGCGTGTAGGGGGTGTCCTCCACGGTGTCGTGCAGCAGCCCGGCGACGAGGGTGGCCCCGGTCATGCCGAGCTCGGCGAGGATCGTGGTCACCGCCACGGGATGGGTGATGTAGGGGTCCCCGGACTTGCGCTTCTGGCCCTCATGGTGCGCGTCCGCCACGGCGAAGGCGCGCTCCAGGACCGTGAGGTCCTCCTCCGGGTGCGTGTTCTGCACGGTGCGCAGCAGGGGCACGAGCACGGGCGAGCCGGGCAAGGACTCCCCGCTGAGCACCGAGAGCGTGGAGCGGGTCCTCTCGCTGCGGCCGGGGAACACCGCGCGCCCGAAGACGGGGCGGGAGGCCGGGAGCACGAAGTGGGTGCCGCTGAAGTCGCCCCGAGCCACGGCCGTGCGGGGAGCAGCGGTGGCAGCCCCGGCCGACGCCGCGGAACCGGGCGGCGTCGTCGTGAAAGTGGCCTGCGCCGTGGTCGAGGAGGTGGCGGACGCCGTCGGCGACGCAGAGCCGTGCAGCTGGGACGGGGTGGTCGCCGCGGAGGTCGAGTCCTGTGCCTGCGGCAGGGGCGGCGCCACCGTCCCGGTGGCGGTCTCAGCGCCGGTGACCGTCTCGGCGGTGAGGGTCTCCCGCGCGGGATGGTCCCCGGCGGAGGTGGACTGGACGGATGCGGTCGGGCGCCTGGCCCCCGTGTCGTCGGACCTGGTGGACATGATCCGTGGCCTCCTCACCGTGCCGCGCTCCTCGGCCGGTCGGATCCCGGCCGGAGCGGCTGATGGTCCAGTGTAATGCCGCGGCCCCCGTGCTCTGTGCACAGGGGCCGCGGGATGCGCAGGCCGGAAACTGGCCGGTCAGGAGCGGGCGGGGTCCTTCGCGGACCACCACCGGTTCCCCTTCCGGTCGGCCAGGTTCCCAGGCCGGGACGGGCTCAGGCCGTCACGGGATCCCGGCTCACCGGGGGCGCGTCCGCGGTCCGGGCCTCGAGCACCTTCCGGCTCTGCTCGCGCACGGCCGGTTCACGGTCCCGCAGCCACGAGTAGAGCGGGGCGGCCACGAACAGCGTCGCGAGCGTGCCCACGATGATGCCCACGAACAGCGAGAGCGAGAGGTCCTTGAGGGTTCCCGCGCCCAGCAGGTACGCGCCGATGAACAGGATGGAGCCCACGGGCAGGATGCCCACGATCGAGGTGTTGATCGAGCGCACGAGCGTCTGGTTGACCGCGAGGTTGACCTGCTCCCCGTACGTGCGACCGGCGCGCTCGGCCGGGGCCGTGCCGTCCAGGAGCCCCGCGGTGTTCTCCCGCACCTTGTCGAATACCACCACCGAGTCGTAGAGCGAGTACGAGAGCACGGTCAGGAAGCCGATCACGGCGGACGGGGTGATCTCGAAGCCCACGAGCGAGTACACACCGCCGGTGACGACCACGGTCACGAGCATCGCCGCGATCGAGGAGACGGACATCTTCCACGTGCGGAAGTACAGGGCCATCAGTGCGAGGGCCAGCACCACGAAGACCACGAGCCCCCACAGCGCCTGCTGGGTGACGCCCTGGCCCCAGGTGGGTCCCACGAAGTTGGAGGTCACCTGGTCCCCGCCCACGCCGTAGGACTGCTGCAGCTTGGACTTCACGCTCAGGGTCTGGTCGTCGTCGAGCTGCTGGGTCTGCACCCGCACCGTGCCGGGGGCGATGTTCGTGACGGTCGCCTCGTCGGCACCGGGCGTGCCCTCCACGGCGCGCTTGCCCAGGTTCACGTCTGTGTTCTCCACGCCCGAGACGGTGAACTCGGAGCCGCCCGTGAAGTCGATGCCCAGGTTGAAGCCGCCCTTGACCACCGGCACGAGCACGGAGATCACCACGAGCGCCAGGGTCACCAGCAGCCACAGCTTCCGCTTCTGGACGAAGGGGTAGGACCGGCGCCCGCTGTGCAGGTCGTTGCCGAATTGCGCGAGACGGTTGCTCATCGCTGGGCCTCCTGGGTGTCGGTTCCGGTGGTGGCCGACGACGCCGCGTCGTCACCGTCCGCTGCCTGCCGCGCCGCGCGGCGTCGTCGTCGTTCGGCGATCGTGAGACCGTCGTCGTCCGCGGGGTCGCGCAGCCGCCCGGCGCCGCGGTAGAGCGGAACGGCGTCCAGGGCCTCCGGGTCCAGCCCCGAGTTCTTGGCGCCCGAGCCGAAGTAGCGGGTACGGGCCAGCAGCACCATCACCGGGTGCGTGAACAGGAACACGACCATCAGGTCGGCAATGGCGGTGAGGCCGAGCGTGAACGCGAAGCCGCGCACGTTGCCCACGGCCACGAAGTACAGCACCACCGCCGCCAGCAGGTTCACCGCCTTGGACGCCAGCACGGTCTGCCGTGCCCGCTGCCAGCCGTGGTCCACGGCCGCCGGGATCGTGCGCCCGGCACGGATCTCGTCACGGATGCGCTCGAAGTAGACGATGAACGAGTCCGCCGTCTGCCCGATCGCCACCACGAGCCCCGCCACGCCCGCGAGCGAGAGACGGTAGTTCGCGCTCCACCCGAGCAGGGTGATCGCGAGGTAGGTGAGCACACCCGCGACCACCAGCGAGGCGATGGTCACGAGCCCCAGCCAGCGGTACTGGAACAGCGAGTAGATGCACACGAGCGCCAGACCGATCAGGCCGGCCACGATGCCCATGCGCAGCTGGTCGCTGCCGAGAGTCGCGGAGACCTGCTGCTCCGAGTCGATCGAGAAGGACACCGGCAGCGCGCCGTACTTCAGCTGCTGGGACAGGAACTTCGCCTGGTCCTCCGTGAAGCTGCCGGTGATCTGCGCCTTGCCGTCCGAGATCACGGAGTTCATGCTCGGGGCGGAGATGACCGCGCCGTCCAGCACGATGGCGAACTGCGACCGGGGGTCGTTCTTGTTCTGCTGGCCCAGGCCGTACAGCCGTTCGGAGAGGTCCTTGAACGTCTTGGTGCCCTGGTCGTCGAACTGCAGGTTCACGGCGAAGCCACCCGTGGCACGGCCCTGGGAGTTCGTGGCCTGCGCGTAGGAGGCGTCCGAGATCTCGGTGCCGGGGATCTCCACCGGGCCGAGGATGAACTTGGTGTTGCTGGAGGGGTCGCACGCGACCACGGCCTTGTCCTGGGCCTGCGCGGCACGTTCCTCCTGGGACTGGCCGCTGCCGCAGTCCAGGGCCTCGAACTTCCCGTAGAGGTCCCGGGTCACCCAGTTGGGGTCGGAGGAGTTCTCCGGCTTGGCGCTGGGCTCCGGGATGGACTTGGGATCGGTGCGCTTGTCCTTGGGCGTGGCCGCACCGGGACCGGACACGATCACCGGGCGGAACGCCATCTGCGCCGAGGTCTGGATCAGGTCACGCGTCTCGCTCGACGGCGTGCCGGGCATGGAAACCACGATGTTGCGCCCGGACTGCGTGGTGATCTCCGCCTCGGAGACACCCGCGCCGTCCACGCGCTGCCGGATGATCTCGACCGCCTGGTCGAGCTGCTCCTGGGAGATCTCCTGCCCGGCGTCGTCGCCCTGCAGCGTGGGAGAGAGCACCATCTGCGTGCCGCCCTCGAGGTCCAGGGCGAGCTTGGGGCCCGCGCCGCTGCGGTCGGTGGAGACCCCGTAGACCAGCACGCCGGCCAGGATCGCGATCACCGCCACGAGCGCGAGCAGGGCCTTGCGCGCCGACGACGCCGCCACGGCAGCCCCCGAGCGCGGGCGCGACGGACCGCGCCCCTTCCGGGTGCCCGTGGCCCCGGTGGTCTCCTCCGACGCCTTGCGCCGCCCCAGCCGGGAACCCTTGGGGGTCCCGGGCGTCTTCTTCTGTGCTGCCATAGTCGTCCTTCAACGAGCCCGTCACCGGCGCCGCAGCGACCGGTCGACGCACGAGCGACGGGCCGAGGTTCTCGGCCCGTCGCTCAGCGGGGGGATGGTTCAGTTGGTGGTGGTGCCGCGGTCCTCGCCGCCGCGGGCGTCGCGCCAGGTGCGGTGGTCCTGCTCCGCAGCAGCTCCGTCGACCCCGGTGCCGGCGGTTCCCTCCGCGGCCGCGGTCGCGCCGCCCACGGGGTTCTCGCCGGAGGCGCCCGCGGGGGTCGTCCCGGCGGTGGCCGCGCGGTCCTCGACGACGCCGTCCGTGGTCTCGACCGCGGGGGTCTCGTCCACGACGGTGGTCACGGTCTGGGAGTGCACGGTGACGAGCTGGCCCGGGGAGATCTCCAGGACGGCCTTGTTCTGCTCACGGTCCATGTCCCGCAGCGTGCCGTAGAGACCGAAGCTGGTCATGACGCGCGTGCCGGGCTCCATGGTCGCCTGCTTGGCCTTCATCTGGGCCTGCGCCTTCTTCTGACGGCGCATGGGCAGCCACAGCAGGAGCACCATGACGACGAGCATCACGGGCAGGAACCACGCGGTCCCTCCGCCGGCTGCTGCTTCTTGGGTTTCTGCGAGGAGGGTCACGAAGGATCCGTTCTGTCGTCGTGCGGTGGGTCGTGCAACGGAGGCGTCACCGGCCCGTGGGCCGGGGCGCTGCGCGCTCGAGATCGTTCCCCAGTTTAGGGGATGGAACTGGTGTCCCGCTGGACGGCCGGGCCGCAGCGTCCGGGCCCGCGGGCCCCGTGACTAGGCCTCCGCCCCGGGCTCCGGCTCCTCCCCCGGTTCCCGCGCGAGGGCCGTGCGCAGGGCGGGGTCCTTGAACGCGGCGTGGTCCGGGACCGGCAGCCCCAGGTGCTCCCAGGCCGCCGCCATGGCGATCCGGCCGCGCGGGGTGCGCCCCAGCATGCCCTCGCGCACGAGGAAGGGCTCGGCCACCGTCTCCACGGTTTCGGTCTCCTCCCCCACGGCGATCGCCAGGGTGGACAGCCCCACCGGGCCGCCGTTGAACTTGCCCACGAGCGCGGAGAGCACGTTGCGGTCCAGCCGGTCCAGTCCGCGCACGTCCACCTCGTACATGTCCAGGGCCGCGCCGGCCGCGCGGGCGTCGATGCGTTCCACACCGTGCACCAGCGCCCAGTCTCGCACGCGGCGCAGCAGCCGGTTGGCGATGCGCGGGGTGCCCCGGGAGCGCGAGGCCACCTCGGTGAAGGCCTCCGACGTCATCGTCAGATCCAGCAGCGCGGCGGAGCGGCGCAGCACGCGCTCGAGCTCTTCCACCGCGTAGTACTCCAGGTGACCCGTGAACCCGAAGCGGTCGCGCAGCGGGCCGGGCAGCAGACCCGCGCGGGTGGTCGCGCCCACCAGGGTGAAGGGCGGCAGGTCCAGCGGGATGGAGGTGGCACCGGCTCCCTTGCCCACGACGATGTCCACCCGGAAGTCCTCCATGGCCATGTAGAGCATCTCCTCCGCGGGCCGGGACATGCGGTGGATCTCGTCCAGGAACAGCACCTCCCCGTGGGTCAGGGAGGAGAGGATCGCCGCGAGGTCACCGGCGTGCTGGATGGCGGGGCCGGAGGAGATCCGCAGGGGGACGTCCAGCTCCTGCGCGATGATCATGGCGAGCGTGGTCTTGCCGAGACCGGGGGGCCCGGAGAGCAGCACGTGGTCCGCGGTGCGTCCGCGCAGCTTGGAGGCCTCCAGCACCAGGGAGAGCTGGGCGCGCACGCGCTGCTGGCCCACGAAGTCGTCGAGCGTGCCCGGGCGCAGGGACGCCTCGAGCTGCTGGTCGTCGTAGTCGCCCTCGGCGCCCACGAGGCGCTGCTGACCCACGGATCCGCGGTCCTCGACGGCCATGCTCAGCGCCCCCCGGTGCGTGCGTGGGAGGTGCCCTTGGACGTGCCGAGCCACGAGAGCACGGCACGCAGGATCTCGGCCACGTTGCCGGAGTCGGCGAGCTCGGGCTGGGTCTGCAGGGCGTCGTCGATGCCCCGGGTGGCGTCCTTCTCGCTCCAGCCCAGGCCGGTCAGGGCGTCCACGACCTGCTCGCGCCAGACCTCCATCTGCGGCTGCACGCCCTGCGCGGGCGGGGGCTCCGGCAGCACGAGCTTGTCCGCGAGTTCGAGCACGATGCGCCGCGCGGACTTGGGACCGATCCCCGGGACGGCGGTGAAGGCTTTGTCGTCCCCTGCCGCAATCGCGCGGCGGGCGTCGTCCGGACCGAGCACCGAGACGGCGGCCAGCGCGGTGCGGGGCCCCACCCCGGAGACGCCGAGCATCACCGTGAAGACCTCCTTCTCGTCCGCGCGGGAGAAGCCGAAGAGCAGGGGGGACTCGTCCTTGCGGGCGATGTAGGCGGTGTGCAGGCGTGCGGTGGAGCCCACCCGTAGTCCGGCGAGGGTGTGCGGGCTCGCGTGGATCTCCACGCCGAAGCCCGAGACCTCCAGGACCGCGAGCGTGGCCCCCACGAACTGCACCTCACCGGTGACCGAGGCAATCACGGTCCACTCTCCTCTCCGGCCGGGGGCCGGTCACGTCCGGAGCGGGCCTGCGCCCCGGCCCACCGCGACCCCTGGACCGGGCGCCGGTGGGAGACTGGCGCTCAGGGGCACACGGGCCACGGGGCGCCACGACGGGGGTCGGGCGGCCGCGTTCGAATACATGTGCGAATACTGCTCGTCACTGTACCAAGCGGGACCGACCACCACTGCGACCGCGGCCGGGTGCGGAGCTCCGCGAGGCCGTCTCCGCCTGCCGCCACGCCTGCTGCGCAGGGGTCAGGGTTGCGGAGGCACCGGGACGGGCGGGACGCGAGCCCGAGTGCGTGGAGGTCTGCTCTGCGGCATTGACCCCTGCCACGCCACCGCGCCAGCCGTGGCACACGGCCAGGGCGAGGGCGTCCGCGGCGTCCGCCGGGCGCGGCGGTGCGTCGAGGCGCAGGATCCGCACGACCATCCGGTTCACGGACTCCTTGTCCGCGGAGCCGTCCCCGGTGACCGCGGCTTTCACCTCGGACGGGGTGTGCCACGCGACGGGAATGCCACGCCGCGCGGCCGCCGCGATCACCACGCCCGTGGCCTGGGCGGTGCCGACCACGGTGGGTGCGTTGTTCTGCGCGAAAACGCGCTCCACCGCCACGACGTCCGGCCGGAACCGCTCGATCAGCTCCTCGGCGGTCTCCATGATGGTCAGCACACGCCGTTCGAGCGCCTCGTGCGCCTTGGTCCCGCTCACCTGCACGTGGACGAAGGACCCCGTGCGCTGCGGGGACATGTCCACCACGGCGAAGCCGCAGCGCGTGAGCCCCGGGTCCACGGCGAGCACACGACGCCCCCCGCGGTCCTCGGTGGCCGTCACCGCTCTACTCGTCGTCCTCGAGCTCCGCCATGACCTCGGCGGGGATGTTCGCGTTCGAGTAGACGTTCTGGACGTCGTCGAGCTCCTCGACCGCGTCCGCGAGCTTGAGGAACTTGCGCGCCCCGTCCGCGTCCAGGTCCACCTTCATGGTGGCGCGGAACTGGGGGTCGTCGTTGTTGTACTCGAGACCGGCCTCGTCCAGCGCCGCGCGGATGGCGGGCAGGTCCGTGGCCTCGCTGACGACCTCGAAGACGTCGGCGTCGTCGACGACCTCGTCCGCGCCGGCGTCGAGCACGGCCATCAGGACGTCGTCCTCGGTGAGCCCGTCCGTCTTTGCGACCTCGATCACGCCCTTGCGCTCGAAGAGGTAGGCCACGGAGCCGGAGTCCGCCATGGAGCCGCCGTGGCGGGTCACGGCCACGCGCACCTCGGAGGCGGCGCGGTTCTTGTTGTCCGTGAGGCACTCGATGTACAGGGCCGTGCCCTGCGGACCGCGGGCCTCGTAGAGGATCTCGGTGTAGTCGATCGTCTCACCGGTGAGACCGGCACCGCGCTTGATGGCGCGGTCGATGTTGTCGTTGGGCACCGAGTTCTTCTTGGCCTTGGAGACTGCGAGCTCGAGCGCCGGGTTGCCGGAGGTGTCGGCGCCGCCCATGCGGGCCGCGACCTCGATCCCCTTGATGTACTTGGCGAACGCCTTGGCGCGCTTGGCGTCGATCGCCGCCTTCTTGTGCTTGGTGGTGGCCCATTTCGAGTGACCTGACATGGATGACCTCCTCGGAAGAGTGCACCCGGCCCCGAGGGCCGGACACGCGGGTGGATTGTTCTACAGCATATCGAGCGAGCGGCTCGCGGTCGCGCCGGGCCGTGGTGGTCCGGCCCCGGGCACGACGACGCCGCGTGCCGCCGCGGCGCGCGGCAACCGGTGGGCGCGGCGTCGTCGTCCCACTCGCCCGGGACGTGGACTGCGCGCCGCGGCTCAGCGGGGTCGGGAGCTCGCGACCTCGCGGGCACGCTCCGCGAGCGTGTCGTCGAACGTCTTCTCCGGCAGGGAGTCCCCGCGCACGGCCAGCGCCGCGGAGAGCAGGAAGTCCGCCACGGCGGGGTTCTTGGGGAGCATGGAGCCGTGCAGGTAGCTGCCGAGCACGTTGGCGGTGCGCGCGCCCTCCGTGCCGTCCTCGCCGTCGTTTCCGGCGCCGGAAACCACCGTGGCCAGCGGCTGCTGCCCGGCGCCGAGGTGCGTCAGACCGGAGTGGTTCTCGTAGCCGACGATGGTCCCCAGATCCGGGGACTCCGTGACGATGTTGCCGATGAGCCGCTCCGGACCGGCCACGGTCTCGAGGTCGAAGATCCCGATGCCCGTGAGGGTCTCCCCCGTGCCCGTGCGGAAACTCTTGCCGAAGAGCTGGTAGAGCCCGCAGATCGCGAGCATGGGAACGCCCTGCGCGACGGCGTCGTGCAGGTGCCCGGCCACCGCCTGCAGGTCCTCGGCCACGCGGAACTGCCCGGAGTCCTGACCGCCGCCGCCCACGAAGAGGTCCGCGTGCTCGGGCCACGGGTCCCCGGGGTTGTGATCGTGCACCTCGACCGCCAGGCCGTATCGCTCGGCCCGGCGCTTGAGCGTGAGGGTGTTCCCCCAGTCACCGTAGATGTTCATGTCGCGGGGGTAGAGCTGCACGATGCGCAGCGCTTCGATGTCCGTCTCAGCCACGGGGTCCTCCTAGATCGCGGCCACGTGCGTCATGCCGCCCAGGATCTTGCGCAGGGAGAGCATGGCCGTGTAGGTGCAGAAGATGCGCATGGGCCGGTCCCCCGACCCCGCGATGAAGCGCCGCAGCGCAGTCTCGAGGTCCGGCTCCACGGCGGCCACCGGCACGAGGTCGTAGTCCAGGCGCAGCGCCATGTCCCACGCGCGCACGCCCGAGACCACGTCCACGCCGCCCTCGCGCAGCGAGTCGAAGTCCACGTCCCACAGCCAGGAGACGTCCCGGCCGTCCGCGTACTGGTCGTTGATCGCGATCATCGTGGCGTACGCGTCCGCGGAGGCGGACGCCAGGGAGAGCCGGAAGCCTGCGGGGTTCTTCACGAGCAGCAGCTGCAGGGGCTTGTCCTGCACGGTGATGGTCTCCCCGCGCCCGAACGCCGGCGTGACCTTCCCGAGCTCCGCGACCAGGGACGCCACGTCCGCGGAGTCGCCGAGCACCTGCAGGGCGACCGCCAGGGCCGCCGCCGCGTTGTACTGGTTGTACACGCCGTAGAGGTCCACCGTCGCCTCGTGGGCCCGGCCGCGCACGTCCAACTCCACGCTGCGTGCGTTGACGGCCTCGAGCAGCACCTCCGCGTCAGGCCGGCTCGAGGAGGGCACCTGGGTGTCCTGCTCCCCGGGGTCCACCTGCCGCAGCCCGTCGCGCATGTCGTCGTCCGAGGGGAACATGGGCCGCAGCGCGTCCGAGAGACCGAACCAGCTGACGGCCGTGCCGTCGGAGAGGTCCTCGGCCAGCGACGCGATCCGGGGGTCCTCACGGTTGAGCACGACCGTGCCCGTGGTGGCCCGGGCGACCTGGCGCAGCATCCGCCGGGTGGTGTCGATCTCCCCGAAGCGGTCCAGCTGGTCGCGCATGATGTTAAGCAGCAGGCCGATCCGCGGCTGCACTTGCTTCACGAAGTGCACGGCGTGCGCCTCGTCCAGCTCCAGCACCGCGACGTCCGCGGCGAGGCGCCCGAAGGCGTCCATCTCCGCGAGCAGAGAGGCCGCCACACCGCGCACGAAGTTCGAGCCCGTGCGGTTCGTGAACACGCGCAGCCCCTGGGAGCGCAGCAGCTGCACGGTCATCTTGGTGGTGGTCGTCTTGCCGTTGGTGCCGCTGATCACCACCACGCCCAGGGGCAGCTTCGCGAGCTCCTCCTGCACGAAGCGCGGGTGCAGCTTCTCCATGACGAGGCCGGGGAACGCGGAGCCGCCGCCGCGCAGGCTCGTGGCCCAGCGGACGCCCTGGCCGAGGGCACGTACGAGTGGTCTGGACATGGGTTCCATCCTAGTGAGCGGTTGCGGCGTCCTGCGGGGTCAGGCCTGCGGCCACGCCCCCGCGATGTCCTCGCGGGCGGAGCCGAGGGTCTGGATCAGGGGCTTCGTCTGGGCGATCACGGGCATGAAGTTCGCGTCCCCGGTCCACCGGGGCACCACGTGCTGGTGCAGGTGCTCCGAGATCGACCCCCCGGCGGCGGGGCCCAGGTTGAGCCCCACGTTGAATGCATTGGGCTGGGAGATCTCCCGGATCACGCGCACCGCGGTGCGCGTGAGGGTGTTCAGCTCCCACAGCTCCTCGTCCGTGAGCTCCTCCAGGTCCGCGACGTGGCGGTACGGGCACACCAGCACGTGCCCGGGGTTGTACGGGAAGAGGTTGAGCACGGCGAAGCAGTGCTCCCCGCGGTGCACGATCAGGGACTCGGCGTCGGGGCGGTCGGGCGCGTTGCAGAAGGGGCAGCCAGGTGGCTGCTCCACGGAGGTGTCCTCACCGCGCACGTACGCGAGGCGGTGAGGGGTCCACAGCCGCTGGAAGCCGTCCGGCACACCCGGGAGCTCGAACTCGTCCCGCTCCACACCCTCGCCCGACGCCGGGCCCCGCCCGGTCACGGCCGTCCCGGGGCGTCCGGCCCGCCCGTTCCGGTCTCCGGTGCGGCGGTACCCTGCTCGGAACCGCTGTGCTCCGAGGCACCGGGCGCCGAGGTGCCGTGCGCCGGGGCGGCGGGCTCCGGCGTCGTCGGCGCGTCCGCGGCGTCCTCCACGACCGTCTCGCTCACGACCACGTCCTCCTCCGCCGGCGCGGTGGGGTCCTCGTTCACCCGCTCGGAGATGTGGCGGGAGATCAGCTCCACGGCGTCGTCCTGGGAGACCCCGTTGAACTGGGAGCCGTCACGGAAGCGGAAGGAGACGGTGCCAGCCTCGGCGTCGTCCCCGCCGGCGATCACGACGAACGGGATCTTGTCCTTGGACGCCGTGCGGATCTTCTTGGGGAAGCGGTCCGAGGAGGTGTCCACCTCCACGCGCACACCGCGCTCCCGCAGCTTCTGCGCGAAGCCGTCCAGGTAATCGTCGAAGGCGTCCGCCACGGGGATCGCGCGCATCTGAACGGGCGAGAGCCACGCCGGGAACGCACCCGCGTAGTGCTCCGTGAGCACGCCCATGAAGCGCTCCACCGAGCCGAAGAGCGCCCGGTGGATCATCACGGGCCGCTGCCGCGTGCCGTCCGAGGCCTGGTACTCCAGGTCGAAGCGCTCGGGCAGGTTGAAGTCCAGCTGGATCGTGGACATCTGCCACGTGCGGCCGATCGCGTCCCGGGCCTGCACCGAGATCTTCGGACCGTAGAACGCCGCCCCCGCGGGATCCGGGACGAGCTCCAGACCGGACTCCTCCGCGACCTCTTGCAGGGTGCGCGTGGCCTCGTCCCAGATCTCGTCCGAGCCCACGAACTTCTCCGGGTCCTTGGTGGACAGCTCCAGGTAGAAGTCCTCCATGCCGTAGTCCTTGAGCAGGGACAGCACGAAGTTCAGGGTGCTCGTGAGCTCGCCCTTCATCTGCTCGCGGGTGCAGTAGATGTGGGCGTCGTCCTGGGTCATGCCGCGCACGCGCGTCAGACCGTGGATCACGCCGGACTTCTCGTAGCGGTACACCGCGCCGAACTCGAACAGCCGCAGCGGCAGCTCACGGTAGGACCGGCCCCGGGAGCGGTAGATCAGGTTGTGCATGGGGCAGTTCATGGGCTTGAGGTAGTAGTCCTGGCCCGGCTTGGTCAGCTCGCCCGTCTCCGGGTCCCGCTCCTCGTCCACGTGCATGGGCGGGAACATGCCGTCCCGGTACCAGTCCAGGTGGCCGGAGACCTCGTAGAGGTGGCCCTTGGTGATGTGCGGCGTGTACACGAACTCGTAGCCGGCGCGGGCGTGGCGCTCCCGCGAGTAGTCCTCCATCTCCTTGCGGATGATCCCGCCCTTGGGGTGAAAGACCGGCAGACCCGAGCCCAGCTCGTCCGGGAAGGAGAAGAGGTCCAGCTCCACGCCCAGCTTGCGGTGGTCGCGCCGCTCGGCCTCCGCGAGGCGGTCCTTGTAGGCCTTGAGCTCGTCCTTGGTGGGCCAGGCCGTGCCGTAGATGCGCTGCAGCTGCTTGTTCTTCTCGTTGCCGCGCCAGTACGCGGCGGCGGAGCGCATCAGGGCGTAGCCGTTGCCGATGTGCTTGGTGTCCGGCAGGTGCGGGCCGCGGCAGAGGTCCTTCCAGACCGTCTCGCCGCTCTTGCGGTCCACGTTGTCGTAGATGGTCAGGTCGCCGGCGGCCACCTCCACCGAGGCGCCCTCCGCGGACTCGTCCACCGCGCCGGAGCCCGGGCCACCGGCGAGGTCGATCAGCTCGAGCTTGTACGGCTCGTCCGCCATCTCCGCGCGGGCCTCGTCCTCGCTCACACTGCGGCGGCGGAAGATCTGGTTCTTGTTGACGATCTTCAGCATCGACTTCTCGAGCTTCTTCAGGTCCTCCGGGGTGAAGGGCTCCTCGACGTCGAAGTCGAAGTAGAAGCCGTCCGTGATGTAGGGGCCGATGCCCAGCTTGGCGTCCGGGCGCAGCTCCTGCACGGCCTGGGCCATGACGTGCGCCGTGGAGTGCCGCAGCACTTCCAGACCCTCGGGATCGCTCACGAGAACGCGCTCCACGACGTCACCCTCCCGCAGGGGGGTCGCGAGGTCCTTGAGCACACCGTTGATGTGCGCCACCACCACGTCACGCTGCTGCTCGTAGAGCCCCGCCGCCGTGGTGCCCTCGGCAACGGTCCGGGACTCGCCGTCCACGCTCAGGCGAAGTGAAGGGGCGTCCGTCATGGTGTTTCTCCTCATCAGATGTCATGTGTGCCCGCCCGTACCTGGGGCGTGCGCCCCGCCGGGTGGACCGTGCCACGGCCCGCCGGCGGCCCTGTCGATGCTACCGCGCCCCCTGCGCAGGCACGACGCGGCACCGCGCGCGGGACGTGTGAGCCCGCTCGCGCCCGAGACCCGCCGGAGGTGATCGCGCTCCGGACACGGCTGCGCTCCGGACAGGGGTTCACGTCAGGCCCGGGTTCACGCCGGACACGGCTGTACCCCGGACCTTGCGGTCCGGGGTACAGCCGTGTCACTGCTCGGGCGCGTCACTCACGCCCGGGAGGGGATCAGTGGCGGGGCAGGTCGCGGTCGGCGTCGGTCTCGACGTCCACCTGCTCCTTCTGCACGTCCGCCTCGACACGCTGCGTCTCCTGGACGGTCTGCTTGTTCAGCCCGACCTCCTCGACGGCCACGGCTTCCTTCTCGACGACGGGGCGCTCCTCGTGCAGGGTGACGTCCACCTCTTCCTCGCCGATGACGCCGTTGTCGACGCGGGCCTCGGTGCCGTTGAGCGGGGTTCGCTCCACGGTGACCTCTTCGCGCTCGACGGGGACGTCGACGGTCTCGTGGTCGGTGACCACGTACTTGCGCAGACGGGCGTGGCCGGCTTCGCGCTCTTCGGTGCCCACGTTGAGGCGCTCCTCGTGGCGGACCACGGAGGCGTCCTCACCGGCGGCGACGCGGCGATCCTGGTCCGCGGCGGTGCGCTCGCGGTCGGCGGCGACGTCGCGGTCACGACCGGTAGCGGCGGTGCCGGCGGCACCCGCGGTCCCGGCCGCCGCGGCGTTGCGGTCGCGGTCGGTGCCGGCGGTGCGGCCACCCTCGTAGTTCAGCTCGTAGTAGCGGTAGAGCTCCTCCTCCTCAGCGGGAGAGAGGTGCTGGTCCGCGTCCACCTTGGGGGCGTCCTTGACGACGTCCTTGGTGTAGGGCAGGACCACGCGGTCGCCGTCCTGGCTGGCACCCTTGACCGGCACGAAGTTCTCCTTGGCACCGAACAGACCGGTGTTCACGGTCAGGAACGTGGGCTCGCCGGAGTTGTCGTCCAGGAAAACCTGCTCGACCTTGCCGATCTTGTCGCCGTCGGACCCGTAGGCCGTGCTGGACAGAATTGCATTCACATCGAACGTGGTCATCGCATTAACTCCTCAGTAAGTCTCTGCTTTCAGCGCACGGTTGTGCTCCTCGTAAGGCCACCGCCCCGCAGTGGGTGTGCGGTCAGTCTTCGTGATCCATAGTACGTGGCGTGCAACCGGTCGTCACCGATTTCTCTCGCGGGGAAACTCTCGCGCCGCTCCCGCGCCGTGGACCCGCCGTGTGGTGGCCGGGGCCGGATTCGAGCTCCCGCGTTGCTCCGCGCGTGCCGTCCCCCACTCTTCCGGGTGGGGTAGGGCACAATGGGGCTGACGCAGTGGTGTGAGCTCTCGGCCGGCGTCCGGGTGATTCACACGAAACGACGACGCCTGACGAGGACGGAGCCTCACCGTGTGGCAATCACTGGTCGACAACCCCTGGATCTTCTGGCTGATCATCATGCTGGCGCTGGCCGCCATCGAGATGCTCACGCTGGACTTCCTCTTCCTGATGATGTCGCTCGCGGCCCTGCTGACCGCGGGCGTGAGCCTGGTGATGGACAGCTTCACCCTGCAGGTCGTGCTCTTCGCCGTGATCTCGGTTCTGCTGATCTTCCTGATCCGCCCGCTCGCGCTGCGCCGTCTCAACAGGTCCTCTCCCACCACACGCTCCAACGCCGAGCGGCTGATCGGGCTGCCGTGCACCGTCCTGGAGCCCGTGGGCCCGCACAGTGGTCTCGTGCGGCTCGAGGGTGACATCTGGACGGCGCGGGCACAGCTCGACCCCCCGCTGGCCGAGGGCAGCACGGTGTACGTCGAGCGCATCGACGGCGCCACCGCCGTCGTCACCACCACGGCCCCCGCGGACGCCGCGGCGCTGCCCGCGGACCGCCGCCGCCCCTGACCCGAGCCCACCCCGGGCGACGACGCCGCCGTGCCACCCTGCCGTGCGGCGTCGCCGACCCTCCCGGAACCCACCTGCTCCGGAAACCCCCGGTCCGCAGCCCGCCGGACCCCACGCGCACCCACCTCCATGGCATCCGACCCACCGTCAACCGCACCGGGCCCCGGAGTGAGAGACCCTCACCCGGACCGTGTGCGCCAACCCCCACCGAAAGGTCCCCATGTCTGTCGTCATCCTCACACTGCTGGTCGTGGTGGTGCTCGCCGCGGTCATCGCGCTGGTCAAGGCGGTGCGGATCATCCCGCAGTCGCGCGCCGGCATCGTCGAGCGCCTGGGCAAGTACCAGGCCACGCTGAACCCCGGTCTGCATTTCCTGATCCCCTTCATCGACCGGCTGCTGCCGCTGATCGACCTGCGTGAGCAGGTCGTGCCGTTCCCGGCCCAGTCCGTGATCACGGAGGACAACCTCGTGGTCGGCATCGACACCGTGGTCTACTTCCAGGTCACCGACCCGCGCGCCGCCACGTACGAGATCACCAACTATATCCAGGCCGTGGACGAGCTCACGAGCGCAACGCTGCGCAACGTGGTGGGCGGGCTGAACCTCGAGGAGACCCTCACCTCCCGCGACAAGATCAACGCCGAGCTGCGCGGTGTGCTGGACTCCACCACCGGGCGCTGGGGCATCCGCATCTCCCGCGTGGACATCAAGGAGATCACTCCCCCGCCGTCCATCCAGGACTCCATGGAGAAGCAGATGCGCGCCGAGCGAGACCGCCGCGCCGCGATCCTCACGGCCGAGGGCGAGAAGCAGTCCTCGATCCTCACCGCCGAGGGTGAGCGCCAGGCGGCCGTCCTCTCCGCCGAGGGTGACGCCAAGGCCGCGATCCTGCGCGCGGACGGCGAGGCCCAGGCCATCGCCAAGGTCTTCGACTCCATCCACCGCGCGAAGCCCACCCAGAAGCTGCTGGCCTACCAGTACATCCAGACGCTGCCGAAGGTGGCCGAGGGCAGCGCCAACAAGGTGTGGATGATCCCGGCCGAGCTCACCGGCGCCCTGCGCGGCGTGGGCTCCTACCTCAACCCGGGTGCCTCGGACGGCCCCGGCGGGGACGACGACGAGCCCAACGTGCCCGCCGACCTCCCCTCCGACGAGCCGATCGTGGCGCACGAGACGGTGAAGGTCACGGAGGAGGACCTCGAGCCGGACCTCACCCTCACGGACCCGAACGACTTCGAGATGCCCGACTCCCCGTACACCTCTCCGATCGCGCAGCAGGCCCGGGACCCGCACGTGGCCGAGGAGGACGTGGAGAACACGGTCGAGGACGCCCCGGGCAGCACCCCGGACGCGGGTGCCGCCCCGCAGCACCGGCAGGACGACCCCGGGAATGAAACCCGCTGAGCTCGGGTTACGTTCACGGAAGAAGAAGTCGGGGCCCGCAGGGTGACCCGCGCGTCCACGGGACGCCGCGGCGTCGCCCGCCGGAACCGGCAGAGCGTACGGCAGGAAGGATCGTTGCGTGAGTGACCGCAGCCTACGAGGAATGCGCCTGGGCTCCCAGTCCATGGAGACCGAGTCCGGGGTGGAGCCCGCCCCGCGCCAGCGCGTGGAGTACCGCACCGCCGAGGGCGAGTCCGTCTCGGTGATGTTCGCCGCGGAGGCGGAGATCCCCCCGGTGTGGACCACCAAGACCGGCCAGGAAGCCATCCTGGTCAACGGTGAGAAGCCCGAGAACCCCAACGAGAAGCACCAGCGCTCGCACTGGGACATGCTCCTGGAGCGGCGCAGCGTCGAGGAGCTCGAGGAGACCCTCAAGCAGCGCCTCGCGTTCTACGAGGAGCAGCACGCGCTCTGAGTTCGACCCGCACACGACCGTGGCCCCCGTCCGAGGACGGGGGCCACAGTTGTCTGCGAAGTGAGCGGGGTCCGGGTCAGCGACCGATGCCGAGCTTGGCCGCGAGCGTCTTAGCGCGCGCCGTGAGGCCCCACTTGGCCACGTTGGTCGCGGCCTCCACGGTGACGTCGTTGCTCATCTTGGAGACGCCCTCCTCGCGCTCGACGAACGTGATGGGCACCTCCACGATGGTGAGGCCGAGCTGCTCCGCGCGCCACGCGAGGTCGATCTGGAAGCAGTAGCCTCGCGACTGCACCGAGTCCAGGTCCAGGGCACGCAGGGTGGTGTCCCGGTAGGCGCGGAAGCCGCCGGTGATGTCGTGGATGGCGGTCCCGAGCAGGATCCGCGAGTACAGGTTGCCGCCGCGGGAGATGATCTGGCGCTGCAGGGGCCAGTTCTCGGTGCGCCCGCCCGGCACGTAGCGCGAGCCGACCGCCATGTCCGCGCCCTGCTCGATGGCGTCCAGCAGCAGGGGCAGCTGCTCCGGCTGGTGGGAGCAGTCCGCGTCCATCTCCACGAGGACCTCGTAGCCGCGCTCCAGACCCCACGCGAAGCCGGCGAGGTAGGCGGGGCCAAGGCCCTCCTTCGCGGCACGGTGCAGGACGTGGATGTTCTCGTCCCGGGCCGCGAACTCGTCGGCCATGTCGCCGGTGCCGTCGGGGCTGTTGTCGTCCGCGATCAGGACGTGGGCGTCCGGCACTGCAGCGCGCAGTCGCGTGATGACCGTGGGCAACGACTCACGTTCGTTGTACGTGGGGATGATGGTGAGAACTCGCACCGGGCGTCCTTTCATGCCGCTGGTAGTCGGGCGACGGAGCCCGAACAGACCACTGGGCAGGCCCATCCGCCTTCGGACCAGACGCGACGCTCGGCCGCGTTCTGTTTTCTAAGGACGGATGGACCCACCCGGCAGTAAGAACTCAGTCTAACCTCAGCGGACGCAACCTCCAAGATGAAAACGCACCCTCAGGGCCGTGGTTCCTCGCCGCTGACCGGGGCACCGGCGACCATCGTGGCCTCGCAGCCCGGCAGCCGGGAGTCGTCCAGGGACGGCAGAACGGGTGTCCGCGCGCGCGGGTCCGTGCTCCACGAGGCTCCGGTCCCCTGGGCCTGCTGCACCATCACGGACTCGGCGTCCCACACGGCCAGCGTGGCCTCCGCGCCGGGAACCAGCTGGCCCGCGAGCGGGGAGCTTCCGGGGTGGACGCGCCACGCACCGCGTGTGAGCGCCAGGAAGGCGGCGCGCGCCGAGGTCCGCAGCCGTTCGTCCGGCGCGTCGAGCGCCGCCTTCACGGCGTTCCACGGATTGGGGTCGTCCGTCATCAGCGTCACGGGAACGCCCACGCGCGCGAGGTCCCGCAGCGGTGCCTCCCCCGCCCGGCACGAGACGGTGAGGGACAGCCCCACCAGCCGCTCGCACTGGGAATCGTCGAGCGCACCCACGCCCACGAGCCGGTGCGCCCGGGCGCGGAAGACACGCTCCCCCGCCTCGTCGCGTGCCGCCTCGGCACTGGCGAGCACGCGCTGGACCAGGTCGTGCGACGGGCCCGGTGTGCGGTCCCCACCGGTGTCGGCGGTCGTCAGCACGAGCACGGCCTGGATCCCCGCCCGCGTGCACGCCACGAGGTGCTCGCGGATGGCATCCGCGGGGGTCGACGCCGTCACGTCCAGTCCCAGCGCCGGCGAGGGCAGCGCCGCGACGTCCAGCTCGCCGCTCGGGGCGTCTTTGCGCACGAGCACGGGCAGGGCGTGCATGCCGTCCTCACGGATGCGGCGCACCGCCTCCTCGAGGGCGGCAGGGTCGCTTCCCAGCACCTCGACGGCGCCGTAGCCGTCCGCCGCGCGCGGCAGGCGGCGGGCGGCGTCGTCCGCCGGACCGGCCAGCACATGGTGCGCCACGAAGGCCGGCGTGGCCACGGCCGCGCGGAGGTCACCGGGGACGACGTCCGGGCCCGCGATGCCACGGGCGGCGTCGTCCGAGCCCACCCACGCCACCGTGGTGCCGTCCACGAGGATCGCGGAGGCGAACGGGTCCGCCGGCGAGTAGACGGAACCGTTCACCCACAGTCGCTTGCCGGGCTGCTCTGATGTCACGTGACTCCTTCCGTCCGGCGGCGTGGGCCACCGGGGCTGATGATTCAGGTCCCGCGGGCTCGGTGACCTGCGGGGGTGTGCTCTGCCGAGCCGCGCCGGGCCGTCCTGGTGCTCCGGTCGACCTGGCGCCGGGCCGCCCCGGTGCCCGACCGGGGTGCTGCTCGACCCGGACGCTACTGCTCGAAGACGCTGTACTCGACCACGCCGCGTCGTACGGCCTCGATCGCCTGGTGGGCCGTCTCCCGCAGCTCGGTGTCGATCCCGCTCACGCCGCGCAGCTGGTCGAGGACGTCGATGGTCTGCTTCGCCCAGCGCACGAAGTCCCCGGCGGCCAGGTCCGTTCCGGTGAGCGTGCGTGTGAGCGTGGCGCCGCGCGCCCACCGGTACATGGCCTCCGCGAGACCCTGCTCCGGTGCGGCGGTCAGCGGCAGGCGCTGCTCCGCCTCCGCCGCGCTGAGCACGGACCAGTTGTCCTGCAGGGTCTGCACCGCCGCCTGCATGTGCGCGGTGGGCAGGTGGGGCCTGGTCCCCTGGTCCTCCCGGCGCGGCTGGTACACGAGCGTGGTCATCACGCCGGCGAGACCTGGCGCGTCCAGGCCGTCCAGGAAGCCGTCCCGCAGGGAGAGCGCGAGCAGCAGGTCCCGTTCCCCGTAGAGCCGACGCAGCTGCTCACCCGCAGGGGTCGGTGCCAGGTGCCCGGACTCGTCCGGGGCGAGGTAGTCGAAGCGTGTGAGCACGGCGCACACGCGGTCGAACGTGGCCGCGATGCTGCCGGTGCGCCCGGCGATCTGCTTGCGCAGCGCCTGCGTGTCCTTCTCGAGCTTCCACGCCCGCTCCGCCCAGCGGGCGTGCTGCTCACGGTCCGAGCAGCCGTGGCACGGGTGGGAGCGCAGCCGCCGGCGCAGCTCCTCGATGCGGTGGTCCCGCGCGGAGGTGCCACGGTCGAAGCGGATGGTGTGTCCGCCCGAACCGCTGCGCGCGGGCCGGTGCTCGCGCAGCGCCGCCCGCACCGTGGCCGCGAGGTCCTTACGCTCCTGGGGCGACTTGCCCGAGAAGTGCTTGGGGATCCGGATGCGGGACTCCGGCTGCAGGGAGCCGTCGAGGTCGTTCACGCCGGCCCGGCGCATCTTGCCGTCCACCGTGAGGATGTGCGGTCGCGGGTCGAACGGGTGCGCGTCCGCCCGCAGCACCACGGCCCACCCGGCGTTGCGGCCGTGCGGGATCTCCACGACGTCCCCGGGCAGCAGGTCCTGCAGGGAAGCCGCGGCGTCGTTGCGCTGCCGGGCGGAACGGGACTTGCTCGCGGACTTCTCCTCGGCCGCCAGCTCGCGGCGCAGCTCGGCGTACTGGGAGAAGTCCCCCAGGTGGCAGGACATGGCCTCGCGGTACGCCTCTAGGGTCTTCTCCTGGGACCGCACCCGCTTGGCGATCCCCACAACCGAGCGGTCCGCCTGGAACTGCGCGAACGAGGTCTCGAGGATCGAGCGCGAACGCTTGGCGCCGTAGCGCGCGATCAGGTTCGTGGACATGTTGTACGTGGGGCGGAAGCTCGAGTTCAGCGGGTACGTGCGCGTGGAGGCCAGACCGGCCACGGCCTGGGGGTTCATGCCGTCGCGCCACAGCACCACCGCGTGGCCCTCGACGTCGATCCCCCGGCGGCCCGCGCGGCCGGTGAGCTGCGTGTACTCCCCCGGGGTGATGTCCACCCGGGCCTCGCCGTTGAACTTGTCCAGGCGCTCGAGCACCACGGAGCGCGCGGGCATGTTGATCCCCAGCGCCAGGGTCTCGGTCGCGAAGACCGCCTTGATGAGCCCCTCGGCGAAGAGCTGCTCGACCACCTCCTTGAAGACGGGCAGCATGCCCGCGTGGTGGGCGGAGATGCCCCGGACCAGGCCGTCGTACCAGTCCTCGTAGTTCAGCGCTGCGAGGTCCGCGGTGGACATGTGCGCCGTGGCCTCCGCGGCGAACGCCCGGATGGTGCGCTGCTCCTGCGGGGTGGTGAGCCACAGGTCCGCGGCCACGCACTGGCCCACGGCGGCGTCGCACCCGGCGCGCGAGAAGATGAAGGTGATGGCCGGCAGCAGCGCCTCGGCGTCGAGGCGGCGCAGCAGGTGCGGCCGCGAGACCCGGTCCTGCCGCGCCGGGCGCGAGTCCTGGGGCCGTCCGCCGCGTCGGCGGTTGCGGTGACCGGGGCCCCGGCCGCCCGCACGACCGCCACGGGGGTGCTGGGCGCGGAACAGGCGCAGCAGCTCCGGGTTGACCTCCGGCTCGTCGCGGTGCTTGTCCGACCGCCGCCGGGCGGCCTCCTCCACGGTGGTGTCGTCCACGAAGAGGTCCATCAGCTGCGGGCCCACCTGCACGTGCTGCCACAGGGGCACCGGGCGGTGCTCGGAGACCACCACGTCCGTGGCACCGCGCACGTCGCCCAGCCACGCCCCGAACTCCTCCGCGTTGGACACCGTGGCGGACAGCGAGGCCAGCTGCACGTAGTCCGGCAGGTGGATGATGACCTCTTCCCAGACGGCGCCGCGGAAGCGGTCCGCGAGGTAGTGCACCTCGTCCATGACCACGAAACCCAGGTTCGCCAGGGTGGCAGAGCCCGCGTAGAGCATGTTGCGCAGCACCTCGGTGGTCATCACCACCACGTCCGCCTCCGAGTTCACGGACGTGTCCCCGGTGAGCAGACCCACGCGCTCGGCGCCCCAGCGCCGGGAGAACTCGTGGAACTTCTGGTTGCTCAGCGCCTTGATGGGGGTCGTGTAGAAGGCCTTGCGGCCGGCCGCCAGCGCCAGGTGGATGGCGAACTCCCCCACCACCGTCTTTCCGGCTCCGGTGGGGGCGGCCACGAGCACACCGCGGCCCTCCTCGAGGGCGCGGCAGCCCTGGATCTGGAAGGGGTCCAGCTCGAAGTCCAGCGTCTGCTCGAAAGCCGCGAGCTGGGTCTCCGCGTGGGCCGTGCGTGCCTTGGCGGCCAGGTACCGTTCGGCGGGAGAAGACATGTCCCCCAGTCTACGCGGTGCCTCGGACACCGCCGCCCGGGCTCAGTCCTCGACCGCGGTGCTGCCCATGGACCGCAGGGCGTCCGCGGAGGTGCCGCGGTCCGCGCTCGCGCCGGTCGCGGCGGCCTGCTTGGCGGCCTTCTTCGCCCGACGCCGGTCCAGGAGCAGGCACAGCCCCGCGGCCACGAAGAACAGCAGCAGCAGCGGGACGGCCAGGTAGAGCATGGTCACCGGGTCCGGGCCGGGGGCGGCCATCGCGGAGATCACGAGCACGATCACCACCACGATCCGCCATGCCTTCAGCACGGTGCGCCCGGCCAACAGGCCCATCATGTTCAGCCCCACGAGCAGCACGGGCACCACGCACGAGATGCCGAACGTGAGGATCAGCTGGAGGAAGAAGCGCAGGTAGACGTTCGCCTCCACGAAGTTCGCCCCGCCCTCCGGGGTGAACGCGGTCAGGGCGTAGACCGCGGCGGGCAGTGCGGCCGTGGCCATCACGCAGCCACCCAGGAACAGCGGGATGGCCGCGGCCAGGAAGCCCAACGCGTACCTGCGCTCGTTCTTGTGCAGCGCGGGGGTGATGAACGCCCACATCTGGTAGAGCCACACCGGGGAGGCGAAGATCAGCCCCAGCACCAGGGAGACCTCGACCATGATGTTGAACGAGCCGCCCACGGACGAGTAGTTGATGGTCGCCGTGCGCCCGGACGCCGCGAGGCGCTGCAGCGGCTCGGTGATGTACTGCATGAACGGCTCGTAGGCCATGAACCCGAGCACGGCGCACAGCACCGTGGCCACCCCGGACTTGATGAGCCGGTTGCGCAGCTCCCGCAGGTGCTCCTTCAGCGCCATCTCCGCCTGGGGATTGCGACGCCGCGAGGTGGCCTTCTTCCGCAACCTGCGCTGCTGCCGCGCGGAGGGTGCGGCGGTCCCGGGCTCGGGGCTGGACATGGCTCACTGGCCTCTCTGACGAACGAGGTCCTCTGACGGAACGGGGCCGAGCCGGGCGGCTCGGCCCCGGTTCACGCGAGGTCTGACGGTCCTGCGCCGCTCAGGCGGTGGGACGCTGGTTCTGGTCCACGACCGGGGTGGACTGCACCGGGGCGCCCTGCTGCGGGGTCACCGCGGGGTCCTGTGCAACCGGCTGCTGAGGGGCAACGGTCTGAGGAGCAGTGGCCTGGGGGGCAGCGGTCTGGGGCGCGGCCGGAGCCGTGGTGCCCTGCGCAGGGGCGGTGTGCCCGGTGGCACCGGCCACGGTCTGACCGTTGGCGACCGGCTGGCCGTTCACGGTCACGGTGGGCTCGTCGTCGCGCTTCATCTCCTTGACCTCGGACTTGAAGATGCGCATGGACTGACCCAGGCTGCGGGCCATGCCGGGCAGCTTCGGAGCGCCGAAGAGCAGCAGGATGACCACGAGGATCAGGATGACGGTGACGGGGCTTTCAACCAAGCGGCCCATGGCGGAGTCCTTTCTGTTCGGCCCGGATCAGGTCCCGGTACCGCTGTGGCAGTCCCTGGGCCTCCTTGCGCTGCATCCTGCGGATGAGCCGGGCCGTCTGTCGTTGGTCGCGGCCGCTGCGGTACGCGGCGCGGGTGTCGTGCACGGGTGTGAACACGGCGGATGGTGCGGGTGTGCGCAGGGGCGCCGGCTGGCCCTCCACGGCGGCGTTCCACCGCTGCGGGAAGTCCGTGGCCGTCCGTTCGAGGACGTCCAGTGCCGGCAGGATCTGACGGGTCAGGACCCGGTAGCCGAGCGCACCGAGGAACGCGGCGCTGCCGAGGACCACCACGGTCCACAGCAGGACCCACATCCACCAGAGCATGGCTCCAGTATAGGCGGGCGTGCCTATGTGTCGGCTGTGCCGCTGCTCTCCAACCACTGTTCGACCGCGGCCACCGCCTCCGGCGGGGAGACGACGCCCACGTGGCCCGCGTGACGGGTGACCAGCGAGGACAGCGCGTCGAGCGTGGGGAAGTCCACCTCCGCCGCCACGTACTCCGGCAGCGGCCGCGGACCGCGGGCCGAGCGCGGACGGGCACCGTCGTGCGGGCGGTCCCGCCCGGCGTCGTCGTGCTCTGACCCGTCCGCCCCGGCGGCCGCGGGCACCTCGACCTCCACGTGGCGCTTGGCGTGGTAGTGCTCCACGATCCAGCGCCCGCGGCGGTCCGTGACCACCACGGCCTGCACGGGGCGGCGCTTGGCGGGCTGGATGCTCGAGCGGACCTCCGAGTCCATGCGCGGGTGCACCTGGGCCTCGCCGGCGTCCTCGCAGCCCACGATCCGGTCCGTGCGGAACGTGCGCGGCGCGTTCGCCTGCAGGCACCACCCGCGCACGTACTGGTGGCCGTCCGAGAAGATCATGCGGGCCGGGTCCACGAGTCGTTCGGTGACCTCGTCGCGCGAGGCCACGAGGTAGCGCAGCCGCACCCGCCGGTGCTCTGCGATGGCCCGGCGCAGCTGCGTCACGAGCTCGCTGTCCCGCGGCTCGGCCACGGCGTCCGCGTCCGGGACGTCGAGGGCGTCCGCGAGCGGCAGGGCGTCCGCGGCGGTCGCGACCTTGCGCATGGCCGAGCGCACCACCCGGCTGTCGCCGCCCGGGACGGCCTGCAGGGTCTGAAGGCCCATCAGCAGCGCGCTCGCCTCCGGGACCGTGAGCCGCACGGGCTCGGAGAGCTCCTGCGCGTTGCCCAGGTAGATGTGGCCGTCGTCCCACGAGGCGTCGATGAGCTGGTCCGGCAGGTGCCCGGGGCGCCCGCAGACGAACAGTGTCTGCAGGTCGTTGACGAGCTCCGCGTCCGTGATGCCGAAGTGCCGGGCGGTCTCCTCCAGCTCCGCTCCCTGGTGCGCGTAGACGTGGCGCACGATGTGCAGCAGCCGGGCCAGGTGCTGCTCGGTGCTCGCCTTGGCCGCACCCTGGCGGCGCTGCTTGCCCCACTGCACGTGCACGCCGGGCATGCGCGCCTGGAACGCGCGGGCGTCCTCGAGCCGACGCTGGACGGCGTCGGCCACGGCCACCTGGGTGTCCGCGCGCACGGGGCCCTCTGCCTCCGGCTCGGCCACGGGCGCGCGGGGCACGACGGCGTCCGGTCCGGCCGCGCACACCTGCTCCGCCGCGGACTCGGTGTCGTGCACGGCGAGCTCCACGGCGTCGTAGCCCCGGGGAGCCCGCCACGCGGGGGACGTGGCCGGGGCCGCAATCCGGCGCAGCAGCTGGCCCGCGCCCTCCCGCACGTGGGCGACCACGCACAGCTGCGGCGGCTGGCTCACCATGCGGGCGAGCTGACCGCCCATGGAGAAGTCGCGGGGCGGGTCGAACGTCTCGCGCGTGACGTCGACCTCCGAGATAATCCGCGAGAGCCGGAACGTGCGCTGCGCGCGACGATCGGCGTCCCACCCGGCCAGGTACCACGCGCCGTAGCGCGAGCCCACGCCCCACGGCTGCACCGTGCGCTGCGAGAACGCGCCCGTGCGGTCCACGTAGTCGAAGCGGACGGTGCGGTGGGCGAGCACCGCGGAGAGCAGCGGCTCGAACGCGGGGTCCGCAACCGCCACGGTCGGCTGCACGTCCGTGCCCGGGGCCGCCTCACCGCTGAGCGCCGGCTCCAGCTTGTCCAGCGCGCGGCGCGCCAGCCGGTCCTGGGCGGCGTCGTTCCACGCGTCCGCCGCGACCGCGAGCACCGCGGACTCCTCCGCGCTGAAGCGCACACGCGGCAGCCGGTAGGAACCGCGCGGCACCCGGTAGCGCGGCGTGAGCTGGGCGTCCGAGGCCCAGGGGTCGTCGTCCGGGATCTCCTCCACCGGGTACCCGAGTGAGCGCAGGTGCGCCTTGTCGCGCTCGAACATGCGCTCGAAGGCGTCCTGGTTCCCGGCACGGTCGTACCCGGGCACGATCGCGCGCAGCTGCTCGCGCGTGTACCCGGACTCGCGGTCGAGCAGGGCGATCAACAGGTTCAGGAGGCGCTCGGCGGACGCCGTGGTGGAACGGCGTGCCGCGGCCCCGGTGGAGGGCGCCATTCAGCGGACGTCGAGCAGGTCCACCACGAAGATCAGGGACTCGTCCGGGCCGATCACGGACCCGGCGCCTCGGGAGCCGTAGGCCAGCTCCGAGGGAATCTCCAGGCGACGGCGCCCGCCCACCTTCATGCCCAGCAGACCCTGGTCCCAGCCCTGGATGACCTGGCCCACACCCACGGTGAAGTCCAGGGGCTCGTTGCGGTTCCAGGAGGCGTCGAACTCCTCGCCGCCCGAGTACGTCACGCCCACGTAGTGGCACGACACGGTGTCCCCGGGCTTGGCCTCCCGGCCGGTGCCCTGGATCTCGTCCACGATCCGCAGCTCGGTGGGGACCGGGTCCTGGGGGAAGTCGATCTCCGGCTTGGAACGATCAAGCTTGCGCTGTCCGAATGACACGGGCTCTACCTTTCGTCGTGGGCCCCCGGTCGGGGCCGTGCCGAGGACACAGTGTAGTCGTGTCTCACTTGCCGGAGGAGGACGCCTTCGGGCTCGCGCTCTGGGAGGCCCCGGAGCTCGCGGCCGCCGAGGGGCTCGAGCTCGCGCTCTTCGGGGTGGGCGTGGTGCCCAGGATGTCCACGACGAACACCAGGGAGCCGGCCGGGTACTGCGAGTCCTTGCCGAGCTCCTTCTCCGTGCCGTAGGCCTTGTCCGTGGGGATCACGAGCTCCACGCGGGAACCGACCTTCTGACCCTCCAGGCCCTCCTTCCAGCCTGCGATCACGCCCGTGAGGGGGAACGAGGCCGGGGTGCCCTTCTCGTAGGAGGAGTCGAAGGACTTGCCGTCCGCCCAGCGCACGCCCACGTAGTTGGCGATCACGGTGTCGGAGGCCTTGACGGTGTCCCCGTCCCCCTCGATCAGCACGTCCTTCTTCAGCTCCGTGGGCTCGGCGCCGGAGGGCTTGGCGATCGTCGGGGTGCCCTTGTCGTCCTGCGTCACGGCGGGCATGCCCTTGGCCGGGGTCTTCATCTTCCCGTTGAGCGAGGGCAGGATCTTCTTGGTCACCTGGTAGACCTCCACGGAGGTGGAGTCGTCCCCGCTCTCCCCCGCCGCGCCGCTGGTCTTGGGGGTGCTGTACGCGATGATCTCCCCCTCCTTGGCCTTCGTCAGGGCCTCGTACATCTCCGGCAGCGAGCTCTTGAGCTCGTCGTTGAGGGTCAGCACCTGGCCCGCGCCCTGGCTGTAGGTCTCCCCGAGCGAGGAGCCGTCCGAGCCCTTGTAGAGCGCGGCCTGGAGCATCACGTTGTCGCCCTCGTGGATCTCCTGACCCTCGCCCTCCTTGAGCACCTTGGTCTGGGGGCCGTCCACCTTCATGGGGGTCTCGAAGGACACCGAGGGGGCCGTGCCCGCGGACGGGTCGCCGGAGAGCTTCACGGAGTCCCAGCCCGAGCCGCCACCGCATCCGGTGAGCAGCAGGGACAGGGCCAGGGCGGTGGTGCCGGCGGGGATGATCTTTCGCACGAGGGGGTGACCTTTCGTCATCGGGGTCCTGACTCGGGACCAATGTAGAGGACCGGTGTGGGGCGAGGCTGGGAAAGCTCCCGGAGCACCGGGTGCTGGTTCAGGCGCGGCCGGCGGAGATCTCCTCGATCAGCGCCTCGACCTCCGGGTCGGTGGTCGCGAACGGGTCCTTGCACAGCACGGTGGACTGCTGGTGCTCCCCGTTGAGCTTCAGGTGCACCCAGTCCACGGTGGAGTTCACCCCGGCGTCGCGGGCCGCGGCCACGAACCGGCCGCGCAGCCGCGCCCGGGTCTCGGGTCCTTCCTGCACGGCGCGCTCCACGTCCTGCGGGCCCACGAAGGACTCCACCGCCCCGCGGCGCTCCAGCATGTGGAAGAGCCCGTGGTGGGCGGAGGTGTCGTGGTAGGCGAGGTCCAGCTGCGCCATGCGCGGGTGGGAGAAGTCCATGCCGTGGCTGCGCGCGTAGGAGTCCAGCAGCTTCTTCTTGATCGCCCAGTCCAACTCGCGGTCCACGAGCGCGCTGTTCTGCTCCTCGACCGCCCGCAGCCCGCGGTCCCACAGCTCCAGGACCCAGCCCAGGCGCTCGTGGTGCTCGCCGTGCTGCGCCACGAAGTGGGTGACCGCCTCGAGGTACTCCCGCTGCAGCTCCACGGCGGAGCGGCGGCCGCCGGAGGCCAGCTCCAGCTGGGCCGTGCCGGTGAGGTCGTGGGAGACCTGGCGCAGCGCGGCCGCGGGATCCGCGAGCGTGCGGTCCGGGAGGATCTGACCCGCCTCGATCATGCGCAGCAGCACGTCCGTGGTGCCGATCTTCAGCGCCGTGGTGGTCTGCGACATGGACGAGTCCCCGGTGATCACGTGCAGCCGACGGTAGTGCTCGGCGTCCGCGTGGGGCTCGTCGCGGGTGTTGATCATGGGCCGCGAGCGCGTGGTCGCGGAGGAGGAGCCCTCCCACACGTGGTCCGCGCGCTGGGAGAACGAGTAGCCGGGGGCGCCGTCGCCGAGCGCGAGACTGCCGAAGGGCGGCGGCCCGTCCGGGTGCACGCGCCCCGCGCCCACGAGGATCTGGCGGGTCACGAGGAAGGGCAGCAGGTGCTGGAGCAACCGGGAGAACTCGGTGCGGCGCGAGATCATGTAGTTCTCGTGCGAGCCGAAGGAGTTGCCCGCGGAGTCCACGTTGTTCTTGAACAGGTGGACCGTGCCGGCGACTCCCTCCTCGTCCAGGGCCTCCTGGAGCTGAGCGCGCAGGTCGTCCACGATCCGCTCCCCCGCGGCGTCCTGGGCGACGACGTCGTGCAGGGTCGCGGCCTCGGCGGTCGCGTACTCGGGGTGGGAGCCCACGTCCAGGTACAGCCGTCCGCCGTTGGGCAGGAACACGTTGGACGCCCGACCCCACGCGAGCACCGGCGCGAACAGCCGCCGCGCGGTCTCGTCCGGCCCCAGCGCACGGCCCTGCGGCACGCTGTGCGTCAGCCCGAACTCGGTCTCGATCCCGTAGATGCGCCGTTCCACGCTGCTACTGGCCGCCCTTCTGGACGAAGCCCTTCACGAAGGCCTCCGCGTTGGTCTCGAGCACGCCGTCGATCTCCGCGAGCAGGTCGTCGGTGCCCTGCGTGTCGTGCCGGGCCTGGGCCGCGCCCGAGCTGGGCGGGGTGGCGGGAGCCGGTGCGTCCGGCTCCTCCTCGCGGCGCGATGCCGTGCCGAAGATGCGTTCCTGTGCCATGTCTTCTCCTATGTCTCGGTTCCTGTGCGTCTGGTGCTGTGCTGGATCTCTGGAACTGTGGGTCCGCCACCGGGCCTGCGTGCCCGGGCCGGGCGCCGTCGGGCTCAGCCGATGTCGCTACCCGTGACGAGCCCCGGTCTGTGCTCGGCCACCCGCCGCACCCACTGCTCGGCGTCCGGGGCGGTGAACCACTCCTCGGCCACCTCGCGGGTGAGGTCCGTGGGCTCGGGCATCGCGATCCGCGCGCCGCGGCGCACCCCGGGGAAGGCCACGTTCACGGTGTCCCAGCCGACCCCGGCCATCGCCTCCGGGTACCGGGAGACCGCCGCGCCGCGGAACCACGCGCGCGTGTCCGCCGGCGGCGTGTCCGCGGCGTCGACGATGCACTCGTGCGGCACGAGCGTGCGGATCCGGCCGCCCGCGGCGAGCCGGTGGTAGAGCCCCTTCTCCGGGCGGACGTCCGCGTACTGCAGGTCGATGGCCAGCAGGCGCGGGTCGTCCCACGCCATCCCGTCCCGGCGGCGGTAGGCCTCCAGCAGCGCGTACTTCGCGGCCCAGTCCAGCCGGTCCGCGAGCAGCGAGGGATCCGCGGCGAGGTCCGTGAGCACCTCGTCCCACAGCTCCAGGACCTGAGCGGTGTCCGCGTCCAACCCGTCCGGGGCGAGCTCGGTCTCCAGCTCCAGCGCGGCGCGGTGGTACTCCCGCTGCAGCTGCACGCCGGTGAGCTCCCGGCCGTCGCGCAGCGGCACGGCGGTACGCAGGGTCGGGTCGTGGCTGATCGCCTGCAGGGCCGCCACGGGGTCCACCAGTTCGAGGTCCGGGACGCGGTCGTGCTCCACGAGGTCGAGCACGAGCGAGGTGGTGCCGAACTTGAGCAGGGTGGCCACGTGCGAGAGGTTGGCGTCCCCGATGATCACGTGCAGCCGCCGGTAGCGGGTGTCGTCCGCGTGCGGCTCGTCACGGGTGTTGACCATGGGGCGGTGGATGGTCGTCTCCAGGCCCACGGTGCGCTCGAAGAAGTCCGCGCGCTGGCTCAGCTGGAAGCCGGGCCCGGAGCCGTCCACGCCCAGACCCACGCGTCCGGCGCCGCAGACCACCTGGCGGGACGCGAAGAACGGCAGCAGCGCCGCGGTGATCCGTTCGAAGGGGACCTCCCGGGAGACCGTGTAGTTCTCGTGCGCGCCGTAGGACACGGACTTGTTGTCCGTGTTGTTCTTGTAGAGGTTCACGGGAGCCGCCCCCGCGCCGCCGGCGAGGAACTCGACCGCCCGGTGCGCCACGACGTCCCCGGCCGCGTCCCACGTGAGCGCGTCGAGCGGGGAGGTGACTTCCGGGGACGAGTACTCGGGGTGGGAGTGGTCCACGTACACGCGGGCCCCGTTGGGGATCACGGTGTTCATGACCACCCGGCGCCAGTCCATGTCCTCCGTGTACAGCGCGGACTCCTGGATGGCCTCGGCCGCGATCTCCTGCGCCGTGAGCTCCGGCGCCTCGTCCGTGAGCTGGGAGAAGTGGGCCGCCTCACGCGCCACGGTGAAGCCGCGCGCGTCCGTGAGCGGGGCCTCGGAGCCGTAGTCCCACGCCGTGCCCACGGGAGCGCCCGCGCCCGTTTCGCCCGTGAGCCGGGCCGTCTCACGACGACGCCGCGCCAGGAGTGCCGCGCAGCCGGTCACCACACGGGTGGACAGGACGGTGGCGTTCGCCCCGGGCTCCCCCGGCGCGAGCACGCCGAACTCCGTCTCACTGCCCATGATCCGGCGCACCGTCATGACGCACCGCCCGTCGCGGACGCGTCCCACGACGCCCCGGACTTGCCACCGGCGTTCTCACTCGACCCGGCGAGCTCCGACGGCTGAACCTCGTGCCGGGAGTCGTGCCTGGCGATCCGCACGTCCTGGATCGTGTCCGCGCGGCGGCCGGTGAGCCGGGCCCAGTCCTCGGGATCCCCGGTGTTGGGCATGTCCTGCTGCTCGTGGAACTCGTCGTCCACGGCCGCCACCAGGTGCTGCGCGGTGAGCCCGCGGCGCCCGGTGGTCAGCAGGGTCTTGATGGCCTGCTTCTTGGCGCGGTCCACCACGTTGCGGATCACGGCGCCGGAGGCGTAGTCCCCGAAGTACAGGGTCTCCCGGCCGCCGCCCTTGTAGGACACGGTCAGGAACTCGGTGTCCGGCACGCGCGCGTACATCCGCTCCACGGCGGCCTCGACCAGCGCGGCGGCCGCCCCCGCGCGGGAGCCCGCCCGGTGGACGTCCTCCTCGCGCAGCGGCAGGTCCTGCGTGACGTAGAGCCCGAAGATCTCCCGTGCGCCTTCGCGGTCCGGGCGGTCGATGCGGATCTTCACGTCCAGGCGCCCGGGGCGCAGCACGGCGGGGTCGATCATGTCCTCGCGGTTCGTGGCACCCACGACCATCACGTTGTCGAGCTGCTCCACGCCGTCGATCTCGGTCAGCAGCTGCGGCACGATCGTGGTCTCCACGTCCGAGGAGAGCCCGGAGCCGCGCACGCGGAACAGCGAGTCCATCTCGTCGAAGAACACGACCACGGGCACCCCGCGCGCCGCCTGCTCCCGCGCGTTGGCGAAGATCGAGCGGATCTGGCGCTCCGTCTCGCCCACGTACTTGTCCAGCAGCTCGGGCCCCTTGATGTTCAGGAAGTAGCCCTCCGCCCGCGAGCGCCCGGCCTTCGCGGCGCTGCGCTCGGCCAGGGAGCGGGCCACGGCCTTGGCGATCAGGGTCTTGCCGTTGCCCGGGGGGCCGTAAAGCAGGATGCCCTTGGGCGGGCGCAGACCGTGCTCGCGGAAGATCTCCGGGTAAACGTGGGGCAGCTCCACGGCGTCACGGATGGCCTCGATCTGCGGGCCGAGTCCCCCGATGTCCGTGTAGCTGACGTCCGGGACCTCCTCGAGCACGAGCTGCTCGACGTCCGTGCGGGCCACCGGTTCCAGCGCGAAACCGGTGCGGTGGTCCACGGTGAGGGCGTCGCCCGGCTTGGGGCGCTCGCGCCGCAGCCGCCCGGAGAGCAGCAGCACGCGCTCCTCGTCCGAGCGGCCGACCGTGAGAACGCGGTCATGGTCCACGACCTCCTTGACGGTGGCGACCTCTCCCGTGCGCTCGTAGTCGAGCAGGGCGATCACCACGTAGTTCTCGTTGAGCAGCACGCCCAGCCCGGGCTCGCACGCCCCGAGGGACACGAGCGGGCTCAGCGCCACCCGCATCTTGCGCCCCGCGGCGAGCACGTCCACCGTGGGACCCGTGACCACGGGCCCCGTTCCGGTCGCCTCGCCCACGGGCTGACGGCCGTGGTTGACCTGCAGGATCGTGGCGAACGTCGCGGGCGCCTCGGCCTCCGCGGCAATCGTCTTCTTCAGCGTGACGATCTCCTGGCGTGACGCGTTGAGCAGCCGCACCAGCTTCTCGTTCTGGGCGTTCAGCCCGCTGAGCTGCTTGTCCAGGTTGCGCTTCTGGTCCCGCAGCATGGCCATGTGGCGCTGCGTGATCTCCTGCTCGGAGCGCCGGGGGTCCGGCTGCTCACGGTGCGGTTCAGTCATGGCGCTGCTCCTCGAGCGGCTCACCGACCACGGTGGGGTGCTGGTCCGCCGCACGGCCTTCGAGAATCTCCCGGTCCGCGCGCGCCGCGTGCTGCGCCAACGACGCCGCGTCCCGCCCGGCACGGCGCAGCTTGCGGTCCGAGACGATGCGCTCGCCGAGGGCCACGGGGGTCCAGGCCTGCAGGTCCTCCTGCGTGTACTCGCTCTTGGACGCGCGGCGCTTGGGTGCGAGGCGGGGCGAGCCGTCCGCGAGCCGCCGGGACTGGATGAGGAAGCCGGTGTGGGCCACCATGCGGTGGTCCGGGCGCACGGCGAGCCCCTCGACGTGCCAGCCGCGCACCATGGTCTCGGAGGCCTCGGGCTCGGTGAAGCGCCCGTCCGCGCGCATGGCCTCGGCCACGCGGGAGAGCTGCGGCACGGTGGCCACGTAGCAGATCACGACGCCGCCGGACGCGAGTGCCGTGGCGACGGCGTCCAGGCACTCCCACGGGGCCAGCATGTCCAGGACCACGCGGTCCACGGAGCCGGGCTCCTCGACCTCGCCGAGCTCTTCCGCGAGGTCCCCCAGGGTCAGCTGCCACGCCGGGTGCGGGGCGCCGAACATGGTCTCGATGTTGCCGCGGGCGATCTCCGCGAACTCCTCGCGCCGCTCGAAGGAGCGCACGTGGCCCTCGTCCCCCACCGCGCGCAGCAGCGAGATGGTCAGGGCACCGGAGCCCACGCCGGCCTCGACCACGCGGGCGCCCGGGAAGATGTCCGCCATGGACACGATCTGGCCGGCATCCTTGGGGTAGACCACGGCGGCACCGCGCGGCATGGACAGCACGAAGTCCTTGAGCAGCGGCCGCAGCGCCTGGTACCGGATCCCCGAGGTGTTGCTCACCACGGTGCCCTCCGGCTGCCCGATCAGCAGGTCGTGGCCGAGCACGCCGCGGTGCGTGTGGTGCTCCCCGCCGTCCACCAGGGTGATGGTGGTCATCTTGCCGCTCTCGTCCGTGAGCTGGACGCGCTCCCCGGAGCGGAACGGACCGCGGCGGTTGGCCGCGCCCCGCACCGTGGCCCCGGTGGGGTTCGGCTGGGATTCTCGGGGTTGCTGCTGGGTCATCTGCTCACTTCCACGCCTGCGCCACGACGGCGGCCGCCGTCCGGTCCTCGGCCCGCGCCGTGCGCCACGGCGGGTCCGGCTCCCATTCTCTCACCGCGGCGAGGCCGTGCACCACAGGACGCGGCGGCTCAGCCCCGCAGGGCGTGGCGCGCGAGGTCCTCGTGGTGCACGACCCCGGTGACGTGGCCGGCGTCGTCGACGACCCACAGCCACTGGCGGCGCGCGCCCTCCATGCGGCGGGCGAGCTCTCCCCCGGCCACCCCGCCGGTGACCACGGCCTCCCGCGGGTACCACCGGCACACGTCCCCCAGCCCGGTCCGGGCACGGTGCGCGTCCGGCACGCGCACGGCGAGCGAGGGGTCCAGCACACCCACGGTGCCGCGGGCGTCGTCCCGGGCGACGACGTCCGGGACCCAGCCGCGGTAGTCGTCGCCGGTCGCGGCGGCCACCGTGGCGTCCACCACGGACAGGGGTGTCACGGGAGAGAACTCGAGGGCGGGGCGCGCGATCCGGTCCGCGCGGACGGCGTCGAGCGTGCCCATCAGGCGTGCCTGGCGCAGGGCCTGCCCCGCGCCCACCACGATGAACCCGATCACGAGCAGGGAGACGACCAGCACGGACGGCTGCCGCCACTGCTGGGTCCACAGCACCCACAGGGCGAGCAGCGCCGCGATGCCGCGCCCGCACCACGCGGCCACGGCGGTGCCCCTCGACTCGGAGCGGGTCACGGCCCACACGAGCGCCTCGACCACGCGGCCGCCGTCCAGCGGCAGGCCGGGGAGCAGGTTGAAGACGCCGAGCACCCAGTTCGCGAGCACGAGCAGCTCGGCGAGCGCCCACCAGGGTCCGGCCGAGCCGTCCGGGGCACCGCGCAACAGCAGCTCGCCCACGACCGCCAGCACCACGTTGGACAGCGGCCCCGCGAGGGAGACCACGGCCGTGGCGAGCGGGCGTGCGCGCACGGTGCCGAAGGTCGTGTGGCCGCCCATCAGCGTCAGCACGATCCGGTCCACGGGCCAGCCCGCGCGCCGCCCGGCCGCCGCGTGGGCGAGTTCGTGGACCAGGACGCTCACGGCCAGCCCCACGGCGAAGCCCAGGGCCACCACGAGGTTCAGCCAGCCGAGCTCGGGGTAGACGCGCCACAGCACGGGCCCGTACATCACCACGGTGAGCGCGGCGATCAGGAACCACGAGCGGTCCAGACGGATCTCGACCCCGGCCACGCGGCCCAGGCGCAGACCGCGGACGCGGGGCACGGGATCGGCGGGCGGGGCGGCGTCGTGGGGCACGGCGTCGTCGGGCGCGGGCAACCGGGGATCAGGCATGGGGTTCATGGTAGGTGCGAACCCCGGGGCCGGGCTGGGCACCCCTCGTGCGGGCCCCGGGACGCGCGCCGTACAGTGGGACGGTGACCACGAACGACAGCAATTCGGAGCAGCCCGGCATCGGTCCCTTTGGCGTGGTGCGGGACGGCCAGGAGCAGGAGACCGTCACGGTCCTCGTCGCCGCGTTCGAGGGCTGGAACGACGCCGGCGACGCCGCGACCGACTCCCTCAAGCTCATCCGCGAGCACCTGGGCGCCAAGGACGTGTTCGAGGTCGACTCGGACGACTACTACGACTACCAGTACTCGCGGCCCGTCATCCGCCGCTCGCTGACCGGGGAGCAGAAGCTGCACTGGCCGAGTACGCGACTGGCCAAGGCCAGCGTGCCCGGCACCAACCTGGACGTGGTGCTGCTGCACGGCTGGGAGCCCTCCTACCGGTGGCGCACGTTCACCGCGGAGCTGATCGAGCAGGCCACGGCGCTGGACGTGGACTTCGTCGTCATGCTCGGCTCCCTGCTCGCGGACGTGCCGCACACCCGGCCCATCCCGGTCACGCTGACCTCGGACACCGAGGAGCTGCGGGACGAGCTGGAGATCGAGACGCCCCAGTACGAGGGGCCCACGGGCATCGTGGGCGTGCTCTCCCACATGGCCGCCCTGGCCGGGTTCCCCACCCTGAGCATGTGGGCCGCCGTTCCGCACTACGTGGCCCACGCACCGTCCCCCAAGGCGCAGCTCGCACTGCTGCGCCAGCTCGAGGACCTGCTGGGACTGTCCCTGCCGCTGGACCCGCTGGTCGAAGACGCCGAGGCGTGGGAGCGCGGCGTGGACGAACTCGCCTCGGAGGACCCGGAGGTTGCGGACTACGTGCGTCAGCTGGAGGAGGCCAAGGACACCGTGGACCTCCCGGAGGCCACCGGGGACGCGATTGCGCGCGAGTTCGAGCGCTACCTGCGCCACCGCGAGGACCGCGGCTGAGGGGCGCCCCTCACCGCGGCTCGCGAAACACGCCGTCATGACAACGGGGCCGGCACCCGGTGGGACGCCCCACCCGGTGCCGGCCCCAGAACCACGTCGTTCCCGGGAGTCCGTGGCTCAGTGGCTGGGCGCCGTGAGCCCTACAACTCGATGCCGAGCAGCGCCTCGATGCCCGCTCGGGCCAGCTCGGTGTCCTGCGCGGACGCCTCCGGGCCGCGAGCCGCGGCTCCCCCGAGGTTGCGGGCCGCCCAGGCGTCCACCGCGATCAGCGCCGCCGGGGCGTCGAGGTCCTCGGCGAGAGCGGCACGCACCGCCTCGAGCAGGGGCTGGGCCCCGGCCGTCTCGCCCTTCGACGCCGCCTCGCGCCACCGCGCGAGGCGGCGCTGCGACAGCTCCAGCAGCTCGTCGGTCCAGAACCAGTCCGTGCGGTAGTGGTTCGAGAGGATCGCCAGACGGATGGCCGCCGGGTCCACACCCTGCGCGCGCAGGCTCGAGACCAGCACGAGGTTGCCCTTGGACTTGGACATCTTCTCGCCGTCGAGACCCACCATCGCCGTGTGCACGTAGTGCTCGGCCATGGGCTCGTGGGACAGCGCGTACGCGTGGCCCGCGCCCATGTCGTGGTGCGGGAACGCGAGGTCCGAGCCGCCACCCTGCACGGTGAACGGCGTGGGCAGGTACTTCAGGGCGATCACGGTGCACTCGATGTGCCAGCCGGGGCGGCCGCGGCCGAGGGTTCCGCCGTCCCAGGACGGCTCCCCCGGGCGCTCCACGCGCCACAGCAGCGGATCCAGCGCGTCGCGCTTGCCCGTGCGGTCCGGGTCCCCGCCGTGGTCCGCGAACAGCGGCATCATCTCGTCGCGGTCCAGGCGGCACGTGCTGCCCACGACCCACGCGTCAGGATCGTCCGCGCGCAGCCTCCCGGCGGCGTCGACGTCGAAGTAGACGTCCCCGGCCGGGGCCGGCTCGCCGTCCTGGCCGGTGCCCGCGGGCACCCGGTAGGCCAGGCCCCGCTCCACGAGCCGCTCGACGGCCGGGACGATCCACTCCACGGCCTCCGTGGCGCCCACGTAGTGGTTGGGCGCGAGGACGTTGAGCGCGGTCATGTCCGTGCGGAACAGCTCGGTCTGGGACGCCGCGAGCTCGCGCCAGTCCACGCCGGTCGCGTTCGCGCGCTCGAGCAGGGGGTCGTCCACGTCCGTGACGTTCTGCACGTACTCCACGGTGAACCCGCCGTCCCGCCACACCCGGTTGAGCAGGTCGAACGCGACGTAGGTGGCGGCGTGGCCCATGTGGGTCGCGTCGTACGGGGTGATCCCGCACACGTAGAGACCGGCACGGCCGTCGCGGGGGGCCATCGGCTCCGGTGCGCCGGTGCTCGTGTCGAACACCCGGGGCACGGGAGAGGTCCCCGGAAGCTCCGGAACCGGTCGGCTGGGCCAAGACTTCATGTTCACCTTCGTTCGGACGGAATGTCTGTCGTCAACTGCGCAACGGGGCTCGCCCGGTGCGCTATTCCCCGTGCGGCCTCGGCTCGGGTTCGCCGGCGGGTCTCGCCGGCTGCCTGCCGCCGTGCGCCCGGTGCCTTGCAGGACCGGACGGCAACGACGACGCCGCACGGCCGCCAGGGTCGGCGGGCCCCGGGAGGGATGTCAGGCGTTGATCAGGCCCGTGCCCAGCAGCACGAACAGTGCGGCGCCGAGCAGCACCCGGTACCACACGAACAGGTTGTAGCTGCGCTCGGAGATGTAGTGCATGAACCAGCCGATGATCAGGTAGCCCACCACGAAGGCGATCACGGTGGCGACCGCCGTCTGGCCCAGGGTGTAGACCCCGCCGGGCTCCTGGCCGCTCACCGCCTTGTACAGCTGGTAGAGCCCGGAGGAGAACACCGCGGGGATGGCCAGCAGGAACGCGTAGCGCGCGGCGGCGGCCCGGGTGTAGCCCATGAGCAGACCCGCGGTGATGGTGCCGCCGGAGCGGGAGACGCCCGGGATCAGGGCGAGCGCCTGGGCGAAGCCGTAGCCCACGGCGTGCTTGAAGGTGAGGTCCTCGAGGTGGCGCTCCTGCTTGCCCACGCGGTCGGCCACGGCCAGGAACAGGCCGAAGACCACGAGCATGGTCGCGGTGATCCACAGGGAACGGAACTGGGTCTCGATGTAGTCCTGCAGCAGCAGCCCCAGCACCGCGATGGGTAGGGAGCCCAGGATGATGAACCACCCCATGCGGGCGTCCGGGTCCGAGCGGTCCACGCGCCCGGTCAGCGACAGTGCCCACTGCTTGATGATCCGCACGATGTCGCGCCAGAAGAAGATGATCACGGCGGCCTCCGTGCCCAGCTGCGTGATCGCGGTGAAGGTCGCACCGGGATCCGCTCCGTTGGGCAGGAACTCGCCGACGATCCGCAGGTGCGCGGAGGAGGAGACGGGGAGGAATTCGGTCAGGCCCTGCACGAGGCCCAGGATTATCGCTTCGATCCAGTTCACGCGACAACTGTACGGCACCCCCGACGGCCCCACCGGGCCGCGCCCTGGGAGAGCTCTGGACACGCAGGAGGGCCCCCACCACGGGTGGGGGCCCTCCTCGATCCGGTGTCCGGCGCGTCAGCGACGCGTCGAGGAACCCTCCGCGGAATCGTCGTCGTCGTAGTCGTCCTCGTCCACGAGGTCCTCGTCGAGCATCTCGTTGTCCTCGAGGAGGTCGTCGTCATCGTCCTCGTCGTCATCATCTTCGTAGTCGAGGTCGTCGTCGTCCTCGTCCGAGTCGTCGTCGGCGAAGACCGTGAGCGGGGTGACCTCGTCGTAAGCGTCGTAGAGGGCTTCCTCATAGGCCTCGAAGGAGTTCGCGATGGCCACGTAGGCACCGTCCACCGAGGGGTCGTCATCCGAGCGGCGGTTGGCGGCGGCGGCGAGGTGCTCTTCCAGGGCGTTGACGAGGGTTTGCAGTGCGGCGCGAGGATCGGTGCTCATGGAGTAGACGTTAGCCGTTATCGGAGCAGAATGGGAGCGATGAAAGAACAACGCCTGAAGCACAGTTCCGTGTCCGGCCACCCCACCATGACCGGACGCGACGAGCGCTACGAGTACCTCTCCCTCACGGTGGCGCCCCGCGAGAAGCCTGCGGAGGCGCGCACCCGGGTCAAGGAGCACGCGGAGTACGGCAAGTGGGAGCTCATGCGCTCCGCGGTGCTCTACGGCGGCGCGCGCCGCTACGTGATGCGCCGACGCATCATCCGGGTGGACCGCACGTTCTGAGGCCTCACCGCTGGGCAGGCGCGACCGCCACCCGGCACGACGACGCCCGCGCGGCCGGCCCCGGTCCATGCCTGCCGGCGGGGAGGCACGTGGTCAAGAGCCGACCGGCCCCAGCAGCGAGTTCGCCGTGGCCGAGAGCACCGACTCCTCGTCCGAGGGGTGGTACATCCCCGCGAGCACGTCCCGGTAGAGCCGTTCCAGCTCGGAGCCCCTGCGGTACTGGGCACCGCCGCTCGCGCGAAGGGCGAGGTCCACGACCTCCCGCGCCGCCTCCGTGGCCCGGTGCTTGACCCCGGAGAAGAGGATGAACCAGCGCGGCCCGTGCTGCGGGTCCCGTTCCGAGCCCAGGGCGTCCACGTCCGCGGCGAGCCGCCCCAGCTGCAGGTCCACACCGTCGCGCAGCACCCCGGCCCGCGCCACGTGGCGGCGGATGTCCGGGTCCTCCGAGTACGGCGCATCCTTGGCCAGCGAGCGCCGGGAGGTCGTGATCTGCACCGCCACCTCGATGGCCCGGTCCGCGATCCCGGTGTACACGGCCGCGAGCAGCAGCTCGAAGCACCCGAAGATCCCCCACACCACCGGGTCTGGGTTGGGCCCCACCGGGGTGGTGGTCAGCAGGTTTTCGCGGCGCAGCAGGGCGCCGTCCAGCACGGTGGTGCAGGACTGTGAGCCGCGCATGCCCAGGGCGTCCCAGTCCTCGCGGACCACCACGCCCTGCGCGGGAACCGTGTGGTCCGGGCGGGTGAGGAAGCCGACGACGAGGCGCGCGGCGTCGTCGTCCCCCTCCGTGCGCGCGTGAACGAGCAGGCGCGTCCAGCGCGGCGAGAGGGACGTGAAGATCTTGGTGCCGTAGAGCCGCCAGCCCTCCGGGGCGTCGTGCGCGCGGGCGGTGGCGTCGAAGAGGACGGAGTCGTTGCCCGCCTCCGAGATGCCGAATGCGAAGACCTCACCGGCCACGGCGTCCTCGAAGATCCGGCGGGCGCGCTCGTCCCCGCGCAGGTGCAGCGTGTATCCGATGCCCACGATCACGTGGTGCATGTTGATGCCCAGTGCGGTGGCAGGGGCGGCGGTGGCCAGGCGACGCTGGGCGTGGACGGCCTGTTCGAGCGTGAAGCCCAGCCCCCCGAACTCGCGCGGCACGAGCATGCGCAGGTAGCCGGCGTCGCGCAGCGCGGCGAAGTCCTCGTCGAAGAACCGGTTCTCCGCGTCCACGGTGGCGGCGCGGGCCCGGATCTCCTCCAGCAGGGAGTCCGGCAGCAGCTCGGTGACGGCGTTCATGGGGTTCCTTCCGCGGGTTGGTCGAGGGGGCGGGGCGGTGGGCAGTGCTCAGTAGTTGCGCAGCAGCCGGTCGAGCACGCGCGAGCCGAACTCGAGCGAGGACACGGGCACGCGCTCGTCGATGCCGTGGAACATGCCCGTGAAGTCGAGGTCCGAGGGCAGCTGCAGCGGCACGAAGCCGTAGCCGGAGATCCCGAGCCGCGAGAGCGACTTGTTGTCCGTGCCGGCACCGAGCATGTACGGCAGCACCACGGCGTCCGGGTCCTCGGCGGTCAGCGCGTCCACCATGGCGTCCACCACGGTCCCGGAGAAGGGGACTTCCAGGCCGATGTCCTCGAACTCCGTCTCGATCCGCACCCTGTCCCCGGCCAGCTCCTGCAGCCGGGCACGCACCAGCTCCTCCTGCTCCGGCAGGAAGCGCACGTCCACCGCGCCCTGCGCGGAGCCCGGGATCACGTTGGTCTTGTAGCCGCCGTCCAGGCGCGTGGGGTTGGAGGTGTTCTGCAGGGTCGCGCCCACGAACCGGGAGACCGAGCCGAGCTCGCGGAGCAGCTTCTGCGGGTTCTGGGGGTCGAACTCCACGCCCGTGAGCTCCGTGACCTCGTCCAGGAACGCCCGGGTGGTCTTGGTCAGCTCCACCGGCCACGTGTACTCGCCGATGTTCGCCATGGCACGGGAGAGGTGCGTGATCGCGTTGTCCTCGTGCAACCCCGAGCCGTGGCCCGCGGCACCCTCCGCGACCAGGCGCAGCCACATGAAGCCCTTCTCCGCGGTCTGCAGCAGATAGGCTCGGCGCCCCCCGATGTCCGCGGAGAAGCCACCCACCTCGCTCAGCGCGTCCGTGACGCCGTCGAAGACCTCGGGGTGCTCGTTGACCATGTACTTGGAGCCGTACTGCATCCCGGCCTCCTCGTCCGCGAAGAACCCGAAGACGATGTCACGCCGCGGCCTGGTGCCCGTGCGGCGCATGTGGCGCAGCACCGAGAGCATCATGGCGTCCATGTCCTTCATGTCCACGGCGCCGCGGCCCCAGATCATGCCGTCCCGCAGCTCGCCGGCGAACGGGTCCACGGACCACTCCTCCGCGCGGGCCGGGACCACGTCCAGGTGGCCGTGCACGAGCAGCGCGTCCGCGGAGGGGTCGGTGCCCTCCAGCCGCGCGAAGACGTTGGCGCGCCCGGGGGCGGACTCGAAGTACTGGGGCTCCAGCCCCGCCTCCTCGATCAGCTGGGCCACGTACTCGGCCGCCGGGCGCTCCCCCTCGGCCTCCCCGCCCGCGTAGTTCGAGGTGTTGAAACGGATCAGCTCGCGGCAGATCCGCGCGGTCTCCCCCTCCGGTGTGGAAGTATCCGCGGCATCGCCCCCGTGCCGTCCGGTGTCTGCGCCGTGCTCGCTCATCGTCCTCGTCCCTCGCCGTCTCTCGTCGTGTTCTCGCGCTGTGACGTCACAGGTCCCCACGGTAGTCCTCACGTGGACTTGCAGGGGTTCTCCGCTACCCTGAGGGTCACGTTGCACCCGAGTTCCCATCGACCGTGGAAGGCCGACATGACTGGAAATATCACGCTGATCGCCCGGACCGTGCCCAACTCGCGAGAGGTCACGACCACCAGCCGTGGACTGACGGAGGCGGACACCTCGGAGCTCGCGCGGCTGTTCCTGGAGGCCTACGGCTCCAAGATCTCCAGGACTCCCGAGGACGCCGAGCGCATGATCCACGGCGCCTTCAACGGCGACTTCGGCCCCTTCCTGCAGCAGCAGTCCCAGGTCATCGAGGACGAGGAGGGCACCCCCGTGGCCGCCGCCGTGGTCCTCGAACGCCGCCTGGACAAGAACCTCCCGGACGTCCCCTACCTCTTCGAGCTCTTCACGGCGTCCTCCCACCGCCGCCGCGGCTACGCCGAGCAGCTCGTCCGCCAGGTCATGGCGTCCCTGCACGAGAACGGCTACGAGGAGGTCTGCGTGCGCATCCCGGAGGACAACGCCGCCGCGCTCGCCCTCTACCTGACGCTCGACTTCAACCGGTGGGCCCCGGAGCAGGACGAGCTCTAGAACCATCCCCCGGGTCGCCCCGGGCACCGGGACCGCGCCCGGGTCGGCACGTCACGACGACGCCGCCGGCCCGGGCGTCGTCGTACCGTCGCCCTCGCCGCGCGGGGCCCCGGTTCAGCGCAGTTCCAGCTCCGCCGCCAGTGGCGGCTGCTGGGAGGTGTCCGTCCGGGACGCCCAGCGCACGGTGAACTCGAGCAGACGCAGGTTCTCGGGATCCTGCGTGTCGGTGGAGCCCGGGTGCTGCGCGGCGAGCGCCTCCGCGGCCGGGGCGGCGTCCGAGCCCTCGAGCACACGGGCCTCGCCCTCGAGCTGCACCTCGTGCGCACCGTCCTGCATCAGGACCATGGACACGCGCGGGTCCGCCGTGATGTTCGTGAACTTGCGCGACTGCGCGTTGGTCCCGAAGACGATCTTGCTGGCGTCCGTGGCGGTCACGAGCACGTACGCGGACTCGGGTGCCCCGGTGCCGCTGTTGCTCGCGAGGACCGCCCCGCCCACCTCGCGGACGAAGCCGACCAGCCAGCGTGCGTCCTCCGTCAGCGTGTTGCCCAGTTCCACCATGTCTGCCCCCGGTGCTCGTGAGTGTGCGGTGGTTCTCCCACCGTCTCCACTCTAGGTCGGGGGCTGGCCGCCGTCACGGGCCGGCGACACGGACCTGGCCGGCCCCGGGAGCGCCCACTCAGAGCAGGGTCTGGAGGGGCTCCACGAGGTGCGGCCCGGTCGAGGAGACCGAGCCCACGTCCGTGGTCACCGGGTGCATCCGCCACGCGGCCGCCACGTCCAGCGCCTGCTGGGAGGCCTGCTCCACGAGCTCGGCCACGTGCACCTTGTCCCTGTCCGGGGTGATCCACGTGCGGGCGAAGTCCTCCGTCATGCCCACGGGCAGCCTGTTGTGCAGGGCTCCGAGCGCGGCCAGGTGCGGGTTCTCGTCGTCCGCGGGCGGTGCCTCGCGCGTGAGGATCGAGCACGAGAGGAGCCACTGCCCCGCGGCGTCGTCCTCACGGGTCGTGCGGCCCGGACGGGTCTGGCCGGCCCGCGCGGCGTCCTGCGCGTCGCCCGGCAGGCGCCACCACTCGTAGATGCCCGCGAACCAGATCGCGGAGCCGTCCTCGGGGTGCACGAAGTAGGGCTGCTTCCTACCCCGCCCGGACTCTGGGGCCTTCCACTCGTAGTAGCCGTCCGCGGGGATCGCGCACCGGCGGGAGACCACGGCCGAGCGGAAGGACGGCTTCTCCCGGACCGTCTCGGAGCGGGCGTTGAACATCTTGGAGCCCACGCCGATCTCCTTCGCCCACGAAGGCACCAGGCCCCATCGTGCGGCGTGGATCTCGCGCAGCAGCTGACCATCCTCGGAGAGCCGCTCCAGCAGGACGGGCACCGTGTGGGTCGGGGCCACGTTCCAGTTCGGCCCCGCGGCGCCCTCCACCGAGTCGTCCACGCGGGCGTCGAAGGGCAGGGCCAGCTGGCCCGGGGTCCTGGCAATCACGTACCGGCCACACATGGGCGCTCCTTCCGCCACGGGGTGCTCCGCGGGTCGTCAACGGGGTGGTGCTGGGACTCTCAGCGCTCGTCGGTGCCGACGACGTCGCCGTAGCCCATGTACGCGGAGTAGCGGCCGTAAACGTCCATGAGGGCCTGCTCGACCTCGGCGACGGTGGTCCCGGGGCGCACGTCCGCCACGCAACCGGCCGTGTTGGGTTCCCAGGGCACGGAGAGGTTCGTGTGGACCTCGTCCAGCACGTCGCGCAGCGGTTCGGCTTCCTCGACGACCAGCACGGTGGAGAAGTACCACGCACCGGACAAGACCCGCTGGGCCGTGCCCGCCAGTTTCACCGGGCGGTCGGGGTGTGCGGGGGTGCCGGGCGCGTGCACGCTGTACTCCCCCGCGCAGTACTCGCCGGGGATCTCGCCCACCTGCGCGGGCACCTCGAGCTCCTCGAGTGCAGCCACGATCATGTCGCCGAAGAGCCGGTAGCGGTCCTGGATGCCCGTCTTCGGATCGGGGTCCGGCTCCACGTGGTCCACCACCAGGCAGCCACCGTGGTAGGCGGCGGCCCGTCCGCCCACGCGGCGCACGAGGGGGGTGAAGGCGGCGTCGAGCGCGGCCTGGCGAGCGCGCGGGAAACCCGGGTTCAGCTCGTCGCGGCGCCCGAAGGCGACCGTGGGGCGCGGCTGGTAGACGCGCAGCACCGGTTCGGTCGCGCCGCCGCGGGCGGCGTCGAGGATGGCGAGTGCGCGGCGGTAGTCCTGCTCGGCGCCCAGGGATTCGCGCTGACGTATGAGTTTCATGCTGGCGCCAACTCTAGTCCAGCTCCCCGCCGGGTCCCTCCGAGTCCCGAGCACGTGCGTCACTGTTCCCGGAGCGCCGCTCCACGCGGCTCGGCACGGGGACGACGCCGCCGCGGCGCCTCAGACGCCCGACGGCGCCAGGTGCGTGCTCGCCCGCTCCGCAGCGACCTCCGGCGCGGCCGTGACCCGACGGCGCTGGGCCTGGCTCACGGGCCCGTGCGCCGCGGCCGCCACGATGGCCGTCTTCAGCACGTGCGGATCCTCCAGCAGGTCCCGGGACTGGTTGAGTGTGCCGAGCACCGCGCACGTCATGGTGACCCCGCCGCGCGGGACGAAGCGGTTCACGCGGCGCACGGCAGCGTTCCAGCGCTTGCGCTGGTCCTGGGTGAGCTCACGGCCCTCGAGCTCGTCCCACCACGCGCGGGCACCCACGAAGATCCGGGTCACGAGTTCGCGCTCGAAGGCGTCCACGGATCCGGTCCCGCCCATCACGCGGTTCAGTGCGGTCAGCTCGGCGACGGACACCGCCGCCTTCACGGTCTTTGCAGCACGTGTCATGTTTTCAGGCCCCCTACGATGATCTGCCGCCGTGACGGTGCGCTCACGCGAACCCGTCACGGTGCTCGATCCTGTCCCCGCGAACCCGACGTTCCCCCCCGGAGCGTCTGGAAGATTCACGGGAAACCTCCCCTTGTGCTCCCAGTCTAGGACTTTTGCGCGGCGTTGGCAGTCGCACATTGGGGGACGTGGGATGCAGATGTCCCCCGGTGTGGGATCACCCACCGCGCAGACGTGCCACAGTGGAAGGACATGGGAATCCACGCGTGCGCCACGGCGTACAGGATGCCGCGAGGAACGAGACGTCACCGGGGTGCCACGCCCCGGGAGGGAGCACCGCCATGACCGAGCCGTTGTTCACGATCGGCCACTCGACACGCAGCATCGAGGAGTTCCTCGATCTGCTGCGGGACTCGGGCGTGACCCGGGTGGTCGACGTGCGGAAGCTGCCCGGCTCGAGGCGCTACCCGCAGTTCGGCGAGGACGCCCTCGCCGCGTCCCTGCGCGCGGAGGGGATCCGCCTCGAACGCCTGCCGGCACTGACCGGCCGGCGTCCGGTCAGTCGCACCGTGCCGTTCGAGACCAACACGTGGTGGCAGAACCGCAGCTTCCACAACTACGCCGACCACGCCCTCTCCCTGGACTTCCGGGACGCGCTCGGCGAGCTGATCGGGATGGCGGCCGGGCACCGCTGCGCGGTCATGTGCTCGGAGGCCGTGTGGTGGCGCTGCCACCGGCGGATCATCGCGGACCACCTGCTGGCGCGGGACCTGACGGTCCAGCACATCATGGGCCCGGGCCACGTGGACCCCGCGCAGCTGAGCGCCGGGGCGGTCCTGGGCGACGACGGCGCGGTGTCCTACCCGGCGGGCGCGGACGACACGGCGTAGGCGGCACCGGGCCGCGCGGCGTCGTCGTTCTGCCCGCCGCAGGCACGACCGGAGATGGTACGCCGCACGGGGCAGGGCCGCTCCCCCCACGGATCAGGGAGCGGCCCTGCTCAGGACGCGCGCGGTGGGAACCGGATCAGAAGTCCCAGTCCTCGTCCTCCGTGTTCACGGCCTTGCCGATCACGTAGGAGGAGCCCGAGCCGGAGAAGAAGTCGTGGTTCTCGTCCGCGTTCGGGGACAGCGAGGAGAGGATCGCCGGGGAGACGTCCGTCATCTCGCGCGGGAACAGGGCCTCGTAGCCGAGGTTGTTCAGCGCCTTGTTCGCGTTGTAGTGCAGGAACTTCTTGACGTCCTCGGTCCAGCCCACGGAGTCGTAGAGCGCCTCCGCGTAGGCGACCTCGTTGTCGTAGAGCTCGTCCAGCAGGTCGTAGGTGTAGTCCTTCAGCTCCTGCTGGCGCTCGGGCGTCTCCTGCAGCAGGCCCTTCTGGTACTTGTAGCCGATGTAGTAGCCGTGCACGGCCTCGTCGCGGATGATCAGGCGGATCAGGTCCGCGGTGTTGGTCAGCTTCGCGTGCGAGGAGAAGTACATGGGCAGGTAGAAGCCCGAGTAGAAAAGGAAGGACTCCAGCAGCGTGGAGGCCACCTTCTTCTTCAGGGGGTCGTCACCCTTGTAGTAGCGCAGGACGATGTCCGCCTTGCGCTGCAGGTGCTCGTTCTCGCGGGACCACCGGAACGCCTCGTCGATCTGCTTCATCGAGGACAGCGTGGAGAAGATAGACGAGTAGGACTTCGCGTGCACCGACTCCATGAACGCGATGTTGGTGTACACCGCCTCCTCGTGGAGGGTCTTGGCGTCCGGGATGAGCGACACGGCGCCCACGGTGCCCTGGATGGTGTCCAGCAGGGTCAGACCCGTGAACACCTTCATGGTGAGGTCCTGCTCCTGCGCCGTGAGGGTCTTCCAGGACTGGACGTCGTTGGACAGCGGGACCTTCTCCGGGAGCCAGAAGTTGCTGGTCAGGCGGTCCCAGACCTCGGTGTCCTTCTCGTCCTGAACCCGATTCCAGTTGATGGCCTCCGCGGGGTGGCGGAGCAGTTCGACCTCTTCGGTGGTCATGGCGGCGAGACTCCTTCGTAGCTGACGGTGCCCCGGTCGGCACGTGGGAAGCCCAGCCCGCGGTGCATGTACCACAGAGGGTTCGCGGGGGACGTGCGAGGGGCTTCCCAGCCTACTCCACCCGCCGTGACCGGTCCGGCCGTGCTCGGAGCAACCGTGCTGCCTGTTTTCTGAGGGCGAACTCTGCCGCCTGGTTCTTCCCCTCGTGGTGGTGAGCCGTGCAGGATGAGTCCCATGCCGACCCGGTACCGGGCTGGTGACTCAAGCGAAAGGAACCAGATCATGCCTGATCTCGGAGGACTCGCGGACAAGGCCAAGGATCTGGCCGGAGACCACCAGGACAAGGTCAACGAGGGCATCGACAAGGCCGGAGACGCCGTCGATGACAAGACCGGCAACAAGTTCGAGGGCCAGGTCGACCAGGGCCAGGACGCCCTGCGCGACCGCCTGGGCGGCAACGAGTAAGTCGTTTCCCGCATCACGACGGCGCCCGCTCCCCTTCCCGGGGAACGGGCGCCGTTCTGTGTGCGGGCTCGCTGTGTGCAGGCACTCTGTTCGCAGGGTCTCGGCGGGTGGGCCCTGCGCCGGGGGAAGGCCCCCCCCCGGCGGCGGCCGCGCTCAGGCCTCGTCGGCCTCGCGGGCCAGGGCCGTCAGGCGGGACACCGCGCGGAAGTACTTCTTCTGGTAACCACCGGCCATCATCTCCTCGGTGAAGACGCGGTCGAAGGGGACGCCGGTCGAGAGGATCGGGAGGTCCTTGTCGTAGAGCCGGTCCGCGAGCACCACGAAGCGCAGCGCCACGGCCTGCTGGTCGATGATGCGCACGTTGCGCCAGGCAATGGCGTCCAGGTCCTGGATCAGGGCGCGGTAGCGGGAGGGGTGCACCCGGGAGAGCTGGTCCACGAGGGCGTCGAAGTCGTCCACCGCGACCCGCTGCCCCGCGAAGTGCTCCTCGACGGCGGCGTCCAGGGCGGCGTCGTCGGCCAGGGGCTGCGGCGCCTGCGGCAGTCCGCGGTGGCGGTAGTCCTCGCCGTCGATGCGCAGGACGTCGAACTGGGAGGAGAGCACCTGGATCTCGCGCTGGAAGTCCTGTGCCGCGAAGCGCCCCTCCCCCAGCGAACCGGGCAGGGTGTTGGAGGTGGCCGCGAGCTTCACGCCGGCGTCCGCGAGCTCGCGCATCAGCCGGGACATCAGCACGGTGTCCCCGGGGTCGTCCAGCTCGAACTCGTCGATGCACACGAGCGAGTACTCCTTCAGGGCGTCCACCGTGCGGCGGAAGGTCAGCGCCCCCACGAGGTTGGTGTACTCCACGAACGTGCCGAACGCCTTGGGGCCCGGCACCGCGTGCCACAGGGACGCGAGCAGGTGGGTCTTGCCCACGCCGAAGCCGCCGTCCAGGTAGATCCCCTGCGCCGTGGCCGGGGACTTCGAGCGGCCGAAGAGCTTGGAGAAGAACCCGCCGCCGCCCTGCGCGCCGCGCCCGGACACGCCGGCCGCGAAGGACTTCAGCTTCTCGACGGCGGCCGCCTGGGACGGCTGGGACGGGTCCGGGCGGTAGGTGTCGAACGAGACCTCGCCGAAGCGCTCGGAGGGCCGGAAGCCGTCCAGCAGCTCCTCGGCGGAGACCCGCGGATTGCGGTCGACCAGGTGTTCGATCTGAGTGCTCACGTTCCGGGACCTCCCGACCGGCCGGGGCGCCCCGCGGGCACGCCGAGAACCGGTCCTGCGTGTAGACGGACGGTGGGACGCGCACCGCGCCCCGTTTCTTCTCCCCGATGCTACCGGTCAGCCCGTGGTGAACACGGCCCCGCGTGTGACGGAGCTCGCGCTCCCGGCATGCACGGGCCGCGGGCTCACCACTACGCTGGAGGGCGAGAGACAAGACACGCGAGCGCGCGGGCGGACCCGCCGCGCGCGTGACGGCACGAGGACAAGGAGAGATCTCCATGGCTGTAGGAGCAGAGCAGAACGACGCCTTCGCGCAGTACGCGCACCCGGAGCGGCTGGTGTCCACCGAGTGGGTGGCGCAGCACGCGGGGACGCCCAGCGTCGTCGTCGTCGAGTCGGACGAGGACGTGCTGCTGTACGAGACCGGGCACGTGCCCGGCGCGGTGAAGATCGACTGGCACACGGACCTCAATGAGCCGGACACCCGCGACTACGTGGACGGCGAGCAGTTCGCGCAGCTCATGGCCCGCAAGGGCATCGGCCGCGAGGACACCGTGGTGATCTACGGGGACAAGTCCAACTGGTGGGCCGCCTACGCCCTGTGGGTCTTCACGCTCTTCGGCCACCCGGACGTCCGCCTGATGAACGGCGGCCGCGACAAGTGGATCGCCGAGGGCCGCGAACTGACCACGGACGCCACCGAGGTCACCCCGGCCGAGTACCCCGTGGTCGAGCGCGAGGACGCCCCGATCCGCGCGTACCGCGAGGACGTGCTGGCCGCGCTCGGCACCACCCCGCTGATCGACGTGCGCTCCCCCCAGGAGTACACCGGCGAGCGCACGCACATGCCCGACTACCCCCAGGAGGGCACGCTGCGCGGCGGGCACATCCCCACCGCGGCCTCCGTCCCGTGGGCGCGCGCCGCGGCCGAGGACGGCACCTTCAAGTCCCGCGAGGACCTCGAGGCGATCTACCACGACGAGGTGGGCCTGCAGCCCGGGGACGAGGTCATCGCGTACTGCCGGATCGGCGAGCGCTCCTCCCACACGTGGTTCGTGCTGACCCACCTGCTGGGCTACGAGAATGTGCGCAACTACGACGGCTCCTGGACCGAGTGGGGCAACGCCGTGCGCGTTCCCGTGGCGCAGGGCGAGGACCGCGGCGAGGCACCGGGAGCCGCCCGGTGAGCACCCAGGACCTTCCCGACCAGCTCGGCGAGCTCGTGACCGAGTTCAACGAGGTCCCCGAGCCGGACAAGCTGCAGCTGCTGCTCGAGTTCTCCCGCTCGCTCCCGGAGCTGCCCGCCCGGCTGGGTGAGCACCCGGAGGAGCTGGAGCAGGTCACCGAGTGCCAGTCGCCGCTGTTCCTCACGGTCGAGCTCGACGGCACCGGCGACGACGCCCCGGTGAACCTGTTCTTCTCGGCCCCGGCGGAGGCGCCCACCACCCGCGGCTTTGCCTCGATCCTGCACGAGGGGCTCAACGGCCTGCCGGCTTCCCAGGTGCTCTCCGTGCCGGACGACCTGCCCGAGCGGTTCGGGCTGACCAGGCTGGTCTCCCCCTTGCGGATGCGGGGCATGTCCGCGATGCTCGGGCGCATCAAGCGCCAGATCCAGGCCCGCCAGGCGGTCTGATCCGGGGCAGCTCGGCCCGAGGCCGGCGGACAGCACACACGCGCGGTGCGCGGAACCACTGGGTTCCGCGCCCCGCGCGTTCGTCTGCGGGCTCCTTCCCCCGCGTGTCTTTCGGGAGCGGCCCGCACGCGCGGCGCCGTGACCGGCGCTTCCGGGGAGCCGCCCGCTCGTGGGCGGCCCGGGGGACGACGACGCCGCCTGGCGGGGGCCTCAGGAGTGCGGGCCGAGGTGCCGGGGCAGCCAGTCCTCGATCGCCCGCTCGTAGCGCGTGCGGTCGATGTTCCACTCCTTGGTGTGCCGCGCACCCGTGAATCCCACGAAGTCCACGAGCGGGCTGAGGTCCGCGAGCTTGACCGATCCGGCCACGGGGACCACCTCGTCGTCGGTGGAGTGCAGGATCAGGGTGGGCGTGTCCACGTCCTCCCAGCGGGAGAGCCAGTCCAGGGCGTGCAGGTCCAACGGTGCGGCGAGTCCCGTGATGCGGGGCCCGAGCTTGTGGGAGATCATGTCCGCCGCGAGCCGCCCGATCCGGCGGGGCACGCGGTGCACCTTCGTCTGGTGCGCGAGCAGCTCGTACCAGTCCACGACCGGACCCGTGAGCACGAGCGCACGCACGCGGTCCCGGTACTGCGTCAGCTCGGCGGTGCGCAGCACGATCGCCCCGCCCATGGACCAGCCGAAGAGCACGATCTGCTCCGCGCCGTGCTCCAGCGCCCAGCGGATCCCGGCCTGGACGTCCTCCCACTCGGTGAAGCCCAGCCCGTAGCGGCCGTCCGCCGTGGCCGGGGCCTCGCCGTCGTTGCGGTAGGACAGCAGCAGCGAGTTCAGCCCGAGCCGCCGGGCCACGCGCGCACCGCGGATGCACTCCGTGCGCTGGGCGCCGCGCCCGTGCACCATCACGGCCCACGTTCCGGTGGCCCGTGGGCCGTCCTCGGAACCGGGATCCGGGGCAGACCCGGCCTCGGCAGGAACGCCACCCGCGGCGGCGTCGTCGGGCGTTCCGGTCGACGCCGCGCGCGGGCCGGCGCCGGTGGTCGCGTCACCGTGGGCCTCGGTGACATCGGCCGGCGTCTCCTCGGCCGGGACGAACCACGCCGGCGCGGACCCCAGGACCGTGGGGATCAAGACCTCCTCGAACGGCAGTCCGGCGTCCGAGGGCACCGCGTAGACCGTGCCGGTCCACCAGCCCCGTGCGCCCTCCGTCAGCTCGCTGCCGTGCACGCTCTCGACCAGGCGGGTCACCGTGGCACCGGTCTGGCGCACGATGAAACCGATCCGGGCCACACCGCCGCCGTTGTCGAAGCGCAACGCGTAGGTGCCCGCGACGCGCGTGTCCGGTGTGGCGGGCAGGGTCACCAGGTCCTGGCCGGAGTTCGGGTCCTTCTCGAGCTTGAGCACCGTGACGTTGCCCGGGCGCCGCGAGGGCGTGACCACGTGGCGGGCCACCAGCGCGGCCACCCCGCTGGACACGGCGAACGTCACCGACGCCGCCCCCACGCTCGCCGCAGCACCCACCAGCGCACCGTGGCGCCACGCACGCGCGACCGAACCGGGGCGGGGGGAGGTCTCAGCAGCCATGCGCCCATTCTGGCACGTGGCCCTCGCCCCGCCGCAGGGTGGTCGGCGCGCGGGCATAACCGCGGCGGCGTCGTCGTTGGAACCCACGAGACCCACCGATCCACCCCACCAGGAGGCAGCACCGTGAACCCGCAGACGCATGAGGAGAGTCCCGCAGGCGGCACCACCCGCGCGCTGAGCCCGGAGGCCGCGGCCGCACGCACGGACGCCCAGTGGCGCGAGGCGCTGAGCCCGCTCGAGTACCAGGTGCTGCGCCAGGCCGGCACCGAGCGCCCGGGCACCGGCGAGTACGTGGACACCACCACCGAGGGCGTCTACGAGTGCCGCGCGTGCGGGGCGGAGCTCTTCCGCTCCGAGACCAAGTTCCCCTCGCACTGCGGCTGGCCCTCGTTCTTCGCCCCGCTCGCCGAGGACCGCGTGCGCTACATCGAGGACACCACCATGGGCATGAAGCGCGTGGAGGTCCGTTGCGCCACGTGCGACTCCCACCTGGGCCACGTGTTCGAGGGCGAGGGCTACGGCACCCCCACGGACCTGCGCTACTGCATGAACTCCGTGTCGCTGCGCCTGGTCCCATCCTCCGCGTCCCGTGACTGAGACCGCCCACGCGGGACACGCGCAGGACATGCGGGCGCGACACGACGCCAATGACCCGGGGTTTCATGACGCTGTGGTTACTGTGACGTTGTGGGAGCGGTGACCGAGTTGAAGAGCACTCCGGACGTGTTCCGTGCGGTCGTGCAGGCGCTCGAGAGCGCCAGCTTCCGCCCGGAGATCGCGCTCAGCCGCATCGCAGCGCCACGCGGCCTCGCGCCCCACTCCATCTCCTTCGCCGCCGAGGTCGGCCGCGGGCCGCGTCCCCAGGACACGGACCCGGACGAACCCCGCGCGGCACGCGAGGCACCCGCCTCAGGTCGCTTCGTGGTGCTCTACGACGAGTCCTGCCCCCAGCCGTGGCAGGGCCCCTTCCGGATCGTGAGCTGGTTCCGGTCCCGACTGGATCCGGACATGGGCCGCGACGAGCTCCTGCCGGACGTGAGCTGGTCCTGGCTCACGGACACCCTGGGAGAGCACGGGGCACGGTTCACCGCCGAGGGCGGCACCGCCTCGCGCATCGTGGAACGCCACTACGGCAGCCTGACCGACCAGGCGGACGTGGCGCAGGTGGAGGTCAGGGCCTCCTGGACGCCCGTTCCGCACGGCGGTCCCCAGCACTGGGCGCTCACGCACCTGGACGCCTGGGCGCAGGTGCTGTGCACCGCCGCGGGGCTGCCCCCGCGGCACGAGGGCATCGCCTACCTGTAGACGTGCCCGTCACCATCCGTCCCGGTCGCGGCGCCGCCGCCCGACCACCGATCCGCCGTTCGAGGAACCACCCATCAGCAACATCTCCGCCGATCCCTCACCCGCCCGCGAACCGGGACCTCCCCGGGTCCTGGTGCCAGGGTTCGAGAACTTCGACATCCCCGAGACCGTGCACCTCAACGGCCCTGCGGAGGGTCTGCCGCGCGTGGTCGACACCGCCCGCGGCCTCGCCCGCGCGGCCGAGCAGCTCGCGGAGGCCACCGGCCCCGTGGCTGTGGACACCGAGCGGGCCTCCGGCTTCCGCTACGGCCAGCGCGCGTTCCTCGTGCAGCTGCGCCGCGAGGGTGCGGGCACCATCCTGATCGACCCGGAGGCGGTCGGCTCGCTCGCCTCCGTGGACGAGGCCCTGCGCGGCGTCGAGTGGGTGCTGCACGCGGCCACCCAGGACATGCCGTGCCTGGCCGAGCTAGACATGCACCCGGACCGGCTCTTCGACACCGAGCTCGGCGGCCGCCTGCTGGGGCTTCGCAAGGTGGGCCTGGCCTCCATGACGGAGGACCTGCTGGGCTTCACGCTGTCCAAGGAGCACTCCGCGGTGGACTGGTCCCGGCGCCCGCTGCCGGTGGACTGGCTCAACTACGCCGCGCTGGACGTGGAGGTGCTCGTGCAGCTGCGCTGGGCCACGGAGGAGCGCCTCGCGCAGGCGGGGAAACTGGAGTGGGCGCTCGAGGAGTTCGAGCACGTCCGCACCGCTCCCCCGGCGGCACCGCGCCAGGACCCGTGGCGGCGCACCCACGGCATGGGCAACGTGCGGGGACGGCGCAAGCTCACGGCACTGCGCAACCTGTGGCAGGCCCGCGAGACGCTCGCGCGCCACAAGGACCTCGCCCCCACCCGGCTGCTCCCGGACTCGGCGCTCGTGGCCGCCGCCAACGCCATGCCCCGCACCGTGCCGCAGCTGCTGGCGACCCCCGGCTTCCACGGCAGGCTCGCCGAGCGCGAGGCCACCCGCTGGCTCACCGCCGTCCAGGATGCCCGGCTCACGGAGGAGCCCGTGCCCGCCACGGTCCCCTCCACCACGCTGCCCCCGGTGAAGGCGTGGGAGACCAAGCGTCCGGAGGCTGCGGCGAGGCTGAAGGCCCTCAAGCCGGCCGTCGCTGAGCTGGCCGAGGAGCTGGGGCTGCCCACCGAGAACCTGCTGACACCCGAGCACCTGCGCCGATTCTGCTGGCAGCCCCCGCGCTCCACGTCCGACGACGCCGTGGCCCAGCGGTTGCGTGAGCTCGGCGCCCGCCGGTGGCAGGTCGAGCACACGGCGCCCGTGATCGGTGCGGCGTGGCGCGAGCTGCGCTCCCGACGCCGCTCGGAGCGCTCCGAGGAGACGGACGGCGCAGAGGACTGACCGGGGCGCACCCGGTTCACCATCCGGAACACGACCGTGGCCGCGCACCCATCGGGTGCGCGGCCACGGTCGTGTCCGGGGACCGGTGGTTCATGGTCCCGTGGACGGGGTCAGTTCTTCATGTCCTTGGCGTCCGGGCCCGGGTGCGCCGGCTTCATGTCCACCTCGTCCTCGGTGGTCGCGGGCTCGGGCAGCTCGGCGTCGGAGTCCTTGGAGGCCTTCTCCTTGACCTCCTGGGCCTTCTGCTGCGCGGCCTGGCCACCCTGGGCAGCCTTGTCGTTCACCGTCGCGGCACCGTCCTGGGCCCTGTCCTTGACGGCGGCGGCACCCTCGGAGGCCTTGTCCCCCACGGTCTCGGCGGCCTTCTGGGCGCTCTCGGCGATCTTCTCGCCCACCACGGGGACCTCGGCCTTGACCCAGTCGGTGCCCTCGGCAACCTTGGACTGCACCTTGGGGTCGTTCCAGGTGTTGATGGCGCTCTCGCGCAGGGACTCGTAGCTCTTCCGGCCGGACGCGGAGCCGACGACGAAACCGATCCCGAAACCGGCCACGAATGCAAGACGCTTGATCATGGTGCCTACCTTTCCGTCAGTACGGGCCGAGGGAACTCCGCCCGGTGTTGCCCCCATGGTACTGAGGATTCGCGGCGGATCGACCCCGCGCGGCACCGGATCCGCCGGGCGTGTCGGTCCTACGATGGACGGGTCCGCGCACGAGGAAGGAACCCCACCATGACGACACCCACCCCGCAGCACACCACCGCGCACTCCTCGCAGGACGCCCGCGCAGGCGCCCCGGCCTCGACACCCGCCCCGTCCCGACGCCGCGTGGTCGGCACCGCGGGTCTGGCCGCGGCGGGCGCGGTGGGCCTCGCCGCGTGCGGCTCGGGATCGGGCTCCGGCGCCGCATCGGCCCCGCAGGCACCGGCCAGCCCCACGGACGTCGCCGCAGCGGCGGACGTTCCCGTGGGCTCGGGAGTGAAGGTCGACACCGGAGGGGTCCAGGCGGTGGTCGGCCAGCCCACGGCGGGCACGTTCACGGCCTTCTCCCCGGTGTGTCCGCACCAGGGCTGCCAGGTCAACCCGTCCGGGAAGACCTACGTGTGCCCGTGCCACAACTCGGTGTTCGACATGACCACCGGAGACGTCACCGGCGGCCCGGCAGCCAGCGGGCTCACGTCCTACCCCGTGACGGTCAAGGGCGGCCGGGTGATCGTCGGCTGAGCCCGCCCAGCACACACCCCTCCCGGGGACCGCGGAGCACACCGGACGGCCCCGCGGTCCCCGGGTGGCTAGCCGCCGGGTCTGGGCAGCGAACCTGGGCCGGTCAGCGGGAGTGCTTCTGGTCCGCACCCGCGGGGCCGGCGGTCGCGTCGTCGGTGCCCGGGGCGTCGTCGTCGGCCACCGGGCGTGCGTAGGGCACCTTGGTGCCGAGCACGGACGCGAGGGTGTCCTGCGCGATCCGCCGGGCCGTGACCCCGGTGCGCTCCAGGATCTGGGCGCGGCTGGCGTGGTCCAGGAACTCGGTGGGCAGTCCCACCTCGTTCAGGGCCGTGTCCACGCCGTGGGCGCGCATCTCCTGGCGGATCAGCGAGCCGATGCCACCTGCGCGCACGCCGTCCTCGATGACGACGACGATGCGGTGCGCCGCCGCGATCTCCACCACGGACCCGGCCACGGGCAGCACCCAGCGCGGGTCGAGCACGGTGGAGGTGACCCCGTGCGCGGCGAGGCGCTCCGAGACCTCCAGGGCCATCACGCACATGGCACCCACGCCCACGATCAGCACGTCCCGGCAGGTGCCGTCCGGTCCGGTTCCCTCGCCCGTGCGTGCGAGGACGTCCACGCCGTCCTCGAGCCGCTCCAGGGCCGGCAGGGGCTCCCCCACCGCGCCCTTGGGATAGCGCACCACCGTGGGCGCGTCCGACACGTCGACCGCCTCGCGCAGCTCCTCGACCATCGTGGCCTCGTCCCGCGGGGCCGCGAGGTGCAGGCCCGGGATGATCTGCAGCAGCGCGAGGTCCCACATGCCGTGGTGGCTGGGGCCGTCCGGACCCGTGAGACCCGCACGGTCCAGCACCACCGTCACGCCGGCGCGGTGCAGGGCCACGTCCATGAGCAGCTGGTCGAAGCCGCGGTTGAGGAAGGTGGCGTAGAGGCCGACCACCGGGTGCAGTCCGCTGAACGCCATGCCGGCGGCCATGGTGAGTGCGTGCTGCTCGGCGATCCCCACGTCCACGACCCGCTCCGGGTGGGCCGCCTGCATCTTCTGCAGCCCCATGGGGATGAGCATGGCGCCGGTGATGCCCACGACGTCCTCGCGCTCGTCCGCGATGGCCGCGATCTCGTCCCGGAACACGTGGGTCCACGTGCGCGCGGACGCGGTGCCGGCGGGCTTGCCCGTGGCGGGGTCGATCACGGGTACCGAGTGGAACTGGTCGTCCTCGTCCAGCCGGGCCGGCAGGTAGCCGTGGCCCTTCTCCGTGATGGCGTGCACGATCACGGGACCGCCGTAGTTGCGCGCGTTCGTGAGCGCCTGCTCCATGGCCTGCTGATCGTGGCCGTCCACCGGACCCACGTACTTCATACCCAGGTCCTCGAAGATCCCCTGCTGCACCACGACGTCCTTGATGCCCTGCTTCATCCCGTGCAGCCCGCGGTACACGGCCTGGCCCAGGTGGCCCGAGCCCGTGAGCAGCTGCCGGGCCTTGTCGAGCGTCTGCTCGTAGCGGCGGTCCGTGCGCACGGCGTCCACGCCCTGCTGCACGCTGGCCTGCAGCTCCTTGAGGTGGTTTGCGAAACCGCCCACGGTGGGGGCGTACGAGCGGCCGTTGTCGTTGACCACGATCACGACCTTGCGGTCCCGGTCCGAGGCGATGTTGTTGACGGCTTCCCAGGCCATCCCGCCGGTCAGCGCCCCGTCACCGATCACCGCGACGGTGTGGCGGTCGTCCTGGCCCGTGAGCGCGTAGCCGCGTGAGATCCCGTCCGCCCAGGACAGCGAGGACGACGCGTGCGAGGACTCCACGATGTCGTGCTCCGACTCCTCGCGGGACGGGTAGCCCGCCAGCCCGCCCTGCTGGCGCAGCGTGCTGAAGTCCTGGCGGCCCGTGACGAGCTTGTGCACGTAGGACTGGTGGCCCGTGTCGAAGACGATCGAGTCCCGCGGCGAGGAGAACACGCGGTGCACCGCGAGCGTGAGCTCGACGACGCCCAGGTTGGGGCCCAGGTGCCCGCCGGTCGCGGACACGTGGGTGATGAGGAACGCCCGCACCTCCTCGGCCAGCTGCGCCATGGCCGCTGCGTCCAGACCCTTCAGGTCCTCGGGTCCCTCGATGCTCTCCAGAAGCGTCATGGTCTGCTCTCCGTGGGTCTCTCGTGGTCCTCGGGCCCGTGGGACCGGGCGAAAGGGCCCGTTCGGGGCTCACCACGGGCCCGAATGCTCCGTCCGATCCTACTCGCCCGGCCCGGTGGTGCCTCAACGCAGGAACGCCACCGGCCGGCGACCCCGAGGGTCACCGGCCGGTGGCGTTCGGTCGCGGAACGCGACTACTTGGCGATCTGACGCAGCACGTACTGCAGGATGCCGCCGTTGCGGTAGTAGTCCGCCTCACCCGGGGTGTCGATGCGCAGCACGGCATCGAACTCCACGGTGGAGCCGTCCTCCTTGGCCGCGGTGACCTTCAGCGTCTTGGGAGTCCTGCCCTCGTTGAGAGCGGTCACCCCCGCGATGGAGAAGGTCTCCGTGCCGTCCAGGCCCAGGGAGTCCGCGGACTCACCCTCGGGGAACTGCAGCGGCAGCACACCCATGCCGATCAGGTTGGAGCGGTGGATGCGCTCGTAGGACTGCGCGATGACGGCGCGCACGCCCAGCAGGGCCGTGCCCTTCGCGGCCCAGTCGCGCGAGGAACCGGAGCCGTACTCCTTGCCACCGAGCACCACCAGGGGCACGCCGGCCTTTTGGTAGTTCATGGCGGCGTCGTACACAGTGGCCTGCGGTCCACCCTCCTGGGTGAAGTCGCGGGTGAAGCCCCCCTCGACGCCGTCCAAGAGCTGGTTCTTGATGCGGATGTTCGCGAACGTGCCGCGGATCATGACCTCGTGGTTACCACGGCGGGAACCGTAGGAGTTGAAGTCCTTGCGCTGCACGCCGTGCTCGATGAGGTACTTACCCGCGGGAGTGTCGGAGTTGAACGAGCCGGCCGGGGAGATGTGGTCCGTGGTCACGGAATCTCCCAGCTTGAGCAGCACGCGCGCGCCCTCAATGTCCTCCACCGGGATGGTCTCCATGGTCATGCCGTCGAAGTACGGTGGCTTGCGCACGTAGGTGGACTCGGGGTCCCATTCGAACACGTCACCCGTGGGGGTGTCCAGGTTCTGCCAACGCTCGTCACCGTCGAAGATGGTGCCGTACTCGCGGTCGAACATGCCCGTGTCGATCGAGGCGTCGATAATCTTCTGGACCTCGGTGGGGTCCGGCCAGATGTCCTTGAGGAACACGTCCTGACCGTTCGAGTCCTGGCCCAGGGGCTCGTTCTCGAAGTCGAAGTCCATGGTCCCGGCCAGCGCGTACGCGATGACCAGCGGCGGGGACGCGAGGTAGTTCATCTTCACGTCCGGGTTGATCCGGCCCTCGAAGTTGCGGTTACCGGAGAGCACCGAGGTCACCGCGAGGTCGTTGTCCTGCACGGCCTGGGAGATCTCGGGTTCCAGGGGCCCGGAGTTACCGATGCACGTGGTGCAGCCGTAACCCACGATGTAGAAGCCGAGCTCCTCGAGGGCCGGGAGCAGACCGGACTTCTCGTAGTACTCGGTGACCACGCGCGAGCCCGGGGCGATCGAGGTCTTGACCCACGGCTTGGCCTTGAGGCCCTTCTCCGTGGCGTTGCGCGCGAGCACGGCCGCGGCCATCATGACCGAGGGGTTGGACGTGTTGGTGCAGGACGTGATCGAGGCGATCGCCACGGCACCGTGGTCCAGCTCGAAGTGACGGCCGTCCTCCATGGAGACCTCCACTCGGTGCTCGGGGCGCTCCCTCATGTCGTTCGCGGAGCTCTCGCGCGGCGCGTCCTGGGGGTCCTGCTCGTCGGTCGCGTCGTGGGAGGGGGCGTCGGAGGCCGGGAAGGACTCGACGACGTCCGGGTCCACGTCCACGGACTTGTCCTCGGCCACGTAGTTCACGAGGTCGTCGCGGAACTGTTCCTTGGCGCGGGTCAGCTCGATGCGGTCCTGGGGACGCTTGGGCCCGGAGATCGAGGGGACCACGGTGGACAGGTCCAACTCGAGGTACTCGGAGTAGGCGACCTCGTGCTCGGGGTCGTGCCACATGCCCTGTTCCTTGGTGTACGCCTCGATCAGGGCGATCTGCTCCTCAGAGCGGCCCGTGAGCGCCAGGTAGTCCAGGGTCACCTGGTCGATCGGGAAGATCGCCGCGGTGGAACCGAACTCCGGGGACATGTTGCCGATCGTGGCGCGGTTGGCCAGCGGCACCGCTGCCACGCCCTCACCGTAGAACTCCACGAACTTGCCCACGACACCGTGCTCACGCAGCATCTCCGTGATGGTCAGCACCACGTCCGTGGCGGTCGCACCGGAGGGGATCTCGCCGGTGAGCTTGAAGCCCACCACGCGCGGGATCAGCATGGAGATGGGCTGACCGAGCATCGCGGCCTCGGCCTCGATGCCGCCCACACCCCAACCGAGCACGCCGATGCCGTTCTCCATGGTGGTGTGGGAGTCGGTGCCCACACAGGTGTCCGGGTAGGCGCGCAGTGTGCCGTCAACCTCGCGGGTCATGACCACGCGGGCCAGGTTCTCGATGTTGACCTGGTGGACGATGCCCATCCCGGGCGGGACCACCTTGAAGTCATCGAACGCGGTCTGGCCCCAGCGCAGGAACTGGTAGCGCTCGCCGTTGCGCTGGTACTCGATGTCCATGTTGCGCTCGATTGCGTCCGCGGAACCGAACGCGTCGATCTGCACGGAGTGGTCGATGACCAGCTCGGCCGGGGCGAGCGGGTTCACGCGGGAGGGGTCGCCGCCGAGATCTGCCACGGCCTCACGCATGGTGGCCAGGTCCACGATGCAGGGGACGCCGGTGAAGTCCTGCATGATCACGCGACCAGGGGTGAACTGGATCTCCGTGTCGGGCTGGGCGCTGGGGTCCCAGGACCCCAGGGCCTCGATGTGCTTGCTCGTGACGTTGGCACCGTCCTCGGTGCGCAGCAGGTTCTCGAGCAGGACCTTCAGGCTGTAGGGGAGCTTCTCGGCTCCCTCCACGGCGTTCAGTCGGAAAATTTCGTAGTCGGTGCCCTTGACGTTGAGAACGCCCTTGGCTCCAAAGCTGTCCACAGTCATGGTGTGGGACTCCTCTCGCCACCGTCGGTTTCGTTCGATACCCACGGCACACCGCAGTGTCCCGCGCGCGTGGAACGGTCCCTGCCAGTGTAGCCCGTGCCACGCCCCGCTTCGCCCACGGTGACCGCGCCACGACCGGTGCACGGCGCGGAACGGCCCGGTGCTACCGGCGAGTCACCTGTCGCGGCTCAGGGCAGCGACGGCCTCCACGTGGTGGGTGTTGGGGTAGAGGTCGAAGGCCTCCACGCCGTCCACGCGCCAGCCGCGGCGGCGCAGCCTGCCGAGGTCGCGGCCCAGCGCCGCCGGGTCGCACGCGACGTAGACGATGCGCCGCGGGTCCGCGTGGTCCACGGCCCCCAGGACGTCCTTGGCTGCCCCCGCCCGCGGCGGGTCGAGCACCACGACGTCCGGGCGCCCGGGGCGCGGTCCCCACTGGCCGTTGCGCGCCCGGGACGACGCCGCCGCCCGCGAGCGTCCGCGGCGCTGCCCCCCGCGGGGTGCGCGTCCGGTCAGCACTCGGGCGACGTCGCCGCGCACGGTGCGCACGTGTGGCGCGTCCGCGAGGTTGTGGGCGGCGTCGGCGGAGGTCACCGGGGAACCCTCGACGGCGAGCACGCTGCCCTTCTCCCCCACGGCCCGCGCCGCCACGGCGGTGAACAGACCGGCGCCGCTGTAGAGGTCCCACACGGCGTCGCCGGGGGCGAACTGCGCGGCGTCGAGCACTGCGGACACGAGGGTCTCCGGGGCCCGCCGGTGGACCTGCCAGAAGCCGGTGGGGCTCACGCGCCACGAAAACTCGTCCTGTCCGGGCAGCGCGAGGGTCTCGCGCAGCTCCCCGGCGCCGGTCCACACCTGCGTTTCCCGACGGCCCGGGATGTGCGCGGTGACGCCCAGGCCGTGCTCCGCACCCCACTCCGTGAGTTCCGCCCGCAGGGCCGCGACGTCGTCGTCGGAGGCGTCCGGACGCACGTTCACGTGCACGAGCGGTGTGCCGCCCTCCGGGGCGGCAACGTCCACGCGCTCAGCGCCCCGGTAGCGCCGCGACCACGGGGCCAGCGCACGGATGGCGTCCGTGGCCAGGGGCATGTCCCCGAGCGTGCTCAGCTCACCCGAGCGGTGCGGGTACATGCCCGCGGTGCCGTCCGCGCCCACGTCCAGGTGCAGCCGCGTGCGCCAGCCGGTGCCGTCCGGGGTCTCCCCCGCGACGGGTCGCACCGCGCCGTCCCACTCGACGCCCGCCAAGTGGGAGAGCTGCTCCGCCACCACCGCGGTCTTCATGCCGCGCTGCGTCTCGAGCTCCGCGTGGCCGAACTCCGCCCCGCCCAGGGGCGCGCGGCCCGCGGCGGCGGCCAGGACGGCGTCGGCCTCGGGCCACACGTGCTCCGCGCGGCGCCCGGAGGCCGCTTCCAGCACCTCCACCGCGTCGCCGCGCCAGAAGGAGGCGTCCGGCTCGTGGTCGCTCAGCCGCACCCGCACGAGCTCGCCGGGCAGGCCGTGGCGCACGAAGACCACCCGGCCCTCGTCCGTGCGGGCGACCACGTGTCCGCCGTGGGCGGGCGCGCCGAGGCGCAGCACGAGGGGTTCGGGAGCGTCGGTCATCTGCTGTTCTCCGTGAGTTGGCGTTCGCGCACTGATTCCAGGTGCCAAGGCACGGAGGCGATCATGACTCCGCGTTCGTAGTGCAGGCGCGTCCGCAGCGGGCGGATGGCCTGGTTGTGCAGGAAGCGCTCCCATCCGCGGCCCACCACGTACTCGGGCAGGTAGACGATCACGAGGTCGCGCGGGGACTTGCGGCGGATGCCGCGGATGTGCTTGATCACGGGGCCCACGGTGTCGCGGTAGGGGGAGGCCAGCACCGTGAGCGACACCGGGATCTCGAGCTCCTCCCACTGCCGCGCGATCTGCTCCGTGCGGGAGCGGTCCGTGTCCACCACCACGGCCTCCAGCGTGGAGGGCCGGGACGCCCGGGCGTAGCTCAGGGCACGCACCACGGGCTTGCGCACGGAGGTGACCACGATGATCGAGTGCACGCGCGAGGGCAGTGCGCGGATCGGGGTGTCCGGGCGCACCTCCAGCTCGGCGTCCACGGCACGGTAGTGGTGGGCGATCGCGCGCATGAACACGGTGGTGAGGGCAATGGCCACGATGGTGAGCCACGCCCCCTGCACGAACTTGGTCACGAGCACGACGACGAACACCGCGGCGCACGCCATGAGCGCCACCACGGCCACGGCGAGGCGCAGCACGAACTCCCGCTGCGTGGCTTTCACGGTGTGCAGCCGGCGCCCGCGCAACCAGTGCCGCACCATTCCGGCCTGGGTGAGCGTGAACGCGAAGAACGCGCCCACCACGTAGAGCTGGATCAGCCCGTTGACGTTCGCGTGGAAGACCACGGTGAACGCCGCGGCCACCACCGAGAGCAGGATGATGCCGTTGGTGAAGGCGAAGCGGTCCCCGCGGCTCTGCAACTGGCGGGGCAGCAGCCCGGAGGACGCCAGCCGCGAGGCCAGCACGGGGAAGCCCGAGTAGGCGGTGTTGGCGGCCATGAACAGCACGCCCACGGTCACGACCACGAGCACGGCGAAGCCCACGGAGTCGGCGCCAGTGACCGCCTGCGCGATCTGGCCGAGGATCGGCACCTGGTAGAAGTCGCGGCCCGGGGCGTGGCCGTGGATCAGCAGCTGGCGGGCCGGGTCCATCACCACCACCGCACCGGTGCGCCACGTGAGGTACATGACGCCGAGCAGCAGGGCCGCGGACAGCGCCCCCAGCACCGCAAGGGTCCGGGCCGCGTTCAGCGCCTTGGGCTTGCGGAAGTAGGGCACGGAGTGGGTGATCGTCTCCACGCCGGTCACGGCGACGGCGCCGGAGGAGAACGCGCGCAGCACGAGCATCGCGCCGGCCAGCCCCGTGAGCCCGGCGTCGGTCCCGGTGGTGGGCAGCACGTCGTAGCCTGCCGACGGCGCGGCGTCGAGGGTGCCCGTGACGTCCTGCACGATCCCGGTGACGACCAGCACGAGCACCACGGCCACGAACGCGTACGTGGGCACGGAGGAGGCACGGCCCATGAACTTCAGGCCGCGCAGGTTCAGCAGACCCACGAGCGCGATGCCCGCGACGGCCACGTAGGTCTGGCGTCCCACGAGCCACGGCACGGCCGCGGCGAGGTACTGGGCGGCCGCAGCCATCGACACGGCGACCACGAGCGTGTAGTCCACCATCAGCGCCGCACCCACGGCGGCACCGGCGGGACGCCCCAGGTTCTTGGACGCGATCTCGAAGTCCGCTCCGCCGGACGGGTACGCCTGGACGTTCTGGCGGTACGCCGTGATGATGACCGCGAGCACGACCAGCACCACGAGCCCGACCCACGGGGACACGGCGATCGCGGCACTTCCCGCGAGCGCGAGCGTCAGGACGATCTCGTCCGGTGCGTAGGCCACGGAGGACAGCGCATCGGAGGCGAAGACGGGCAGGGCCGTTCCCTTGGAGAGCACGGTGCCCGCGGCGCGCTCGTTGTGGATCGGCTTGCCCACCAGCGCGCGGCGGAGCATCTGGGACACATACACGAGGGAACACGCTAGTCCCTCGGCGGGGCCTTGTCCCGCGGCGCGGCGTCCTATGCTGTGCCCCATGGCGCATTTCGTGATCATGGGCGTGGGCCGGGTGGGAATCACTCTCGCGCACGCCCTCGAGGACTCAGGACACACCGTGGCGGTGATCGACCAGGACGACCGCTCGTTCCGGAAGCTGCGCCCCACGTTCGCGGGCAAGAAGGTCACCGGGCACGGCTTCGACCGGGACGTGCTGCGCCGCGCCGGGATCACGGACGCGTACGCCTTCGCGGCGGTCTCCAGCGGGGACAACTCCAACATCATCGCCGCCCGCGTGGCGCGCGAGACGTTCAAGGTCAAGCACGTCGTGGCCCGCATCTACGACCCCACGCGCGCCGAGTTCTACCAGCGGATGGGCATCCCCACCGTGGCGTCCGTGCGCTGGAGCGCGGACCAGGTGCTGCGACGGATCCTGCCGGAGCACGCGATCACCGGGGACTTCCGGGAGGCCTCGGGCCGTCTGCAGCTCGGTGAGCTGCCCCTGGACGAGTCCTGGTCGGGGCTGCACCTGGACCGCATCGAGGAGGCCGCCGGGGTGCGGATCGCCTTCATCACCCGCTTCGGGGAGGGCATCCTGCCCGCGAGCGACACGAGCTACCAGCAGGGGGACATCGTGCACGCCATGATGCGCGTCGAGGACGTCGAACAGGTGGCGCGGGTGCTCTCGCGCCCGCCGTCGGACGAGGTCATGGAGGCCGTGGCCCTGGCCGCCACCGAGCAGTCACGGGGGCGGCGCTGATGCACGTGGTCATCGTGGGCGGAGGCTCCGTGGGGTCCTCGATCGCCCGGGAGCTGCTCTCGCACGGTCACGACGTAGTGGTCGTGGACGCGACCTCCGAGGTGATCGGGCGCTCGAACCTGCGCGGGGCGCAGTGGGTGGTCGGGGACGCGTGCGACCTGGACGTCCTGCAGCGCGCGCGGGCGGAGGAGGCCGACGTCGTCGTGGCCGCGACCGGCGACGACAAGGCGAACCTCGTGGTCTCGCTGCTCGCCCGCAGCGAGTTCGGGGTGCCGCGCACCGTGGGGCGTGTCAACAACCCCAAGAACGAGTGGCTCTTCGACGACGCCTGGGGCGTGGACGTCGCCGTCTCCACCCCGCGGCTGATGACGGCGCTCGTGGAGGAGGCGGTGGAGGTGGGCGACGTCGTGCGGCTGCTGAGCTTCCAGACCGGCACGGCCACGCTGTCCGCCTACACGGTGCCCCGCGAGCACCCCGTGGTCGCGAGCACCGTGACCCAGGTGCCGTGGCCGCCGGACGTCGCGCTCGTGGCCATCCTGCGGGACGGCGTGCCGATCGCCCCGTCCGGGGACGACGTCATGGAGGGCGGTGACGAGCTGTTCTTCATCACCACCGCGGAGGGCGAGGAGCAGCTGCGGGCCATGTTCACCACGGCCCGGGACGTCAACCTGCAGGCGGCGCGGGGCGAGGGCGGCTCCACAGCCATGCCAGCCACAGCACTGCGGCGTACAGCGGAGCCCCCATCACCAGCCGTGTGATCCCCAGGGCGGCCACGTCCCCGGCGAGGTAGAGCGGCACCTGGACGACCAGTCGCGCCGCGAACATGGCGAGCAGCACGGCATTGACGCGCTGGTAGGCACCACGCCGCACGGGGTCCCGGCGCCAGTCGGTGCCCTCGCCGCGCACGTAGCCGTAGAGCACGCCCAGCAGCGGCCAGCCCACGAGTGCGGAGACGGTCAGCCCCACGAGCCACACGGCGTTGGTGAGCAGTCCCGGCACGTAGTAGTCCAGCGCGTCCCCGCCCGCCCGGGCGAACAGTGCGCAGATGCCCACGCCCACCAGCCCGGACACCGCCTGCGTCACGCTCTGACGCTGGAGCAGCCGCACCAGGGTGAAAATGGCGGCCACGGCCAGGGAGGCCGTCAGGGCCGGTCCCAGCCGGCCCGTGAGGACCACGCACACCAGGTAGACGAGTCCCGGCAGCACGGACTCGAGGACCCCGCGCCACCCGCCCACGGCGGAGAGCACGTCCAGGCGCCCGGTCTCGTCCCGGCGCAGCCCGGAGCGGCGCGCGAGGTCCCCGGCGGTGCGGTCCGCGGCGGACTCGCGGCCGTCCCCGGGCACCGGCGTGCCCGGCGCGCTCACCGCTGCACCTTCTTGGGCGTGATGATCTCGTAGCGCGGGTTGTACATGGTGGGGATCCCGTCCGGGAAGGACACCACGCCCAGGCAGCGCAGCTTGGTGCCGGCAATCACGCCCGGCACCGTGCGCTGGCCGTTCCACAGCAGCTCCAGGGAGCACGGCACGGCCGAATCCACGCGCGGCACCTTCAGCAGCGCGCGGAAGTGCGGGCACTGCGTCACGGGAGTGATCGTGACCTCCACGACGACGCCCTCGACGACCGCCCGGCGGCGGTGCCGTTCGCGGTGCGCGGGATCGAGGTCAGCGGCGACCGCCCCGGGCTCGCCCAGGACGTCGATCGACCCGGTCAGCGGGTTGTTCGGGGGCGCCACTAGCCGATCTCGGTGATCTCGGGGCCGCGGCGCGGCGGCTGCACGGCGGGGGCGTCGTCCGCGGCGGGAGCGGACTCCGGCTCCGCACCGTTCTCGTCCACGCGGCGCACGGTGGCGTTCTCGGGCACGCTGAGCGTCAGCAGGTCGCGGGGCGGATGGGGATCCTGGCCGCGGACGACGACGAGCGCCCGGACGGCGTCGTCGAGCACCTCCGCGGTGGGCCCGGGCAGCGCCCCGCCGCCCGTGTAGACGGCGCGCAGGAACCAGCGCGGGCCGTCGATGCCCACGAAGCGGGCCAGCCGGTAGCCCGGCCGACCGTCCTGCGTGGTCGCGGGGAACCTGGCGTCCACCTGCAGGCCGAAGGAGCCGCGGGAGACGCTCGGGTCCCCGTTGTCGTTGCGCAGACCGGCGATCAGCTCGGCGCGCACCTCGTCCCACAGACCGCTGGACTTGGGGGCGCTGAAGGCCTGCAGCTGCACGGAACCGTCCTGGAAGTCCAGGTTCACCGCGCGCGGCTCCTGCGTCTGCTGGTCCACCTCCAGACGCACGCTCACGCCGGCCACCGGCTTGACGAGCAGCGCCCCGAGGTCCAGGTACTCGCCGCGCTCACCGGGCAGCTCGCTCTCGTCCCACGGCCCGCGCGCGCGGTGGTTCTCGCGGTCCTCGGCCGACGCCGCGGCGGCGTCCCGCTCTCCCGCCGTGCCGTCGGGCTGTGCCGCGGCCCCGGTGGTCTCCTCCGCGTCCGCGCGGTTGCGTTTCTTGCGTCCGAACATCATTGGCTCCCGGAAGGTGTCGTCTGGAAATCGTCTGGGGAAGGTCGAGAGGGGTACCGGTGCGTCTCGGCGGGCGGGGGTCCGGCGCGGGGGTCCGGCGCGTCCCGACCGGCTCCGCCCACCGCGGAGGAATCAGTGCGTCCCGGAGGAGCCGAACCCGCGGTCGCCGCGCTCGCTCGGCGGCAGCTCAGCCACGGTCTCGAAGCGGGCGGTGACCACCTCCTGGACCACGAGCTGCGCGATCCGCTCACCGCGCTGCACGGTGTAGGCCTCGCGCGCGTCCGTGTTCAGCAGGCACACCTTGAGCTCGCCGCGGTAGCCGCTGTCCACGGTCCCCGGGGCGTTGAGCACGGTGATGCCGTGCTTGGCGGCCAGCCCCGAGCGGGGGTGCACGAGCCCCACGTGCCCCTCGGGCACGGCCACGGCCACACCGGTGTCCACGAGCGCGCGCTCACCGGGAGCCAGATGGACCTCGTGCCGGGCGCGCAGGTCCGCTCCAGCGTCGCCCGCGCGGGCGTAGGCGGGGGCGGGCAGCTCGGCGTCCAGCAGCTGCAGCGGCACGGCCACGGTGGCGGGTTCCCTCACGTCAGTCACAGTCCTCCACTCTAACGCGCCCGCCCCGGGACGGCGCCGAGGTCCGCACGGCCGCCCAGGCCCCGGCCCACCGCCACCGCTCCGAGCGCACCGGGGTCCGGCACGCGGCAGGCAATCCCCAGCCGGAGTGTGCCAAGGTGGTGCCATGAGTTCCCAGCACACCGCCCCGGAGACCCCGGAGCCCTCCTCGCAGCACGCCTCCCCCGCGGAGGCATCCCAGGTCCGCTACCAGGAGCGGCTGTCCGTGGCGTGGTGGGTGTGGCTCATCGTGCTGTTCGTGGGCGGGGCAGGTTTCGTGGCACTGGCTCCCATCAGCATTGCGATGGGTGTGGTCGTGGGGCTCGTGCTCGTGGTGGTGATCGCGGTGGTCGTGCAGCTGGGCACGCCCACCATCGTGCTCACGGACGAGGACCTGCGCGTGGGACGCGCCTACATCGAGCGCCGCTACGTGGGCGGGGCGGAGGCTCTGCGCGGCGACGCCGCCCGCACCGCACGCGGCCCGGGCCTTGACGGGCGCGCGTTCATGAACTTCCGGGTCTCGATCCCGGACCTGTGCCGGATCAGCATCGTGGACCCGGTGGACCCCACCCCCTACTGGCTGACCGCCACGCGGCACCCGGACGAGCTGGCCCGCGCGATCAACCACGGAGCGGACCAGATCCGCTCCTGAGAAACGCCCCGATCACGACGACGGGCGGTCACCGTGTCGGTGACCGCCCGTTCTCGTGCCCGGCGCCGTCCTGGCCGTCGCGGGGCCGGGGTTCCCGGTGTCCGCACCGGGGTGGAAGGTGTGTGGTCAGCCCACGCACTCGTGGCAGTACTTCACACCGTTGCGCTCCTCCGCGAGCTGCGAATGGTGGCGCACGAGGAAGCACGAGCCGCACGTGAACTCGTCGTCCTGGGCCGGGAGGACCACCACGGAGAGCTCCTCGTTGGAGAGGTCCGCGCCGGGGAGCTCGAAGCTCTCCGCCGCCGTAGCCTCGTCCTCGTCAACGCTTCCGGACTGGTGGTCCGACCGCCGGGACTGCAACTCCTCGATGGAGTCTTCCTTGAGGTCCTCGTCCTGCTTGCGCGGCGCGTCGTAGTCTGTGGCCATGTGTCTGTCCGCTCTCCAACCGTTCTTCACGAGATCGCTGTGTGAAACGGTTTCCCGGGCGATCTCCCCCGGGTCCGTGTCGCGTAGATTGTTCACCATGGTGCCGTAAAAAGCCAGTGGCCGTGGCAAGCGTTTCTCGCAGAGCAAGATTCGTGTCCTGACGGGGCCTGGAACGCGCCTGGAGGGTGGCCCGGACGCCCCTTGCCGACCCTCTCGCGCGGCGTCGACGTCGCCCCTGCGCCGCGCCCGGTCTCCACCGCTCGGCCCGCGGCAGCGGGCTGCCACTAGACTGGCGCACGAACGCGCCGAGCGCACCACCGAACGCGGGGCGCAGACACCCGTGAGGGAAGGACAGCATGGAGCAGTTGCGCCTGGTAGGAGTGCACGACGACGGTGAGCACCTCATCGTGGAGACCCCCGACTCGACCCGGTACCGGGTGAAGATCGACCAGCAGTTGCGTCAGACCATCCAGCACGCCCGCCGCAAGCCCCCCGCACGCGGCCGCGGCGGCTCGTCCTTCGGTCCCCGCGACATCCAGGCGCGCTTCCGCGCCGGGGCGAGCGTGGAGGACATCGTCGCGGAGTCCGGCTGGGAAGCGGAACGGGTGCGCCGCTACGAGTGGCCCATCCTCGCCGAGCGCTCCCACATGGTCACCGCCGCGTGCCGCGTGAAGGTCTCCGGGACGAACCCGTCCCACGACGGCTACCGCTCCGTGTTCGAGGGCGAGCCCAAGACGCTCGAGGAGACCGTCACGGACCGCGCCGCGCAGCTCGGCGTGGACCGCCACAGCTTCGACTGGGACGCGTGGCTGCGCGAGGACCAGCTGTGGAACCTGCAGCTGAGCTTCACCGTCACGGACCCGGCGGCCGGGCCCCAGGGCGAGGGCCCCGCGCGCTGGAGCTACAACCCGGTCAGCCAGACCGTGCGCCCGGAGAACGACTGGGCCCGGGCGCTCGGCGAGGAGCCCCGTGAGTCCGGCCCGCTCGGCGTGACCGCCCCGGCCGCGCCCGTCACCTCCCCCCCGGCAGCGGTCTCCCCCGCCGCGCAGCTGCGCCACCTGCAGCACGAGGCCAGCCAGGCGGACGACCTCCTGGACGTCCTGCAGTCCCGCCGCGGGCGGCGCCTCGGAACGGACGAGGACGCCGACGACCGCCTCGCCGAGATCCTCGGGCGCGGCATGGGCGGCGTCGAGCAGCGGCCCCGGCCCATCGACGCCCCGGACGACTCCCCCGTGTTCGACCGCCCCATCCAGCCCGCCGCGTCCCGCGTTGCGGAGGAGCAGGCCCTGCAGGGTGAGGGCATCGAGATCCTCGACGACTCCTCGACCTACGGCGAGGACACCCCCCCAAGCGGACGGGACGAGACCGAGCACCGCGGACCGGAGCACCACGCCCCGGACTCACACAGTGCTTCCGGCGCGGAATCGGAGGGCGACGACGCCGCGGCAGCCGCTCCGGAGTCGTCGGCACCGGATCACCTCGCCGCCGACGCACCCGACCGCGACACCGAAGCTCGGGAGACGACGTCCGCCCCCGCCCCGGAGTCCGAGGCGGTCGTGCACCGGCTGCCCGGTGCAAACCAGCACGGCGCCGGCAACGAGACCCCTGCCCCCCCGGCCGAGGCCGGTGGCAGCCGCTCGGACGGTGCCGTCACGGCCGAGGGCGACGACGAGACCGAGGAGACCTCCCGCGCCGGGAACGAGGAGACCCCTTCCGAGGAGCAGCGGGCACCGGGGCCCCGTGGCCGGACCCCGCGCGCCAAGCGGTCCTCCGTGCCGAGCTGGGACGACATCGTCTTCGGCAACCGCCCGTGACTCCCCTCCCCGGCTCTCACGTGCGGTGATGCGCGAAGCGCACGGCACGCGGTAAGGTCACGGGAGCGGACCGGGTCCAGGGGAGAGACGCCCCGGTCACGCGCACTCTCGGGCGATCTTTAGGGAATTCTTGCATGAGCAACTCCATCCAGGACGATCTGTTCGGCGATGACGCCGCGGCCGGGGACGGCGCGGCAGAAGCCTCGCCGTCCGGGGTGCGCAAGTACCTCGCGCCAGTGGCCCTCGGCGGCGCGGCACTGCTCGTCCTGGCCGGGGTCGGCGCCGTGGCGTTCACCGGCCTGACGGGGCACCGCGACGACCAGGGGCCGGCCACCTTCACGTCTGACTCGCCCAGTTCGACGCCCAGCGTCTCGCCCACGCCGTCGGCCACGCCTTCACCCACGCCGAGCGTGGTCCCCGAGCCCACCCAGCCGGCGGAGCAGTACTTCGTGCCCGCACCCGAGCCGGTGGCGCCCGTCCAGCCCGCGGTGCCGCAGCCGGTCGTGCCGGCGCCCGCGCCCACCACGGCGCAGCCGACCCCCGCTCCCACGCCGGCGAAGACCCAGGCTCCGAAGCCCACCCCACCGCCCGCGAAGGCACCGGCCACACCGCCTGCCAACGGTGGCACGGGCCAGGGCTCCACGGGTGGCGGCGCGGGCGCCGGGAACACCGGCGGAGGCACCTCCGGCAACGGCGCGGGACAGGGCTCGCAGAAGGGCAGTTCCGGGGGTGGGGCCGGTGGCAGGGCGACGCAGGGTGTCGGCGGTTCGCGCTGAGCCGTACCCCCGGCCTCCGCTACAAGGCGTCACCGCTGCCCCACGAGACGGAGTTCCCTGCGACGGCGCCCCGACTGCGTCACCGCAGCGACGTCATCACCACAGCAGTGCGGGGACGGCCCGTTCCTGCTCCGTGAGGGAGCCGTGCTGACCGACCATGGCCAGCGGGCGGGTGCCCTGGCGGGCGACGTCGTAGAGCGCGATGTCCTCCCGTCCCAGCACCCACACGTCCCCGGCACGGGCGAGCATGGCGGGCTCCGGATCCGGGCCGAAGTGGCCGGAGCCCACGAGCTCGTCCCGCGTGGCGAGCCACACGGCGTCGCCGAAGTGCTCACGCCACCGCCCCACCACGTCCTCGGGCGAGACCCCGGGTTCCAGGTGCAGCTGCACGGCGCGCGGTTCCCCGGCGGTGTTCCGCACCCCGCGCATCAGCTCCGGCACCGCGGAGACGTCGATCCGCCCCTCGAGTGCCACGTCCACCATGCCGTGGTCCGCGGTGAGCACCACTCGAGTGTTGGCGGGCAGCCTGGTCACGAGCCGCTTGAGCGCCGAGTCCAGCTCCTCGAGCGCGTGCAGCCAGGCGTCCGAGCGCCAGCCCTGCTTGTGCCCCGTCTTGTCGAGGTCGTCCCAGTAGAAGTAGACGAGCCCGCGGCGGCCCTCCTTCAGCTGCTCCAGCGCCCGTGCCGTGCGCGCGTGCACCCCCTGGGCACCCACGAACCGGCCGCCGCGCAGCACCGCACGCGTCAGCGCGGAGGACTCGAAGCGCGGGGAGCTCACGGTCACCGTGTCCACGTGCTGCGCGGTGCGCTCCAGCACCGTGGCACCGGGTTGCCACGCCAGCGGGTCGAGCGAGGCCGGCCAGTTCCCGAGCATGTTGACCACGCGGTCCGTGTCCGGGTCCAGGACGTCGTAGCCGAGCATGCCGTGGCGTCCGGGCGTGCGTCCGGTGCCCAGGCACGAGAGGGACACGGACGTGGTGGAGGGGAAGGCGGCGTCGAGCTCGCCCAGGGACTGCGCCGAGCGCAGGGTGGGCGCGTAGCCGCGGACCTGCGAGAGCAGCCGGGAGCCGAGACCGTCCACGAGCACCACGACGAAGCGCTGCGCTGCGGGCAGACTCAGCGCGTTCTCGAAGCCGGGCACGCCGAGGGCCGCGGCCGCCGAGGTCATGACCTCACCCACGCTGCGGCTGCCGTAGCGCGGGGCCGCGGGGAGCTCCACGGGTTCGCCGCTCCCCCGCACCGCCACGGAGTCCTGCCCCGTCACGAGGTGCGCCCCGTGTCCCGCCCGTTGTGCCGGTGGCCGAAGCGCGTGCGCGGCGCCGGGGCCTCCGGGCGCGCACTCCCCTGGTGCTGGGGTGCCTGCGCGAGCTGGGCCCCGGAGTCCGTGAGCGGGGCGACGTTCGCGCGGCGCAGCGTGCGGGCGAACTCCCGCGCGCCCTCCACGGCGTCCTGGCCGTCCGCCTCCGAGCTGATGCGCATCACCACGTCCTCGCTCGCGGCCGTGCCCGTGTAGCCGTGGTCAGCCTGGCAGTCCGGGTCCTCGCACATGGCCGGGTACAGCTCCAGCTGTTGCGTGCCGGTCCAGCTCACCGCGAGGTTCAGCTCCATGATGGGCGTCCCCGGGGTGTACTTCTCCGGCTGGTGGTATGCGTAGCTCAGCGTCACGGAGCGGATCTGCGAGATCGGGACCGTCTCGGTGGACACGCGGGCCACGGTCTCCGCGCCCGCCTCGTCGTACTGCTGGTCGTCCACGTGCGTGATGTGCAGGACGTCCTCCGCGAGCACGAGCGCCGTGATGTGGCGGTGCAGCTCGGTGTTGGTGAAGTGCGTCTCCAGCTGCACCAGGTGGGAGACCGGGCGCCTGCCGTCCAGGGAGTCCCTGACCACGTCCGTGACGAGCTGGGGGTAGAACCCCGCCTTCTCGATGTCCTGGATCAGCCGTGAACCATCGGGTGCTGAGTAAGTCATGGCGTCATTGTCCTCCACGGTCGGGGTACGAGCACATTCACGGGGTCACCACGCACGAGACCGTGCCGTCGTCCAGCTCCGTGCACACTGACGTTGCGTCCGTCGTCGGCTGCGGTTCGGTGCTCTGCGTGCCCGGCTCCTCGGTGGCGGGGGTGGTCGACCCCGCCGGGGCCGTGGGGGACGGCGTACTCCCGGCCGGGTCCGCGCCCCCGCCCCACCGGGAGAGCACGGGCCCGAGCCACACGTAGCCCGCGACCACGGCAAGGACGGCGAGCATGAGGGCGAGCAGCCACCAGGACCACCGCGCCGGACGACGACGCCGCACGCGCGCCTCGGCCGCGTCCGTCCCGGTTCCGGGGGGTGCCGGCTGCCCCGGAACCCCCGTGTCGATCTCGCGGGTGGCTCCCGGCCCGGCGCCGGGCGCCGCGGCATCGAAGCCCCCGCCAGACCCGCCACGGGCGGAGCCGACGAGATGGGCGTCCGTGAGTCCGGCGCCGCCCAGCCCGGCGGCTCCCGGTGCGGAGGTGTCGATGAGGGTTCCGTCCAGACCGGACGCGGCGTCGTCCGAAGCGCCCCCCAGCGGGGTGACGGCGGGCGGGTCCGTGCGATCGTCCGCCAGCGCGGTGGCCGCCACGGGCTCCGCCACCGTCAGCTCCCCGGGCACGGCACCGATCTCCTCGGTGGGATCGGCGGGGCCGAACGGTCGCAGCGGGTCCCCCGAGCGCTCCGCGAGGACGGGGTGCTCCGCACTCAGCAGGGCCTTGCGGTGCACGGCGTGCCACGCGATCGGCCCCTCCGGCGCCCCCGCGGCCGAGGGCAGCCGGGCGGCGTCGGCCACCGGGGACAGCTCCCGCTCGGTGGTGGGCTCCAGGACGTCGAAGACCTCGAAGGGCTCGCCGTCCGCCGTCTCGCTCTCGCGTCCCTCGCGCTCCGGAGCCGTCTCCAGCAGCGCGGTGACCAGTTCCTCCGACGCCCGGACGCGCTCCTCCGGGTCGCGGCTGAGCAGTCCTGCGACACCCGAGCGCAGCACCGGGGAGTGCTCGAACAGGCCCAGCCGGGCGACGTCGTCCGGGCCCAGCGGGTCCCCGCTGAGGTCCACCTCGGGAAGCACCAGCCGCACGGCCGTGACCCCGGCGGCGTAGAGGTCCAGGGCGGGCGAGGGGTTGCCCGGGGCGTACGCCTCGTGCGGGAGGTAGCCCGGGGTGCCCACCACGGTGCCCGTGTGGGTGAGCCGGGCATCGCTCGTGCGCACCGCGATCCCGAAGTCTGCGAGCCGGGACACCGGGGGCGCGGAGCCCGTGGGCTCGAGCAGCACGTTCGCGGGCTTGACGTCCCGGTGCACCCAGCCGCGGGCGTGGACGAACTGCAGGGCCTCCAGCAGCTGGTAGACGAACTCCTCCGCGAGCGCGTCCGAGACCGGGCCGTTGTCCTGCAGCGCGGCCTCCAGGGTGCCGCCGGAGACGAGCTCCATGGCGATGGCCACGTGCTCGTCCTCCGCGGCCCACCCGTAGGGAGCCACCACGTGCGGGTGCTCCAGGTGCACGGACTGCTCGCGCACGAACCTCAGCAGGTCCGCGGAGTCCCGCTGGCGCAGCACCTTGGCGGCGCAGACCTTCCCCAGCCGCAGGTCCTGGGCGCGCCAGACCGCACCGCTGCCACCCTCCGCAATGGGTGTGAGCAGTTCGAAGCGCCCGGCGATCGTGTCCCGCACTCTGGGCGGGCGCCTATCCGAGCATCGCGCGGCGCGCGCTGTCCGTGCGCTGCCCGGGGTTGCCGAGCTTGACCGTGGCGGAGAGCACCGTGAGCACCGAGCCGGAGAGGATCACGGGGTTCAGCTCCAGAAACGCGATCTCCGGGAAGCGGTCCTTGAGGAACGCCACGCGGTTGACGAGCTGCTCCAGACCGGTCGTGTCCACGGGTGCCACGCCCTGGTAGCCGAAGAGCTTGCGGGCCGCCTTGGGGGCGCGCACCACGCGGGTGATGTCGCGGTCCGTGAGCGGCGGGACGCGGTGGGCCCAGTCGTCGAGCAGGTTCACGGCGTCGCCGGCCATGCCGAAGGAGAGCACCGGGCCGATCAGCGGGTCCTCGGCGGCGCGCAGCACCACCGTCTGGCCGGTCGGAGCCATGGGCTGGACCTCGAAGTCCGTGACGTCCCAGCCCGAGAGCGTGCGCCGCATGGTGTCCATGGTGGCGCGCAGCTGTGCCTCGTCCTGGATGTTGAGGACCACTCCGCCCAGGTCCAGGCGGTGGCGCAGGAACGGGTCCGTGGTCTTCAGGGCCACGGGGTAGCCCAGCCGGGCGGCGGCCGCCACGCCCTCCTCGATGTCGTGGAAGCGCACGGCGTCGAGCACCCGGATCCCGGCCAGGGCGAGCAGCTCGTTGCGCTCGGCGATGCCCAGCTCGTAGAGGGAGTCCCCCGTGACCTTCCCGCGCTCGCGCTCCAGGAACTTCTCCACGCCGTCGAAGTCGAACTCCTCCGGTTCCACGAGCACGCCCTGGTCCTGCGAGCGCCACGCGGTGTAGCCGATCACCCGGGCCAGCGCGTGCATGGCCGCGCCCGGGGAGTCGAAGCACGGCAGGGCTGCGTGGCCCTCCGCGCGCACGGAGGTGGTGACGGCGTCGGCCCCGTGCTGTCCGGTGAACACGGCCACGGTGGTGCGTCCCGCCGCGCGGGCCTCCTCCGCGACGGCGCCCAGCAGCGCGTCCTGGTCGAGGCCCGGGACGGGCATCAGAACGAGCACCACGCTGTCGACGTCCTCGGAGGCGAGCTGCGCGCGCACGGCGGCCACGACGGCGTCGTGCGCTTCCGCCGCGCCGCGCGTGGTGTCCACGGTGCCGTCCACCGCGGTGGGCTCGAGCTCGAGGCGCAGCGCGAGGTCCTCGGTGAGCTGCGCGAGGGCGAGCGCGTTGGAGACCACGGCGATCCGCGCGGAGCCCGGCAGCGGCTGGCTCTCGGTGATCGCGGCGATGTCCATGAGCTCCTCGGCGGTGGCCGCTCGGATCACCCCGGCCTGGCGGAACATGGCGTCCAGCGCGCCCGCCGGGGCCTGGGTCACGCGCCCGGTGTGTCCCGGGGGCAGGCGCAGCCCGGTGACCTCGGACTTCGCGACGATCACCGGCTTGCTGAGCGAGAGCCGGCGGGCGATGCGCGAGAACTTGCGCGGGTTGCCCACGGACTGCAGGTAGAGCCCGCACACCGTGGTGGCGGGGTCGTCCTCCCAGTACTGCATGAGGTCGTTGCCGGAGACGTCCGCGCGGTTGCCCGCGGAGAGGTAGCTGGACAGCCCCACTCCGTGGCGCATGGCCGCGCCGTAGAGCATGGAGCCCACGGCCCCGGACTGCGAGAACAGCCCCAGCCCGCCCCGGCGCGGCATCTGCCGCAGCACGGACGCGTTGAGCGAGACCCCCGGGTCCGTGTTCATCAGCCCGAGGCTCGCGGGGCCCACCACGCGCATTCCCGCCGCGCGGGCGATCCGCACGAGCCTGCGCTGGTCCGCGGCACCGGCGGTGCCGTCCTCGGCGTAGCCCCCGGTCATGACGACGACGGCGCGCACGCCGGCCCGCCCGCACTGGGTCACGGCCTCCTCCACGGCCTCCCGCGGCACCGCGATCACGGCGAGGTCCACCGTCTGCTCGATCTCCTCCAGGGACGAGACGAACGTGAGCCCCTCCCGCTCGTAGGGCGAGTGACCCACGCCGTAGAGCGCGCCGGTGAAGCCGCCTGCCAGGATCGCCTCTACGGCGTGGTGACCCGCGTGGTCCTCGTTCGCCGAGGCCCCCACGACCGCCACGGTCCCCGGGGTCAGCAGCTGCTGCAGCGACCGGGCCTCCGCGCGGTGCTCGCGCGCCGCCATCACGGCGAGGGACCGCTCCGTGGGATCGATGTCGAAGTCCACCATGACCACGCCGTCCTCGAACTGGCGGGAGACGTCGTAGCCTGCCTCCACGAAGACGTGCAGCATCTTGCGGTTCTCCGGCAGCACCTCCGCGGTGAAGCGGTCGATCCCGTTCTCCCGGGCGGCGGCGGCCAGGTGCTCCAGCAGGATGGAGCCGATGCCGCGGCCCTGGTGGTGGTCGGAGATCATGAACGCGACCTCGGCCACGCGCGGCGTGACGCGGTCGTAGCGGCCCACGCCGATCATCCGCCCGCCCAGGATCAGCACGAAGCACACGCGGTCCTTGTGGTCCACAGTGGTGAAGCGCTCGAGCTCCCGCTGCGAGAGCTTGGGCTTGTAGGAGAAGAAGCGCAGGTAGATACTGTCCTCCGACTGGGAGGAGTGCAGCTGCTGCAGCAGGTCCTGGTCCTGCGGGCTGATGGGGCGCAGGTGGGCGGTCGCGCCGTCGCGCAGGATCACGTCCGCCTCCCAGTACTCGGGGTAGGCCTGCGGCTGCGGAGCTTCGTCGGTGGAACCCATAGACTTCAGAGTAGTCAACCGCCTGCCCCGGTCACAGGAGCACGCACCGATTTCAAGGAGTTGCCTCTCGATGGCTCGCCGCCGCTCAGCCACCCGTTCCCCCCAGGACGACCTGCCCGAGGACTTCGTCGAGCACATCGTGGACGTGGACGTCACCGACGAGATGGAGACCAGCTTCCTGGAGTACTCCTACTCGGTGATCTACTCGCGCGCCCTCCCGGACGCGCGGGACGGGCTGAAGCCCGTGCAGCGCCGCATCCTGTTCATGATGGACCAGATGGGACTTCGCCCGGACCGCGGCCACGTGAAGAGCGCCCGCGTGGTGGGCGAGGTCATGGGCAAGCTGCACCCGCACGGGGACGCGGCGATCTACGACGCCATGGTGCGCATGGCACAGTCCTTCGCCATGCGTGTGCCCCTGGTGGACGGGCACGGCAACTTCGGATCGCTCGACGACGGCCCCGCCGCCCCGCGCTACACCGAGGCCCGCATGGCCGCCGCCGCGCGCACCCTGACCGGGGACCTCGACGAGGACGTCGTGGACTTCGTGCCCAACTACGACAACCAGTTCCAGCAGCCGGCCGTGCTCCCGGCCGCCTACCCCAACCTGCTCGTCAACGGCGCCACAGGCATCGCGGTGGGCATGGCCACGAACATGGCGCCGCACAACATGCGGGAGGTCGCGGCGGGCGCCCGCCAGCTCGTGCTCCACCCGGAGACCACGCTCGAGGAGCTGATGAAGTTCATCCCGGGTCCGGACCTGCCCTCGGGCGGGCGGATCGTGGGCCTCGAGGGCATCCGGGACGCCTACCGCACCGGTCGCGGCTCCTTCCGCACCCGGGCCACGGTGGCCATCGAGCAGGTCTCGGCCCGCAAGCAGGGCATCGTGGTCACCGAGCTTCCCTACATGGTGGGCCCCGAGAAGGTCACCCAGAAGATCAAGGACGCCGTCCAGGCCAAGAAGCTCACCGGCATCTCGGACGTCGTGGACCTCACGGACCGCACCAACGGGCTGCGCCTGGTCATCGAGCTCAAGAACGGGTTCAACCCGCAGGCCGTGCTCGCCCAGCTCTACAAGCACACCCCGCTGGAGGAGTCCTTCGGGATCAACAACGTGGCGCTCGTCGAGGGTCAGCCCCGCACCATGGGGCTGCTCGAGCTGCTGCGGGTCTACACGGACCACCGGATCACGGTGGTGCGCCGGCGCACCACCTTCCGCCTGGCCAAGCGCCAGGACCGGCTGCACCTGGTCGAGGGTCTGCTGATCGCGATCGTGGACATCGACGAGGTCATCCAGATCATCCGCTCCTCGGAGGAGACCGCTCAGGCCCGCGACCGGCTGATCGCCGTGTTCGACCTCTCCCGCGCGCAGGCCGAGCACATCCTGGAGCTGCGGCTGCGGCAGCTGACCAAGTTCTCGCGGATCGAGCTCGAGGCCGAGCGCGACCAGCTGCAGAAGGAGATCGCGGAGCTGGAGGCGATCCTGGGCTCCGAGGAGACGCTGCGCGGCGTCGTCGCGGACGAGCTCGCGGAGACCGCAAAGAAGTACGGGGACGACCGCCGCACGGTCCTGCTCGAGGCCGAGGACCTGCCCGCTGTGACCGCCGCGCAGACCGGCGGCAAGAAGGCCGCCGCGACCTCCGTGGCGCTGGAGATCAGCGACGACCCGTGCTGGGTCTTCCTCTCGACCACCGGACGGATCGCTCGCAGCGCGGTGCGCGCCCCGTTCGCAAACGCCTCCCGGCGCTTCAAGCACGACGCTCTCACGAGCGTGCTGCCCGCGACCGCGCGCGGCGAGATCGCCGCGATCACCTCGACCGGGCGGATGCTGCGGGTCTCGTGCGTGGACATCCCCGTGCTGCAGGACTTCGACGGCGTTCCCCGCCTCGCGGACGGCGTGCCCGCCGCGGACTTCCTGGGACTGGAGAAGAACGAGGAGCTCGTGGGTCTCGTGCCCCTCAACGAGGTCGTCGCGATCGGCACCGCCCAGGGCGTGGTCAAGCGTGTGAACCCGGACTACCCGTTGAACCTGGACCAGTGGCCCGCCATCAAGCTCAAGGACAAGGACCGGGTGGTGGGCGTCAGCCCGGCCCCGGACGGCGCCGAGCTCGTGCTCGTCTCCTCGGACGCCAAGCTGCTGCGCTTCCCGGCCTCCGCCGTGCGCCCCCAGGGACGCACCGCCGGCGGTGTGGCGGGCATGAAACTGGCCGACGGCGAGCGCGTGATCTTCTTCGCCGCGGTGCCCGTGCAGGAGTCCACCGTGGTGGTCACGCAGGCCCGCAGCGACGGGCAGCTGCCCGAGATGGGTGAGGCCTCGATCAAGGTGACGCCGTTGACGGAGTTCCCCGCGAAGGGCCGCGCCACGGCCGGTGTGCGGGCCCAGCGGCTGCTCACCGGCGAGGACGCCCTCACGCTCGCGTGGGTGGGCCACGGTCCGGCCAAGGCGGTCTCCGCCGCCGGTGTGGCTCGCTCGCTGCCCACGGAGTACGGCCGCCGCGACGGTTCCGGCGTGGGGATCGACCGCGCCGTCGCCGCGGTGGGCCCGGCGCTCACGGGGCTGCCGCTCGGTGCGGCACCCGGCGCCGCGGCGTCGTCCGACGACGACGCCCCCGAGGCCCCGTAGGCGGCGGCACCCGGTCACGCGCACCGTTGGGTGCCGGGCCCGACGCCGCCGCACAACGGTGGTGCGCGGTGAAGGTAGGCGTCGTCGGGCCCGGCGCGGCTCAGACGTCGATCTGGTCCTGGTTCAGGTGCGAGGCTCCCGCGACGATGAAGTCCTTGCGCGGGGCCACCTGCGAACCCATGAGCAGGGAGAACGCGTGCTCCGCGGCCTCGGCGTCCGCCACGCGCACGCGGCGCAGCAGCCGGTGGCGGATGTCCATGGTCGTCTCCGCCAGCTGGTCCGCGTCCATCTCGCCCAGGCCCTTGTAGCGCTGGATGGGCTCCTTGTAGCGCCTGCCCTGCTCCTCGAGGCTGTCCAGCAGGGTCTCGAGCTCGCGCTCCGAGTAGGTGTAGACCATCTCGTTCGCCTTGGAACCGGGGTTCACGATCTGCACGCGGTGCAGCGGCGGCACAGCCGCGTAGACCCGGCCGGCCTCCACGAGCGGGCGCATGTAGCGGTAGAAAAGCGTGAGCAGCAGCGTGCGGATGTGGGCGCCGTCCACGTCCGCGTCCGTCATCATGATGACCTTGCCGTAGCGGGCGGCGTCGAGGTCGAAGCTGCGGCCCGAGCCCGCGCCGATGACCTGGATCAGCGCGGCGCACTCCGCGTTGGCCAGCATGTCCGTGATGGACGCCTTCTGGACGTTGAGGATCTTGCCGCGGATCGGCAGCAGGGCCTGGTGGTTGGAGTTGCGCGCCAGCCGGGCGGTGCCCAGGGCGGAGTCGCCCTCCACGATGAACAGCTCCGAGCGGGCGACGTCCGCCGAGCGGCACTCCACGAGCTTGGTGGGCATGGACGAGGTCTCGAGCGCGTTCTTGCGCCGCTGCGTCTCCTTGTGCACGCGCGCGGAGATGCGCGACTTCATCTCCGCGACGACCTTCTCCAGCAGCTGGTTGGCCTGGGTCTTGTCGTCGCGCTTCTTGGAGGTCAGCTGCTTGGTCAGCTCCGCCTCGATCACCTTGGCGACGATCTGGCGCACCGCCGGGGTGCCTAGCACCTCCTTGGTCTGACCCTCGAACTGGGGCTCCGCGAGGCGCACGGTGAGCACGGCCGTGAGCCCGGCGAGGACGTCGTCCTTCTCGAGCTTGTCGTTGCCCGTCTTGAGCTTGCGCGCGTTCGTCTCCACCTGCTTGCGCAGGGTCTTCAGCAGCGCGTTCTCGAAACCGCTCAGGTGTGTGCCGCCCTTGGGCGTGGCGATGATGTTCACGAACGAGCGCACCGCGGTGTCGTAGCCCACGCCCCAGCGCAGGGCGACGTCCACCTCGCACGTGCGCTCCACGTCCTGCAGCCGCGCGTGGCCGGAGCCGTCCAGCACCGGCACCCGCTCGCTGAACGTGCCCTGCCCCTGCAGCCGCCACACGTCCGTGACCGGGGCGTCCGGGGCCAGGAACTCGGCGAACTCGGAGATGCCGCCGTCGTACTGGAAGACCTCCTCGACCGGGCCGTCCGCGCCCGGGGTGCCGGGCAGCCGACGCTCGTCCGTGACGGTGATGCGCAGCCCGGGGATCAGGAACGCGGTCTGACGGGCACGGCGGACCAGTTCCTCCGTGGAGAACTTGGCGTCCGGGGTGAAGATCTGGTCGTCCGCCCAGTAGCGGATCCGTGTGCCCGTGACGCCCCGCTTGGCCCTGCCCACCACCTGCAGGTGCGAGTCCGTGGTGAACGGCTCGAAGGGGGCGTTCGGCGAGGGCGCGCCCTTGTCCGCGAACGTGCCCGGCTCACCGCGCTTGAAGGACATCTGGTAGGTCTTGCCGCCCCGGTCCACCTGGACGTCCAGGCGCGCGGAGAGCGCGTTGACCACCGACGCGCCCACACCGTGCAGACCGCCCGACGCCGAGTAGGAGCCGCCGCCGAACTTGCCGCCGGCGTGCAGCTTGGTGAACACGACCTCCACGCCGGTCAGCCCGGTGCGCGGTTCGGTGTCGATGGGGATGCCGCGGCCGTCGTCGTGGACCTCCACGCAGCCGTCCCTGTGCAGGATCACGGCGATGTCCTGCCCGTAGCCGGCCAGCGCCTCGTCCACGGAGTTGTCGATGATCTCCCACAGGCAGTGCATCAGACCGCGCGAGTCCGTGGAGCCGATGTACATGCCCGGGCGCTTGCGCACCGCCTCGAGCCCCTCCAGCACGGAGAGGTGACGGGCGTTGTATTCGGAGCGAGACGGTGTCACGGTGGAGCTTCTCCCGGAGGTTGGGGGCTGGCGCGGGTCGGTCTCACTCTAGACGGAGCCCCCGACGTTTGTGCGCGGTGGGCGAAACCGCGGGAACCGGGGAAGCAAACCGGGTGCCGGTGGGTTGTACTGGTACGTGCGACCCGGGGTGCCCCGGGTGCGCGCTGCGGCCGCACCAGCGTGCGAGGCCGCATCCCGTACTTGTGAGGAGGATCCCATGAACGCGACCGTCGAAGCGCGTGAACTGAACGCAACCCACCGTTGCGACGCCTGCGGTGCCCAGGCATACGTGCGCGTGGTCCTCGAGTCCACCGGCGGTGAGCTGCTCTTCTGCGCCCACCACGCCCGCGTCAACGAGGACAAGCTGCGTCCCCTGGCCTCCGAGTGGCAGGACGAGACGCAGCACATCGGCGCCTGACCTGGCGCCACACGATCCGGGGCACCGCCCTGGACTTCGGAATCCGTCGAGCAGTGGTCCCCCGTGTGTGAGGGGCCGACACCCGGGGCGAGCGCCGCACCGAGGCACTCGACCTTCGGGGAAACGAGAAGAGGCACGCATCCGCGGATGCGTGCCTCTTCTCGTGTCCGGCGTCTCGTGTCCGGCGTCCCGTGCCCGGTCTCTCGTGTCCGGTTCCTCGCACCGACGAAGCCGGACCGGGGCCGGTCAGTTCGTGGCGGCCGGCTTTCGACCCCACAGGATCACGTTGGTGCCGAGGTACTTGCGCTCGTAGCCCACGTCCTCGAAACCGGCCTCGCGCACGAGCTCGGCCACCCGCTCCGGCGGGACGAAGCCCAGCGTGGAGTCCTTGAGGTAGCTGTAGGCGTCCCGGTCCCCCGCCACCAGGCGGCCGAGCAGCGGCAGCACCACGCCCATGCCCGCCGAGACGGCCAGCCGCAGCACACCGCGCGGCGGCGCGGTCTCCAGGACCACCACGCGCCCACCCGGCTTGAGCACACGCGCCTGCTCCGCGAGCACACGGGGCACGTCGCTCACGTTGCGCAGCAGGTAGCCGTGCGTCACGGCGTCGAACGAGGCGTCCTCGAAGCGCAGGCTGTGCGCGTCCGCGAACTCCCACGTGATGCTCTTGGCGCCCGGCTTGGTGCGAGCCTCCTCGAGCATCTTCTCGGAGAAGTCCACACCCACGATCTCCGCACGCGGCTCTCGACGCCGCGCGGCCAGGGCGATCTCGCCCGTTCCGGTGGCGATGTCGAGCAACCGACCGCGGGGCGGCACACCTGCCCGGGCCGCCACCTCGCGGCACCACCGGGCGTGGTGCCCGAGGGTCATGAGGCCGTTGATACGGTCGTAGGAGGCGGTGATGCGGTTGAAGAGCCCCTGCACCTGCGTGTCCCGCTCGCTCATCGTGTGTGTTCTTCCTTCGTCCACCGGCGGATCAGTCCAGGTAGTCCCGCAGCACCTGGGACCGCGAGGGGTGGCGCAGCTTGGACATGGTCTTGGACTCTATCTGGCGGATCCGCTCGCGGGTCACGCCGTAGACCTTGCCGATCTCGTCCAGGGTCTTGGGCTGGCCGTCCGTGAGGCCGAAGCGCATGGCCACGACACCGGCTTCCCGCTCGGAGAGCGTGTCCAGCACCGAGTGCAGCTGCTCCTGCAGCAGCGTGAAGGACACGGCGTCCGCGGGCACCACGGCCTCGGAGTCCTCGATCAGGTCTCCGAACTCGGAGTCGCCGTCCTCACCCAGCGGCGTGTGCAGCGAGATGGGCTCACGGCCGTACTTCTGGACCTCCACGACCTTCTCGGGCGTCATGTCCAGCTCGTTGGCGAGCTCCTCCGGGGTGGGCTCGCGGCCCAGGTCCTGGAGCATCTGGCGCTGCACGCGGGCCAGCTTGTTGATGACCTCCACCATGTGCACCGGGATGCGGATGGTGCGGGCCTGGTCCGCCATCGCACGGGTGATGGCCTGGCGGATCCACCAGGTCGCGTACGTGGAGAACTTGAAGCCCTTGGTGTAGTCGAACTTCTCGACCGCGCGGATCAGACCCAGGTTGCCCTCCTGGATCAGGTCCAGGAAGAGCATGCCGCGGCCCGTGTAGCGCTTGGCCAGGGACACGACCAGGCGCAGATTGGCCTCGAGCAGGTGGTTCTTCGCGCGGCGGCCGTCGTGGATCACCCAGCGGTAGGCCCGGCGGGTGTCCGCGTCCATGGAGTCCTGCTCCTCGGCGAACTTGTGCTCGGCGTAGAGGCCGGCCTCGATGCGCAGGGCGAGGTCCACCTCCTGCTCCGCGTTCAGCAGCGCGACCTTGCCGATCTGCTTGAGGTAGTCCTTGACGGGGTCCGCGGTGGCGCCGGCCACCACGACCTGCTGAGCCGGGGCGTCGTCGTCGTCGTTGTCCGTGAGCACGAAGCCGCGGGCGCTCTTGTCCTGGCGGCCCTTCATGAGCTGCGCGGACTCCTCCGCGGAGGCCTGCTGCGACTCCTGCGAGTCGTCCTCGTCCTCCTGGGGCTCCTCGGTGGTCAGCTCGTCCTCGGCCAGCACCTCGTCCACGGGATCGGCCTTCTTGCGGCCGCGGCCGGGACCGGCGGGCTTGGCAGCGGCCTTGGCGGCCGTCTTGCGCGTGGCCGGCTTGGCGGTGCCGGACGCCGTGGTCTTCGACGCCGCCGTCTTGGAGGCAGCCGTCTTGGACGCGCCGGTCGTCTTGGTGGCCGCGGTCTTGCGCGCAGCGGTCTTCCTCGGCGCAGCCGTCTTGCGGGTGGTGGTCTTCTTCGCGGCGGTCTTGGTCTCCGCGGGAGCCTCGGCGCTCTCCTGGGACGACGACGCCGCTTCAGCCGCAGCGGACGCGGCCGCCTTGGAGGCGGTGGCCTTCGACGCGGTCGCCTTCGTGGCGGTGGTCTTGGTCGCGGTGGCCTTCGTGGCCGTGGACCTGGACGCGCTCGTCTTCGGCGCGGTGGCCGCGGTCGTGGACGCCGCGCCTTCGGCGGCTGCCCCCGTGGTGCGCTTGGCGGCGGTGGTCTTGCGGGCCACGGTCTTCTTGGCCGCGGTCGACTTCTTCGCGGCGGGCTTCTTGGCGGCGCCGGTCGTGCCGTTCGAGGTGGCGGTCTCAGCCGAGTCGGTCCCCGCCTCGGGGGCCTGGGATCCGGTTGCGGTCTTGCTGGCAGCTGGTGACACGGAAAGCCTTTCGTTGGACAGACACAGGGTGCGTGCCGCACCAGCGGCCAACACACCTATGACCCTGTCAAGTCCGGCACCGCTGCGCGCGGTGATCGCCGGGACTCTGAGGGTCCTACATTCGCCAACGCACCCCGCGCCGGGATTGTTCCCGGTGCGGGAAAATCTTTTCCGGCCGGTGCTCAGGCGGTGCGTCCGCGGTCCCACCAGCGCGGACCGGGCCACGCCGTCGAAGGGTCTGCGCACCACCAGGGGACGGGCTGCCGGTGCAGCCGCACGAGCACGTCCCTCACGGCCTGCCCGGGCCCTGCTTCGAGGACGACGACGCCGCGGCGCTCCAGCAGCCTGGCTCCCGTGTGTGCCCTCCCCCGGAAGTACTCGACCTGTGCCAGTGCGGCGGCCACGATGGCCCTGGCCTCCTGGCTCTGGGCGCAGGGCGAAAGGGATGCCGTTGCCGCGAAGTGTTCGGCGTTCAGCAGCCCGTCCAGCACCTGGAGGACCCGCTGCGCGGACTCGACCCGTTCCCATTCGGGCGGACCGTCCCACTCCCCCGCAACGGCCGTGACGCACATCAGGGCCTCGTGGAGCGCCGCGGGCGGTGCCCCATCTCGGGACGACGCGCCGGTCATGTGCTGCACCGCCGCCCGCAGCCCGACCAGCGCCGGGACGGCTCTGCTCGACTCACCGCACAACCACGAGTAGTAGAGGGCATCGCGACTGCACCGTTCGCCCAGTCCGTCGAGCAGGAGCAGCAGGTTGTCGTCGGTCGAGTCAAGCACGATCTCCACCCAGTCGGTTTTGCAGGCGCCGACGCGAGTGAGCACGCGCTCCCACGCGGCGAGCGCGGGACACCCGCTCACGGTGTGGTCGGCCTGTCCCGGCCGGCCGGGCTGGGTCACGACCGTCACTGGCTGTCCCGAGCGCACCGCCCAGGTCCGGGACAGGCAGCCGGCCCGCTGCTCCAGTCGGGCGGCCCACCGCGGATCCTCCGCCAGCAGGGGCGGCTCGACCCCGCTGCCATCGGCGACCATCTGCGCGTTGACGGGGCTGCGCTCGATCCGTTCGACGGGCAGGGGCTCACTCGCTGCGAGCACGTCCCACCAGTGCGTGGGCCCCACCACGACAACGGTCATCAGGGAGAGCCCTGCCGCCTCCGCCGCCTCCCACCACAGCGCCGCCCGGGCGAGCAGCGCCTGGCCCGGCTCGGCGGGGTCGCGGGCGTCGTCGCAGTAGAGCACCACGAGAACGTCGCGTCCCACGCGCACGTGCGCCAAGGAGTCCACGAGCGTCTCGCCCAGTGCGGCCGGTTCCGCGTCGTGCGGCGGGTGGTCGGCCACGAGACACAGGGCACCGGTGTCCGTTCCGGGAAGGAAGAGGACGACCTCGTTGCGCGGTGCGCGCCCGAGCTGGTGCGGGATCAGTGCGAGGACGTCCTCGGGGCCACGGAGGGTCACGGCGGGGCGGGGTTCGTGGGTGACGGTCATGGCCCCAGCGTGGCGGGTTCCCGCACGAGGATCAGCGTGTGGAGCCGTGCACGGGATGGTGCGCGGCGCCGGGGTGGGCGGGAGCCGGCTGTGGAGCCCGCTCGCCGCGCGCTCAGACGGCGTCCGGCCCGTGGACCTTCCGCACCTTGTGGGTGCAGCGCAGGATGGCGATCGTGCCCACGAGGGCGACGACGCCCTGGGCCGCGATCGCGGGACGGAACGCCTCGCCGTCGTAGAGCCGCGGGGAGATCCCCGCGCCGTAGAGGAGGTCGAGCACGAGCCCGGTCACGTAGATCGCGAGCAGCGAGGCCGCGAAGCCGCCCACGTTCGCGAGCCCCGTGGCCGTGCCGCCGCGGCGGGGCGGGTTGAAGGCGCGCACGATGTCGAACGCCATCATGGACGCCGGCAGGGACAGGGCGATCATGCACACGCACACGTAGACCACCGCGATCGGCGCGTGGCCGGGCCACAGCAGCAGAACCGCCCAGCCGGACCACGCGACCAGGCAGAACGTCAGGACCAGGGCCGAGCGGCGTCGGGCGAAGCGCGCGCTGAGCTTGCCCACGAGCGGCGCGACCACCACGTTGAAGACCACGTAGACGGTCATCACGAACGAGGCCTGCGTGGGGTCCAGGCCCTGGGCGTTCTGCAGGTAGGGGTACGCCCACATGAGGGCGAAGGTGTTGCCGGCGAACTGCACGGTGAAGTGCACCCAGAAGCCCAGCTGCGTGCCCGGCTCTTTCAGGGACTCCGCCATGGAGGCGCGCACGGAGGCCAGGGACATGCTGTCGTTGAGCACGCGCACCCCCGGCGGGTTGTTGCGCAGCACCAGGCCGGAGAGGACTGCGGCGAGCACGCACATCCCTGCCATGGCCACGAACGAGGGCACCCACCCGGTGGCGTGCAGCAGCACCGCGAACGGGATCACGGAGAACAGCTGCCCCAGGTTGCCGGTCATGCCCACGACCTGCGTGAGCATGGGCACCTTCAGCGCGGAGAACCACACGGGAAGCAGACGCATGACGCACACGAAGGTCGCGGCATCACCGGCACCCACGAGGATGCGCCCCACCACGCCTCCGGTCACGGACTCCGCGGCGGCGAGCTGCAACTGTCCCGCCGCCATGGCCACCGCGCCGATGGTGATGAGGATGCGTGGCCCGTACCGGTCCACCAGCACGCCCACGGGCACCTGCAACACGGCGTAGACGAGCACCTGCATCATCGAGAACATCGACAGCCCGGCCGCCGCCGTGTGGAAGCGGTCCGCGGCCTCGACCGAGGCGACGCCGAAACTCGTGCGCTGCGCGACGGCGGAGAAGTACGCGAACACCCCCACCGCCAGGATCGCCCACGCGGTGGGCGAGTCCTTGTAGCTGGACGGAGGGGGTGCCACGGCATCCGACATGCGGGAAAGTACTCCACGGGCTGGTTCACGGCGGCCCGCGGGAACGCCACAGGCCCTACTGTTCGAGGTGGTCGTCCGGCTCGCTCTGCGCGGCCAGGAACGCCTCCGCAGCGGCGCCGAGGTCGTCCGCGTCCGGGAGGTCGGCGTCGTCGGGCCCGGCGAGGATCGAGCGGCGGGCGGACGCATCCACCACGTCATCGTATCGCCGTTCCATGTTCTCGATGACGGCCTGGACCTCCGGGGAGGAGCCCGCCTGCTCGTCGATCTGGCGGATCACGTCCCGCGAGGCCTCCCGCAGCTCGTCCGTGGGAAGGGTGCGTCCGGTGACGGCGCTCAGGTGCTCCAGTGCGGCCACGGCGGCCTGCGGGAGGTACGACTCCGCGAGGTACTGGGGCACGTGCACGGACAGCCCCACGTGGTCGATCCCGCCCTCCTGCAGCCGCAGCTCCAGCAGGTGCGAGGCGGAGGCGCTGATCTCGAACGTGGGCCGGTCGCCCTCCGGTCGGGGCAGCAGGTCCGCGCGGGGGCCGTGCGCGGAGACGAGCACCGGGCGCGTGTGGGGAACGGGCATGGGGATCCCGCTCACCAGTGCCACCAGGCTCACCTCCAGCCGCTGCGCCAGACCCACCACCGAAGCGCTGAAGCGCTCCCACTGGGTGTCCGGCTCGGGGCCGGTGAGCAGCAGGAAGTGCCGGCCCAGGCCGTCGGTGACCACGTTCAGGGTCAGCTCGGGGGCCTCCCACTCCTCGAAGTGGTCCTCGGCGAACTTCACGCGCGGGCGGCGGGAGCGGTAGTCGTAGAGCTGGTCCAGGTCGAAGCGGACCACGGTCTCGCTCGGCATGGACTCGAGAATCACCGCCTCGATCTGACCGGCCAGGTGACCAGCCTCCACGTAGCCGGACAGCGCCACGATCAGGGGCAGCCCGCGCAGCCTCTCGTCGCTCAGCAACGCCGGGTTGCCCAGATACAGGGCCGTGGGATCCAGCACATTTCCTCCTCGAGGGCTCGTACGCCGCGCGCGCCGGGCTCGGCACGCGCATACCGCTCGTGACGGTGCAACGCACCCGGCGGCGTCGGCTATTCCCGGCCACCGCACGCGGCCGGTCGCTAGGATCGGAGCCACGTGGGCGCCATCGCGCCCGGGGTGCCGGCCACGCGCCGTCGCCTCCCGTTCCCCGTTCCACCCGTGAAAGGACGACACCGTGACCACTGCCCAGGAGATCCTCGACACCCACGAGGTGCAACTCACCGTCACGACCAAGCCCCTCGGGGACGCCGGCGCGGACGCGCTCGTCCTCGGCGTCTCGCACGACGGCGCCCTCGCGGTGCCCGCCGACGTCAAGGGCGGTGCGCGGCGCCGTCTGGAGACCCTCGCCGAGCGTGCCGGCGCGCGCGGTGCGCTGGAGCGCGTCGTCGTCGTGCCCGCACCCGAGGACGTCCGCACCGACCTGGTCGTCTTCGTGGGCCTCGGCCGTGGCGAGGGCGACGAGCGGCGCGAGAACCTGCGCCGCGCCGCCGGTGCCGCCGCGCGCGCCCTGCAGGGCCGTGCGGACTCCGCGTCCGTCGCCCTGCCGGTCACGGACGCCGACGACGCCCAGGCCGTCGCCGAGGGCGTCGCCCTGGGGGCGTTCCGCTACACCGCGCAGAAGGCACGCGCCCTCTCGGACGACGACGCGCCGCTCGGCTCGGCGGCCGTGGCGGTCCCGAAGGCCCTCGGCAAGGACGCCGACGCCGCCGTCGGACGCGCCGCCCACGTGGCACGCGCCGTGCGCCTGACGCGCACGCTCGTGGACGTCTCCCCCGACACCGCGACCCCCGAGTTCGTGGCGGACGTGGCGAAGCTCGCCGCCAAGGGCACGAAAGTCACCGTGGACGTGCTCGCGGAGAAGGAGCTCAGCCGCGGCAACTACGGCGGTCTGCTCGGTGTGGGGCGCGGCTCGGTCAACGGCCCACGCCTCGTGAAGCTGCGCTGGGCGCCGTCCGGCGCGAAGCAGCACGTGGCCCTCGTGGGCAAGGGCATCACGTTCGACTCCGGCGGGCTCTCGCTGAAGCCGCCGGCCTCGATGATGACCATGAAGTCGGACATGGCCGGTGCCGCCGCGGTGCTCAGCACGGTCCTCGCGGCCGCCGCCCTGGCGCTGCCCGTAGCCGTGACGGGCTGGCTGTGCCTCGCGGAGAACCTGCCGTCGGGCTCCGCCACACGCCCCGGTGACGTCCTGACCATGCACAGCGGCCACACCGTGGAGGTGCTGAACACGGATGCCGAGGGGCGTCTGGTGCTCGCGGACGGCCTGTGGGCCGCCGGCCAGGAGCAGCCGGACACCCTCGTGGACATTGCGACCCTCACGGGCGCCCAGATGGCCGCCCTCGGCGTGCGCACCGCGGGCATCATGGGCGACGACGAGGTGCGCGACCGGGTCGTGAGCGCGGCCACCACGGCGGGCGAGCCGGCCTGGCCCATGCCCCTGCCGGAGCACCTGCGGCCCTCGCTCGACTCGTTCGTCGCCGACCTGAAGAACATGGGCGACAAGCACGGCGGAATGCTCGTGGCCGGGCTGTTCCTGCGGGAGTTCGTGCCCGAGCACCGTGGGCGCCGCGTGCCGTGGGCGCACATCGACATCGCCGGGCCCTCGTTCAACGAGTCCCAGCCGTGGGGCTACACCCCCAAGGAGGGCACGGGCTTCGGCGTGCGGACCATGCTGGCGCTCGTCGCCGACCACGCGAAGTAGGCTTCTCCCCAGCGAGCACCGCCACACGCGGGGCGCCCGCCACGAGCAATACATGGTGGGCCCCCGCGTGGGGCGTTAGGCTGGACCCAAGCGTGACCGCCCTTCGCAGACCCAGGATCGGGCCTCTGGCGGGCATCCCGAACCAAGCACTCGAACCCCGAGGAGCCAACGTGGCCGACAACCAATACGACATCCTGGTACTGGGCGGAGGATCCGCCGGATACTCCGCCGCCCTGCGTGCGGTGCAGCTGGGCTTCAGCGTGGCGCTGATCGAGAAGGAGAAGCTCGGTGGCACGTGCCTGCACTGGGGCTGCATCCCCACGAAGGCGTACCTGCACTCGGCCGAGCTCGCCGAGGGCGCCCGGGAGTCCGAGAAGTACGGCATCAAGGCCACCCTCGACTCCATCGACATGGGGGCGGTGCGCGACTACAAGAACAAGATCGTGCAGGGCAAGTTCAAGGGCCTCACCGGCCTCATGAAGATGCGCAAGGTGGACGTCGTTGCCGGCAACGGCAAGCTCACCGGCCCGAACACCATAGACGTGGACGGCACCACCTACACGGGCAAGCACATCATCCTCGCCACCGGCTCCGTCTCGAAGACCCTGGGCATCGAGATCGGCGGTCGCGTGATGACCTCCACCGAAGCCCTCGAGATCGACTTCGTCCCCACGTCCGCGATCGTGCTGGGCGGCGGTGTTATCGGCTGCGAGTTCGCCTCCATGTGGCGCTCCTTCGGCGTGGACGTGACCGTCATCGAGGGCCTGCCCCACCTGGTCGCCAACGAGGACCCCGCGGTCGTCAAGACCCTGGAGCGCGAGTTCAAGAAGCGCGGCATCAAGTCCAACCTCGGCACGTTCTTCGAGAAGGTCGAGCAGACCGACGACGGCGCCAAGGTCACCCTCGCGGACGGCAAGGAGTTCGAGGCCGAGGTGGTCCTCGTGGCCGTGGGCCGCGGACCGAACACCGCGGACATGGGCTTCGAGGAGCAGGGCATCCCCATGGACCGCGGCTTCGTGACCCCGAACGAGCGGCTGCACACCGGCGTGGGCAACATCTACGCGATCGGCGACATCGTCCCCGGCGTGCAGCTCGCCCACCGCGGATACCAGCAGGGCCGCTTCGTGGCCGAGGAGATCGCCGGGCTGAACCCGGTGGTCGTCCCGGACATCAACGTCCCCAAGGTCACCTTCACCGAGCCGGAGATCGCCTCCGTGGGCTACTCCCAGCCCAAGGCCGAGGAGAAGTTCGGCAAGGACAACGTGGAGACCTTCGAGTACAACCTCGCCGGCAACGGCAAGAGTTCGATCCTCGGCACCGGCGGCTTCATCAAGCTGGTGCGCGAGAAGGACGGACCCATCGTGGGCTTCCACGCGATCGGCACGCGCATCAGCGAGCAGATCGGCGAGGGCCAGCTCATGGTCAACTGGGAGGCCCACCCGGAGGACGTCGCCGCGTTCATCCACGCGCACCCCACGCAGAACGAAGCCATCGGCGAGGCGGCCATGGCACTGGCCGGCGTTCCGCTGCACGGCTGATCCACTGGCACCGGGTGCCCGCGCGAACGTGCGCGGGCACCCGGTGCCACACCAGCCGGGCCGCCACCCGGCACGTTGAACATTTCTGATCTTGAGAGAGGGACGGACGAAACAATGTCTGAAACCGTGAACCTGCCCGCACTGGGCGAGTCTGTCACCGAAGGTACCGTGACCCGCTGGCTGAAGCAGGTGGGCGACGAAGTGGCCGTGGACGAGCCGCTGCTGGAGGTTTCCACGGACAAGGTCGACACCGAGGTCCCCTCTCCGGTGGCCGGCGTGGTCGAGCAGATCCTGGTCGAGGAGGACGAGGACGTCGAGGTCGGCGCCCCGCTGGTCGTCATCGGCGACGGCTCCGGTTCCGGTGACTCCGGTTCCGACGACGCCACCGAGCCCGCCCAGGCCGAGGCCGAGCCGGAGCCCGAGGCCGCCCCCGCCGAGGAGAAGAGCGAGCCCGAGCAGGCCCCCAAGGCCGAGACCAAGCAGTCCTCCGGCAACTCCGTGGAGGTCACCCTCCCCGCACTGGGCGAGTCCGTGACCGAGGGCACCGTCACCCGCTGGCTCAAGGAGGTCGGCGAGCAGATCGAGGTGGACGAGCCGCTGCTGGAGGTCTCCACCGACAAGGTCGACACCGAGGTCCCCTCCCCCGTGGCGGGGACCCTGCTGGAGATCAAGGTCCAGGAGGACGAGGACGCCGAGGTCGGCCAGGTGCTGGCCATCGTGGGCGACGAGGCCGCCGCCGGTTCCGCCGACTCCGGCTCCGACGACTCCTCGGACCAGTCCGGTGAGACCGCGGCCGAGGCCGTGGAGGACGCCGCCGCCAGCGCCGACTCCGGTGAGAACACCGAGCAGGCCGCCGAGGCCAAGGTGGAGTCCACCCCGGCTCCCGCCGAGACGTCGGCTCCCGCCGAGAAGTCCGAGCCCGCCCCGGCCGCGCCGTCCAACGACTCCGCAGCCTCCGGCTCCAAGGACGTCTCCGGCTACGTGACCCCGCTCGTGCGCAAGCTCGCCCGCGAGAAGAACGTGGACCTCTCCACGCTCACCGGCACCGGCGTGGGTGGCCGCATCCGCAAGCAGGACGTCCTCGCCGCCGCGGAGAAGTCCGAGTCCTCGGCCGCGCCGAAAATCGCCGACACCGGTGCGGACATGGCTCCGGCCGTGTCCACGCAGGGCTCCGGTGCGCCCGCTGCCTCTCCGGCTCCGGCCGCGGACGCGAAGCGCGGCACCACGGAGAAGGCCCCGCGCATCCGCATGACCATCGCCAAGCGCATGCGCGAGTCCCTCGAGGTCTCCGCGCAGCTCACGCAGGTCACTGAGGTGGACATGACCCGCGTGGCGCAGCTGCGCCAGAAGGCAAAGGACCAGTTCCAGAAGCGCGAGGGCGCCAAGCTCACGTTCATGCCCTTCTTCGCGAAGGCTGTGGCGGAGGCTCTGCAGGCCCACCCCGTGCTCAACGCCACGTTCAAGGAAGACTCCAAGGAGATCGTCTACAACTCCTCCGAGGACATCGCGATCGCCGTGGACACCCCGCGCGGTCTCCTCGTCCCGGTCGTGAAGAACGCCGGCGACCTGAACCTGGGCGGCCTGGCCAAGCAGATCGCCGAGCTCGGCGGCGCGGCCAAGGACGGCAGCATCTCCCCGGACGCCCTGACCGGCGGCACGTTCACGATCACCAACATCGGGTCCTTCGGAGCGCTCTTCGACACCCCGATCATCAACCAGCCGCAGGTGGGCATCCTGGGGACCGGTTCGATCGTGAAGCGCCCCATGGTCGTCACGGACGCGGACGGCAACGACACCATCGCCATCCGGCACATGTGCTACCTGTCCCTGACCTACGACCACCGCCTGGTGGACGGCGCGGACGCCGGCCGCTTCCTGAGCACGCTGAAGAAGCGCCTGGAAGCCGGGCAGTTCCAGTCCGAGGTGGGTCTCTGAGCCTGACCGCGTGACGGTGTGACGGGCGGTCTCGAGCCGCCGACCACACCACCGTCGGAGCCCGCGGGCCCGGACCACCGTGTGCAGCACGCACCGGTGGGTCCGGGCCCGCAGTCTTTTACTCGTTGCCACCGTCGACTGTCAATGGGCGTGACGAAACTCGGCTACCCTCGTAGCATGACCTTTCTGCTCAACCTCCTGCTGTTCCTGCACATCGTGGGTGTCGCGATCATCGTCGGCACCTGGATCTACACCATGAAGCGTCCCACCGTGACGGTTGCCCAGTTCTGGGCCGCCGTACTGATGCTCCTCACCGGCGTGGGCCTCGTGGGCATCCACGAGATGAGCGGTCACGAGATCAACTACGCCAAGATCGGCGTGAAGATCGTGATCCTGCTGATCGTGCTGGTGGCCGCGTTCATCGGCATGCGCAAGACCCGTCGCGGCGAGCCCGTCTCCACGGGCCTTGCGCACGCGGTGGGCGGCATGGCGCTGATCAACGCGGCGGTGGCCGTCTTCTGGTGAGTCCAGGAACCATGTCGAACGCCCGGGTGCTCGCACCCGGGCGTTCTTCGTGTCCCAGGGGGATCGCGGTCAGTGGGAGTCGGGCGCCACGGGTGTGACGTCCGCGAGCCGCCAGCCCTGAGACGTCCGGACGATCGTGAGCCGCAGGTGCTGCCGGACCTGGTCGCCGTCCTTCGCCACGGCCGCCCCCGTGGGCAGCGGGCCGTTCCAGCCGCGGGTGACGACGTCCGCGTCGTAGGTCTTGGACCGCGCGGCCTCCGTGGGAGTGAGGTGGGCGCCCGGGTCCGGCTCCTGCTCCTCGAGGGACGCCACCTCCATGCTCATCCCGGTCAGCGCCGTGGGCCCGGAGCCGCTGCCGCTCTGCGCGGCGGCCCTGCGGATCAGGTCCCGGTCGCGGGCGGCGAGCCCGGACTGCGGAACGTAGACCGCCTCGACAGCGGCCTCGTCCCCCGCAGCGAGCGCCCGAGCTCGCCGTGCCACGAGATCTGCCACGGCGTCCCGGGCCGCACGGTCCTTCTCCTGCATGCTCTCACCGGGCGCCGCTGCCGACGCCCCCGCGCCTTCACCGCCCGCTGCTCCGGCGCGGGACGAGCTCGGTGAGGCACCGTCAGAGGCCCCGGTGGCGCCGGCTCCCGCGGCGCTCCCTGCCTGTTCTCCGGTCCCAGCCGTCCCGTTCCCGGTCCTCGCACTCCCCGTGGGTTCGCTCACCGCCCCTGGTGCGGCCGACGCCGCGGCGTCGTCGTTCGTGGCGGTCGTGCTCCCCTGCCCCGCCCAGGACACGCCGCCCCACGCGAGCGCGGCGAGGCACAGGGCGGCCGCCACGACGAGCAGCACGCGCCCTCGGCGCGGGGAGTCCACCAGGGCCGCCGTGGCAGCAGATCCGGTGCCACGGGAGCGTCCGCCACCGAACGCCAGCCGACGCCGGGACCGCACCACCGTGCCGTCCGCCCGGATCACCTCGGGCGTCATGCGCTCGGCCGGGCGACGAGCGGGTGCGGGTCGGCGCACGGGCGTGTCGAAACCTGTGGCCAGCTCGAGGGCGGAGGGCCGCTCGGCGGGATCGTCGCACAGGGCGGCTTCGAGCAGCAGGACGAGGTGGCGCGGCGCCGCGGGACACATCAGCGCCAGCGGCACCCGGTGCGAGTCCGGTCCCGGGTAGCGGCCCGTCAGAGCGAGCCACCCCGTGACGGACAGTGCACGGACGTCCTCCGCAGGACTCGTCACCGCCCCCGCAGCCACAGCGGGGGTCGTACCCGTGTCGGCACCGTCGGCCGGGCCATCGCCGTGCCCGTCGGTCTCATGGCCGAAGCGCCGTCCGCTGCCGTGGGCCCCGTCCACCACCGCGTCGGGCAGGCCGCTCCGGTCCCCCTGCCCCCACGCGGCCGGGCCGCCGGGTGTCCCGGCGGGGACCCCGTACCCGTCGATCAGACCCCGACCCTTGGGGGTCACGAGCACGTGGTGCGCAGCGAGTGCACCGTGCACCCACCCGCGGTCGTGCAGCTGGGACAGGCCGCGCGCGGCGTCCGCGAGCACGGGCAGCAGCGCCTCCGGGGCGACCCGTCCGTCCGCGCGCATGTGCTCCGCGAGGGGGCGCGCATTCACATGGGCAGCGACGAGGGCGCACGGCTGCCCGGCGTCGTCGACCGTGGCACGCACTCCCACGAGTCCCGGGTGCTCGCCCACGGACCAGGCCTCCGCCACGGCCGCGAACCGCGCCTCCACGGCGTGCCGTCGCGCAGGGTCCTCGGACACGGCGAACGTGACGGTGAACTGTTCACGTGACGTCTTCTCCCGGGCGAGCCAGGTCCGGGTGCCCGCGCCCTCGGCGAGCTTCGCCACGAGTTGGAGCCCCTCACCGGTGGTGGCACGCTCCACCCGGTCCCGCTCGGCATCCGCTGCTCCCACGGCCTCCTCCCCCGGATCGGACGCGGAAGCCGGAGCGGAAGCGGGCGCGGCGGTCCGGCGTGCCGCCCGCACCCGCTCCTCGACCCCGCGGCGTTCACGGGGTGGCGCGGGGCGAGCCCCCGAGGCTGCGGACGTGGGCTCCGTGCGGCTCTCAGAACCGTGTGCGCGCTGTTCGTTCATGGCACCACTGTGCCCGTCCGTCACCGTGTCCGCCCGGGTTATCCACAGACCGGACCAAGGGATAGGCTGGACGAATGGCTCTGCACTTCGAACGCATCGGTTTGGCACCGGACCTGGTGAACTACCGGGAGTGCCTGGACCTGCAGCGTGAGGTCCACCAGGAGGTCGTGGCCGGAACGCGCGGGAACACCGTCCTGATGGTCGAGCACGACCCCGTCTACACCGCCGGGCGCCGCACGGAGAAGCACGAGTACCCGTGGGACGGCACCGAGGTCGTGCCCATCGGCCGCGGTGGCAAACTCACCTACCACGGTCCCGGGATGCTCGTGGGCTACCCGATCGTCCGGCTGCCCATCCCGCTGGACGTGGTCCGTTTCGTGCGTGTGCTCGAAGAGGTGATCGTCGCCGTCGTGCGCGACTTCGGGGTCCCCGCCACCACCGTCGCCGGGCGCTCCGGGGCCTGGGTGCTCGCGGACGAGCGCGGCCCGGACCGCAAGATCTCCGCGATCGGCGTTCAGGTGTCCAAACGCGCGACCATGCACGGCTTCGCCCTGAACTGCTCCAACGACCTCCGCCCGTTCGGGAAGATCATCCCGTGCGGGATCACGGACGCCGGCGTCACCTCCCTCAGCCAGGAGACCGGGAATCGGATCGACCCCGTGGACGTCGTGGCGCGTATGGAGCAGGAACTCGCGGCCCGGGAGGCGGACCTCTGCGTCCCGTTCGAGCCGGAGACGCCCGCCCCGCCGCTGACCCTGCACGGCAGAACGGCCGCGGCGCCGCGGTCCACCCCCGTGTCCTGACACACCCGCCAGACGCCCCCTGACGAGCCAGACTCACACGACGAGAACGGCCCCGGCCTACCGCACCGCGTGCTCCAGGGCCACGCCAGCGCCACCAGCGAGGAGACCCCATGACCATCGCCCCCGAAGGCCGCAAACTGCTGCGCGTCGAGGCACGCAACGCGACCGTGCCCATCGAGAAGAAGCCGTCGTGGATGAAGAACACGGCCAAGATGGGCCCCCAGTTCACCGAGCTGAAGTCCATGGCCCGCGGCCGCGGTCTGCACACGGTGTGCGAGGAGGCCGGGTGCCCCAACATCTACGAGTGCTGGGAGGACCGTGAGGCCACGTTCCTGATCGGCGGGGACACGTGCACGCGCCGCTGCGACTTCTGCGACATCGCCACCGGCAAGCCCGGCATGGTGGACGTGGCCGAGCCCCGCAAGGTCGCGGAGTCCGTGCGGGACCTCGGTCTGCGCTACGCGACCGTGACCTCCGTGGCCCGTGACGACCTCGCGGACGGCGGGGCGTGGCTCAATGCCGAGACCATCCGCGCCATCCACGCCATGAACCCGAGCACCGGTGTGGAGATCCTGATCCCGGACTTCAAGGGCCAGCCGGACGCGCTGCAGCAGGTCATCGACGCCCAGCCCGAGGTCTTCGCGCACAACCTCGAGACCGTGCCGCGCATCTTCAAGCAGATCCGCCCGGCCTTCTCCTACGAGCGTTCCCTAGACGTCCTGACCCAGGGCAAGGAGAACGGGATGATCGTGAAGTCCAACCTCATCCTGGGCATGGGTGAGACGGACGAGGAGGCCTACGAGGCACTGTGCGACCTGCACGACGCGGGCTGCGACATCATCACCCTCACCCAGTACCTGCGCCCCGGCCCCACGTTCCACCCCATCGACCGCTGGGTGAAACCGGAGACGTTCGTGGAGCTCTCCCGCCAGGCGGAGGAGATCGGGTTCCTGGGTGTCATGGCCGGTCCCATGGTCCGTTCGAGCTACCGCGCCGGCAAGCTGTGGGCGCGCGCCATGAAGAAGATGGGCCGCGAGATCCCGGAGCACCTCTCGCACATCGACGACTCCGGCTCCGCCACCCAGGAGGCCTCGAGCCTGCTCGCCCGGCTGGGCTGAGCACCGGTCGCACACCACGGCGGGTTCCTGCCCGGGCCCACGGGGCTCGGCCCACGACCCGACGACGACGCCGCCCGCGCACCCGGGCGGCGTCGTCGTCTCCGCGTGTGCGCGCCCAGCGGATAGAATGGCCGCAATCCCCTACCAGCAACTGCGAGGAAGCACCGTGTCACCAGCCACGTCCACCCAGGCCAAGGCCGCCGAGCGCGACCGCAAGCGCGAGGAGAAGCGCCGCCGCAAGGCCGCGAAGGGCCCCGGCGTCTTCGCGCAGATGAAGCAGGTCTTCCAGATGACCCGCGAGCAGGAGCCGAACATCCTGTGGTGGATGATCCTGCTCGGCCTCGGTGTGCTGCTGGTGTTCCTGATCGTGGGCGTCCTGCTGGGCAACTGGATCACGTGGCTGCTGATCGGCATCCCGTTCGCCGTGCTGGCCGCGGTGATCCTGCTCTCGCGCCGCGCCGAGAAGGCGGCGTTCTCGCGGATCGAGGGGCAGCCCGGGGCCGCCGGCGCCGCGCTGTCCACGCTGAAGCGGGGGTGGATCGTCGAGGAGGAGCCCGCCGCGATGGACCCCAAGTCCAAGGACCTGCTCTTCCGCGCGGTCGGTCGCCCCGGCGTCGTCTTCATCACGGAGGGCCCCGTGAACCGGGTGGACAAGCTCGTGCAGAAGGAGCGCCGCCGCATCGGCCCGGTGATCCAGAACGTCCCGATCCACGTGATCAAGTCCGGCAACGGGGAGGGGCAGGTGCCCCTGGACAAGCTCGCGAAGAAGATGCGCGGCCTGGACAACGCCCTCACCAAGCAGGAGGTCCAGGTGGTCCACCGCCGCATGAACACCCTGAAGAACAAGCTGCCGATCCCCAAGGGCGTGGATCCCATGCGCAGCCGCCCGGACCGCAAGTCCATGCGCGGCCGCTGAGCCGAGGACGACGCCGAACGGGCCGGACACTGTGTGTCCGGCCCGTTTTTCGTACGCGGACCCCCCGGGTCCCCGGCGCGGTGGGGTGGAGGTCGCCGGGCGTGTTCAGCGCACCCGCACGAGCACGGTGTCCACCGCGCGGTCGTGCAGCCCCCGCTGGTCCTCGTCCGCCACGAGCGGGGGGATCAGCAGGCACAGCAGCAGCGTGCGGAGGACCGCTCTGCCGAATCCGGCGGGACGGCCGTCCATCGTCTGCACCTGCAGGCCCAGGAGCCAGTGGCCCGGGGAGCGCCCGAAGAAGCCGACCATGAGCGCGGTGAGCACGAAGAAGACCGCGAGCGTCATCAGCCCGGAGCCGTTCCAGCGCGAGAAGAAGAGCCCGGCGAGCACCATGGCCAGGAACCAGTCCATCACCAGCGCGATCAGCCGCGGCGCGAAGCGCGCGATGGAGCCCGGGCCGCGTTCGGGGCGTCCCCAGCGCTGTCCGGGGTACTGGGAGCCGTCGCGGGGCGGGCCGTCCAGCCACGAGCCCATGTCCTGCCGTGAAACCATGCCCCCAGCCTATCGGCCCCACAGCCGGGGCTCGCCCGGCAGCCGCGCGGGTCCTGTGTGCCCTGCACCTCCCCGGGACGCCGGTAGAATGGCACGTGTACTGACCGATCGGCGGAGCCCCGCCCCACGTTCCTCCCGTGTTACACGCTCGAAACACCGGTGACACGGCCGGGCAACGCCAGGTTCCTACGCTGGACACCAGAACCGGACGGCCACGGCGGTTCCAGCCGCCGCGGCGTCGATCGGACGCCCACAGAGAAGGAGAACAGGTCCATGTTCCAATCAGCCGACGAAGTGCTGTCGTACATCAAGGACGAAGAGGTCGTGTTCGTCGACCTCCGTTTCACGGACATGCCCGGCGTGCAGCAGCACTTCAACCTGCCGGCCAAGGCGGTGGACGCGGACTTCTTCACTGACGGACAGCTGTTCGACGGCTCCTCCATCCGCGGCTTCCAGGGCATCGCCGAGTCCGACATGCAGCTCATCCCGGACCCGCAGTCCGCGTTCGTGGACCCGTTCCGCGTGGAGAAGACCCTGGTGGTCACGTGCTCCATCGTGAACCCCCGCACGGGTGAGCCCTACCACCGCGACCCGCGCGGTGTGGCCGAGCGCGCCGAGGCGTACCTGGCGTCCACGGGTATCGCGGACACCGCGAACTTCGCGTCCGAGGCCGAGTTCTTCATCTTCGACGACGCCCGCTTCCAGGTGGAGCCGCAGTCCACGTTCTACAAGATCGACTCCGAGGAAGCCCCCTGGAACAGCGGTCGCAAGGAGGAGGGCGGCAACCTCGCGAACAAGACCGCGGTCAAGGGCGGCTACTTCCCCGTGTCCCCCGTGGACAAGCAGGCGGACCTGCGTGACGCCATGTGCGTGGCGCTGGACGAGATCGGCCTCGAGGTCGAGCGCTCCCACCACGAGGTCGGCGCCTCGGGCCAGGCGGAGATCAACTACAAGTTCTCCACCCTCACCGCTGCCGCGGACGACCTGCTGAAGTTCAAGTACGTCATCAAGAACACCGCGGACGCGTTCGGCAAGACCGCCACGTTCATGCCCAAGCCGGTCTTCAACGACAACGGCTCCGGCATGCACTGCCACCAGTCGCTGTGGAAGGGCGGCGAGCCGCTGTTCTACGACGAGAAGGGCTACGCGGGTCTCTCGGACCTCGCCCGCTGGTACATCGGCGGCCTGCTCGAGCACTCCTCGGCCGTGCTGGCGTTCACCAACCCGACCGTGAACTCCTACCGCCGCCTGGTGAAGGGCTTCGAGGCCCCGGTGAACATGGTGTACTCGCAGGGCAACCGCTCCGCGGGCATCCGCATCCCGATCACCGGTACGAACCCCAAGGCCAAGCGCCTCGAGTTCCGCGCCCCGGACCCCTCGTGCAACCCGTACCTGGCGTTCGCCGCGCAGCTGATGGCCGGCCTGGACGGCATCCGCAACCGCATCGAGCCGGCGGACCCGATCGACAAGGACCTCTACGAGCTTCCCCCGGAGGAGGCCAAGGACATCAAGACGGCCCCGGGCAGCCTCGATGAGGCCCTGAAGGCGCTCGAGGAGGACCACGAGTTCCTGCTCGCCGGTGACGTGTTCACCGAGGACCTGATCGAGTCCTGGATCGAGTACAAGCGCGAGAACGAGCTCAAGCCGCTCTCCCTGGTCCCCCACCCCCTGGAGTTCCAGCTGTACTACGGCGTGTGATCCCACGCGGCACACCGAGGGCCCCGCTCGTCACGAGCGGGGCCCTCGGTCCGCCTGAGGCGCGGGTCTTTCGCCCGCGCGGGGCGCTGGGGCACGGCGTCGAGCGGGCGCCCAGCCGCCGCTGCGGTGCGGGCCGCAGCACGGCCGGGGCCGACGGCGTCGCCCGCTACAGCACCGCTTCCCGGCCCCGGTGCAGCGCCTGGTTGCGCGCGATGCGTCTGGTCGCAGGATCGAGCACCCACAGGTAGACGCCGTAGGTGAAGGCCACGAGCGCGGCAATCACGCGCGCGGCGATGAGGTTGAGGTCCAGGTAGGGGAAGATGTCCAGCTGGTCCGCCACCGCGTAGACCGTGAAGAACACGGTGATGAAGAACAGCACGTCCACCTGCCAGTCGTCGCGGATGCCCGTGACCGCGAAGAGCGGGATCAGCCACACCACGTACCAGGCCTGGATGATCGGGGACAACAGCACGAAGGCCGCGAGGGACCACGCGAGGCGCCGAAAGATCCTGGAGTCGCGGCCCACGAACATCAGGACCACCGTGGTGAGGGCGGCAAGTGCCGTACCTGCCGAGTGGACGGCGTGCATCCACGCGGAGCCGTTGAGGCCCCACGAGCTGGCCACGAGCTGCGCGAAGAGTCCCAGCAGACCGATGGGCGCGTACCAGATATAGACGGTGCCCGGGGTGGAGACGGCGGAGACCCAGCCGAAGCCGAAGCCGTTGACCGCACCCATGAGCCCCAGCAGGGCCAGGGAGTACGCGAGGGTCAGCACCCACACCACGAAGCGGCGGGGCCACGAGGCGTTCTTTCCGGCCCACAGCAGCCCCACGAAGGGCAGGAACACGAGGGTGATGGGCTTGATGGCCACGGACAGCGTCACCAGCGTGGTGCCGATCAGCCCGCCCTTCCAGTTGCGCTGCACCGCCGCCGCATAGGTGCCGAGCAGCGCGAGGGCCAGCATGATGGCGTCGTTGTGGGCCGCCACCACGAAGTTCGTGAGGAACAGCGGGTTGGCCACGGACAGCCACAGCGCACGGCGCGGGTTCACGCCGTGCAGCCGCGCCAGGCGCGGGATCACCCACATGCACGCGATCACCGCAAGCACGCACATGGCCCGGAACAGCAGCGCCGAGGCGTCCGGATCCGCGCCCGTGAGGACGACCACGAGCTCCTCAAGCCACAGGAACACCGGCCCGTAGGGGGGCGGCGACTGGGCCCAGAGCTGGTCCGCCCCGAGCTGGAAGAAGTTGTCGATCGCGGAGACGCCGGACTCGTAGGGGTTCAGCCCGTTGAGCATCACCCGCCCCTGGCCGATGTACGAGTACACGTCCCGGCTGAACAGCGGGATGCTCACGAGCATGGGCGCCGCCCACGCTCCGATCGCCACGAGCACCCAGCGGGCGCTGGAGGGCCCCCAGGGCGTGAGCTTCTGGCCGAGTCGCAGCCACTGCCGCACGAGCAGCATGGCACCCAGGGCCAGGGCGACCACGGAGACCACCACACCCACGGTCTCGAAGCGCATCCAGATGATCAGCGGGGTGCGGCGCAGCGCGGAGACGTTGGCGAGCCAGCCGACACCCAGCGAGCCGAACGCGAGCATGAGCGAGCCCAGGGCCCCCATGAGCACGGTCCGCAGCAGGGAGGAGGTCATGGCGTCGTCGCGGAGCAGCAGGTTCCGGCCGTGGCCTGCGGCTTGTGGCGGACCGGGGACTCGAGCCGTCCTGGACGGGGTACGCACTGCGGGGGCCTCCCGGTGGTTGTCGGGCCGGTCGCGGTGGGAACGCGCCGCGAGGGTGCCGCCCGCGCTCGGGGCGCGGGGGCGACGTCGGGCCCCGATCCTATCGCGCGACCTCGCCCGGGCCGGGGCAGCGCGCGCGGTGCCGCCGTGGGAGCCCGCCGGGAACGACACGATAGATTGGGGGGCGTGACGACTGGAAACCGGAGAATTGTGTGGATCGACTGCGAGATGACGGGGCTCTCCCTGTCCGAGGACGCGTTGATCGAGGTGGCCGCGCTCGTGACGGACGACGAGCTCAACGTGCTGGGTGACGGCGTGGACGTGGTGATCAAGCCCCCGCAGGCCGCCCTGGAGCAGATGAACGACTTCGTGCGGAACATGCACGAGACCTCGGGTCTGTTGCCCGAGCTGGAGCGCGGCACGGACATAGCCACCGCCCAGAAGCAGGTCCTCGACTACATTCGCGAGTGGGTGCCGGAGCCCGGCAAGGCTCCCCTGGGCGGCAACTCGGTGGGCACGGACAAGACGTTCCTCTCCCGGGACATGCCCGAGCTCGTGGACCACCTGCACTACCGGATCATCGACGTCTCCACCCTCAAGGAGCTCGCACGCCGCTGGTACCCGCGCGCCTACTTCCAGGCACCGGAGAAGACCGGCAACCACCGTGCGCTCGGGGACATCGAGGACTCGATCGACGAGCTGCGCTACTACCGCCACGTCCTCTTCCCCGGCGATCCCGGCCCCACGTCCGACGACGCCCGGCGGGTTGCCGCGCTCATCTCCGCCTCCCCCACGCGCACGGCCACGCGGCACTAGCGGCTCCCGACGGGCGCGGGGTGCCGTCCGTGCCACGGTCCGCGCTCGTGCACGCCGCCGTGCGGCGAACCCCGATGCGCGCAACGGCGCCCACGTGCGCTATAGTGGTCGTCGTTGCCCGGAGGGATCGAACGGTCCCGTCGCGGGTTACATGGTGGGCGTAGCTCAGTCGGCAGAGCGCCTGGTTGTGGTCCAGGAGGTCGCGGGTTCAACCCCCGTCGCTCACCCCATATGGGCGAGGTTCAAACCTTCGACAAGAGTTTCCACTCTTGAGAAAGTCTGAACCTCGTCCTTTTTCTTTGCCTGCTCGGCCCAGTTGAGTGCGTTGCCCTGGATCTCGATATCGCAGAGCGCTTCGTAGGACGGCTGGTACTCGACCCGCACTTCCCGATCCTGGTCGATGAAGATCTTCCGGAAGAACGCCTGGTTGCACAGCCTCCTGTTCTGGTTATCGCACCGGCTGTAGATCAGCGAGACGTTTGCCAGCAACGTCAAGCAATCATCCAAGTTCTCTCGGGCTGCCGCGTACTCGTCGTGATGGGCAGACAGCCTCCCCTTGATGTCATCAAGCCTGGCTTCAATTCGCATCTGCTCTTCCTTGAGTAGTTCCAACGAGATCGCACCCGAGTAATGAGCACGCAGCACGACGAGCCGCTCCTCCTCCAGACCGAAACGCTCCTTCGCCAACGACTCCAGCTCACCCGAGTCCTCGGCCAGAAGATGATCGAACTCAGCGTGGACCATGCCCGCGAGCGACTGGCGCATTTCGCCTGAGATCTGGATCGACTCGTAATACTTCTCGACCAGGCGCTCGACGTCCTCGATGAGGATCGCCTGGCGGGTGCAGGACGTCGCTTTCGAGTGGCGGCCGTTGCACACGAAGTACGGGTAGATCCGCCCCTTGACGTTGTTCGCGTTCACGATGATGAATCGCGAACCGCACGCGCCGCAGTAGATCGTCCCCTTCAAGTAATGGGCGTGCAGCTGAGTCGCATCCGCCGTTGGGCCGCCCCCGTTATTCGGTCCGGACGGTGTGTGAGTCGTCGGTTTCGATGT